>CALLIG010000234.1 GCA_938009735.1 uncultured Flavobacteriaceae bacterium
CCGTCAAGTAACATACCTGTGTAGTGCACTTTTATGCGATCAGAAGAAATAGGTATATCTCCTTCGCCTTTCTTCATAATTTCGTATTGTAAGCCACTTTCTGTAGTAACTATTTCTGGCCGTTCTCCGTTTTTAGCTAAAAATCTAGTTCCCTCTGCACTTTTCTCTTTGGCTTCTGCATCTTGGGCTTTCTGAACGGTAGTTTGTATAATTCGTTGCGCTTCAGCAAGACCAATTTTTTCTTTACCTTTCATAGCATCTTCAATGGCAACCGAAAACGTATCATATGCTATTGAATCAAAACCAATAGTTTTCAAATTATTGCCAATACTAACTCCAAATGCGTAACTGAAATTTTGAAGACTATCTTGAAGGTTCACTTTCTTAGCAGCTTCAAAAGCCTTTAACTTCGATTGCATTTCTGTTGATTGCGCTTTCAATCTGGTAATTTCTTGGATCAAGTCTTTCTTTTTTTGAGCAAGACCTGAAAACCCAATAAACAACACAACGATTATTAAAATACTCTTCTTCATTTTAGCTTATAATTTGGTGCGAAAATAGTTAAAATCTAAAGAATCAAATTGGGTTTTTATTTGTTTTGAGAAAACAGCACAACCGACTGATCGGTTGGTTTTAGGCTTTTTAAGAGAACCTATATGCCTTGTTTATCAAGTTTTATGGAGGTTTTTAATCGATGAAGCACCATAAATAACAAATGCACTAGCATTATTACAACTGAACAAACTAAGCAGTCTGTTTACAACAAGGCATCCTACTTTAAAACTTAGCTTAAACAGAATATTTTATATGGCTTCGAAGAGTTTTCCGGGCAAAGGCCTAATGACCCCTTTCATTTCCATATTTAAAAGTGTAGAAGAAACTTTAAAAATAGGAAGTTTACAGTCTAATGCTATACTATCTAACACCTGTTTTCCTTCCTTTTGCAAATACTCATATATCGATTTTTCATCCACATCTAAATCAACGAAAAGTTGTTTTTGTATCGTTTTGGTTTTATGTTCCTCTACGTCCCATCCTAAGAGATATACCAAATCAGCTGCCGAGGTTAGCATCTGCGCTTTTTGTTGTTTTATAAGATTATTACACCCTAGACTGTACTTATCTCCTGCGCGACCTGGTACTGCAAATACGTCTCGATTGTAACTGTTGGCGATATCAGCAGTTACCAAACTACCTCCTTTTTCAGCAGATTCGATGACTATAGTAGCTTCAGCCATGCCCGCAATAATGCGATTTCGTTTTAGAAAATTCTCCCGTTCAGGAGTACTATTACTCCAAAAGTCGGTTAAAAAACCTCCATTTTTTTCAATCTCGTCAGTATACTTCGCATGTACTTTCGGGTATATCTGATTTAAGCCATGTGCTAAACATCCTATAGTTTGCAATCCACGTTTTGCGGCAGCTCTTTGTATACAAATATCAACTCCGTAAGCGAAACCACTAACGATAATTGGGTTTAACGGCGCTATGTCTTCAATAAATTTCTCACAAAAAGAAGTGCCATAGCTCGTTACATTTCGAGTACCTACTACACTAATAATTTTTCTATCCTTCAAATCAATATTACCACGCTTAAACAACAATACGGGGCTATCAATACAATGTTTTAAATAATTAGGATAATCTGAATTCATAAAATATGAATACTGAATTCCCATTCGTTTCATATACTGAAATTCAGATTCAGCAGCCTCTATATGTTCTTTGTCATGCAAACCCCTGATGGTATGGGTGCCAATACCGTCAATTTTTAGAAGATTTTGCAACTTATCGGTAAAAATAGCGGATGGACTGCCACAATATGCAATCAATTTTTTCGCGATCACATCTCCAATATTCGGAATATTTTGCAATCGCAAAACCGCAATTAATTCATTTTCTGATAGTTGTAGATCGCCCATAGTTATTCACAAAATACGAAAATTATTATGTTAATAAAAAGTTAGGAAGAGCGTCTAGAAGCTCTGTATTTTTTGCAATATTTGCGTACATGGTCTTAGAACACTATATCTCTGAATTACTTTACCGATACAACTGTGTTATGGTGCCAAATTTTGGTGCTTTCTTGACTCAGATGAAGTCTGCTGTAATTCACAATACTACAAATGCATTTTATCCACCAACCAAAGTTGTTTCATTTAATGAGCAGGTGGTGACTAATGATGGTTTGTTAGTTTCTTATATGGCTGAAGCTGAAAAAACCACTTACGAGGACATGCTAAAGCGTGTTACAGAGCTTACATCTGCATGGAAATCTCAATTGCAGAAAGGTGAAAGATTACCGCTAGCTAATATTGGCGAACTTTATTTGAATGATGCTGGTAAGATTCAATTTCAACCGCACTATCAAGTAAACTATGCAACCTCTTCATTTGGAATGTCTTCTTTTGTTGTTTTGCCTGTTACTCGTGAAGTATTAAAAGAAGAAGTTGAAATCTTAGAAGAAAAGATTCCTTTTGTTTTCACTCCTGAGCAACGAAAAACGTTTTCCGTACGACCTTATTTGAAATATGCTGCTATATTTTTATTAGCTGTATCTACAGGATTTACAATATATAATTATTACAACAACACGAATAATAACCAACAATTAGTTCAAGAAGAAGTACAAGATCGTGTTGTGAAACGTATTCAAGAGGCTACCTTTTTTGATATAGAACCACTTGAATTACCCTCGCTTTCTTTAGATGTAATAACTACTGCTAAAAAAGAAGAAAATGTTCGTGTGCATCATATTGTTGCAGGCGCTTTTCGTTTTCGAAAAAATGCAGATAAAAAAATACGTCAATTGAAACGACGTGGTTTTGATGCAACGTATATAGGCACCAATAAGTTTGGACTATTTATGGTCAACTATGACAGTTATACTGATGTTGATGAAGCATTAAATGCTTTAAAGTCTATAAAACGAAGCCAAAGTACAGAAGCTTGGTTACTCTCTAAAAACGAATAATTCTCCTTTCATTTTTATCTCTATAATTACCTTGTATCTTTGCACAAAAAATAGATATGAAGGTTAAAAATCCTAGTGATTCACGTACTATAATGACCGATATTGTTCTTCCTGGTGAGACCAATATTCTGAAAAATCTTTTTGGCGGTGAACTATTAGCAAGAATGGATAGAGCAGCAAGTATAGCTGCTGGGAGACATTGTGGCGGAATTACAGTAACTGCAGCTGTAAACCATGTAGCCTTCTCTCAGGCAGTTCCTCTAGGTAGCGTTGTTACATTAGAAGCAGCCGTTTCAAGAGCATTTTCTACTTCAATGGAGGTTTTTATTGATGTATGGATTGAAAACCGTTTTAGTGGTAGTCGTTCTAAAGCCAATGAAGGTATCTATACTTTTGTTTCTTTGGATGAAAACGGAAAACCTACTCCTGTACCCCCACTAGAACCTGAAACTGAATTAGAAAAAGATCGCTTTAATGCTGCTTTAAGAAGGAAACAGTTAAGCTTAGTTTTAGCTGGAAAAATGAAGCCAAATGATGCTGCTGAGTTAAGGGCATTATTTATGAATGATAGCGCTTAATTACAATCTAAAAATCAAAATTGTTTGGATCAGGGCCAATTCTTTCCCCTCGATCTAAACCATCTAAAAAAGCGATGTCCTCCATCGAGAGTTCGAAATCAAAAATATCTGTATTTGAAATAATACGTTCTTTTTTAGCTGATTTTGGAATCGCTACAATTCCTTTCTGAAGATTATATCGCAAAATTACTTGGGCCACAGATTTATTATATTTCGCTGAGAGTTCTTTGCAGATATCTAAGCCAAATACTTTGCCTTGCATAAAAGGAGACCATGATTCATACTGAATTTCTTTTGATACACAAAAATCAATTAATTCTTGCTGAACCACATACGGGTGAAACTCCATCTGGTTGACCATAGGAACTACTTCTGCATCAGCTAATAGATCTTCTAAATGATGTTGCATGAAATTACTAACTCCGATTGCTCGGATCCGTTTTTCTTTATACAACTTCTCTAATGCACGCCATGTATCTTTGTATTTATTGCCAACTGGCCAATGAATTAAATATAAATCGAGATAATCCGTGTCAAGACGCTCCAGACTTTCTTCGAATGCTTTTAAAGTACTTTCATAGCCTTGGTCAACGTTCCAAACCTTACTTACCAAAAAGATCTCTGAGCGATCAACACCACTATTTCTAATACCTTTACCTACACCTTCTTCATTACCATAAATAGATGCTGTATCAATATGCCTATAACCTAATTGCAGCGCGTTAGCGACCGCATCAATAACTTCTTGATCATTATCTGATTGATAGGTGCCAAGACCCAAATAAGGCATTTCAACGCCGTTGTGCAGTTTGAAACTACCGGTTAAATCTGAAATTGTTTTCATGTAGGGTATTTAAAGTTGATACACCCATTCCTCAGGATTGAGTTTTGAGGTGTCTTCGTATAGATAAAATTTCAAGCGTGTTTGGCCATTTGACCTATTCGTATAGACCTTACCAAGTCTTGTCTTTATATCTACCCTATCTCCCTTTTTTACATAAAGTTCTGATAGATTATAATAAGTGCTTATGAAATTACCGTGTTTGATTTGAATGCCTTTATTCCCTCCAGGAACAGATAGAATAGCTATTACTTCACCTTCGAAAATAGATCTCGCAATTGCACCTTCGTCGGTTGCAATAATCACTCCATTGCTCTCATGCTTTATACCCGGATAAATAGGATCACGATATACCCCAAAACCTTGACTCTTGATTCCCTTCTCCACAGGCCAAATCATTTTGCCTTTGTTCGCAGTAAAGTTGTGTGCAACAATGGTTGCTTCAGGCGTTAGCATAAACTTACTTTTATTTATAACCTTTTTACCTGTCTTCTTATTTGCCGCTGCAATAGCGCTCCTAATTAATTTATCAATTTGCTTGTCAATCTTCTTAGCTTCCTTTTCTTTCTTTTTTATACTTGAGGCATATTTCGTCTCATTCTGTCGAATAGATGCTAAAAGTTCTTTTTGAGATTGAATTTCTTTGAATAATTGATCTTTCGCCTTTCTGTTTTGTTTAATTAAAACCTCCTTGACTTTTCTCTCCTCATTTAAATCTTTATTTAATCGCGCTAAATCATCTGTTTTAATAACAATTTGCTCTCCCTGATCTCTTCTATAATCAGTATACTGTTTCATATACTGTAAGCGTTTAAAAGCTTGAAAAAAATCTTCTGATGATAATAAAAACATCAAACGACTTTGTTTTGATCGGTTTTGATACGACTTCTGAATCATCAATCCGTAATCATCTTTTAAAGTCTTTAAATCTTTACGCAGCTTACTTATATTTTTGATGTTGGCATTGATCTGCCTATTTAATAAGTTCGATTGCTGATTCGTTACTCGAATGAGTTGCTGGCGGACGGTAATTTTCTTATCAAGAGCTTCCATCTGGTCTAAAACGCTACCACGTTCTTTCTTTTCAGCGAAAAGCAAACGATTAATATCTCGAATTTCGTTTTGTAGTTTTTCTCTTTTAGCCTCTAAAGACCTTTGCTCTTCAGTTTGGGCAAAAGTAATTTCTGGTGCTATGCAAAGCACCATAAAGGCGAATAAAAAGATGTTTCGCTTTTTAAATATCATCCTAGTTTAAAACTATTTCTTTATAACCTTTTGGTATTTTATATGGAAAATTTAAAGCCGTATTAAACTCAACATTACGGTATTCGATCGCAATTGTGTTTTTTATATTCTTGTCGTTCGCCGTTACCATTATCTCATTAGGAAGCACCCACTTATCAATCTTCTGATAATTTTGATACTCAATTTTAAGTACTCTTTTCTTTAAAGGTTGTGACAACTGCTGGGTTGCAATTTTGAAGTTCTTAGGTTCGATTTGAAATAGTGTTTTAAAAAGTTCGGCAGCCTTTCTTGGCTTTAATTGGTAGTTTTCATCGGCAATATCCATATCATATTTACCATCTCGTAAATTGAATAATGACTGGCCTAAAAGTATATTTTGTACTTGCTCAAAATCAAGGTCGGTACCTAGCAAATTACTTAAATATGAAAAGTCACCATCAAAATAACTTTTCTCTATTTTGTTATAAAAGGTTACTCTTTTGGGAGTAATATAAACCTTTACAATGCTCAAGGGAGCACTAATCCATATCGCTTTATCCTTTTCCATACGAAGGCTTACCGTAAAGCCTTGATTATTTTCGCCATCAGAATAATCGATTTTCATTTTACCTCTAAGGGTTTCAAAATCGAGTTCGTTTTGGTAATGTCCTTTTATAACGGACTTCGCAGAAAGCTTACTATTAACGGTGCCGCTTGTTAGCACCTTAGTTGATTTACAGGAAATAAATAATACCATTACGATGCCAACTGCTAATCGTTTTGGTAATTTTTCAAGAAGTAATGTTGTCATTAAAACCCAGGTTTTATCTTACGAAGATACATATTTGCCTTCACCGAATTGTTAATGCCGGTATAAGCTTCTGCCAATTGCGTATAGATTTTATTTGCCAATTTAATATCGTTCACTAAGTAATCAAGAGCTGCCTCAAGTACTTCTATGGCATCACGATGTTTATTTGTTTTATTAAACGCATAACCCTGTGCATAATAGAAATAAGGTTGTGAAGGATAGGTTTCAAGCGCTTCATCAGCCACTTGTTTTAGCATTAAATGATTGTTCGTTTTTATTAAACCATCTATTCTCATTTTATACCCTTGTGAAGGATCTGAAGTGCTTCCGCCAGTATTTGTGAATGAAGCTTTTTTGACATTTTTATCTCTTTTCTTAATAGAGGCGCTAATTTTTTCTTCTAAATCAGACAAAAAAGAAGATTTTTTTAGATTTTTTAAAAGTGACAAAGCTTCGTCAAAATTACCTTTATTGTAATATAGAACCGCTAAATTCTCTTGTAGTTTTACATTATCAGATAACAAAGTCATTTCTAAATCTTCAAATGAACTGCCCTGTTTTTCAAGAGCGCTAACTAAGGTATTTAAATACCAAAAATTTTCCGGTTCAGATATTAAGGCAGCAACTCCGTAATCTTTAGCTAAGTTGTATTGTTTATTTAAGGTGTATGCTTTGGCTAATTCATGATCTACCACAATATTCTTTGGTTCTATGCTTTTGCATTCTAATAACAAATTTATAGCTCGGTCATAATTCTCGATACCTTTTTGCTTTAAGGCTTCGAAAAAACTTTCTTGAAATTCATCAGAATACTGCTCTAGAAATACTTCTGCACTTTCTTCAACATTTATTTCAGGTACTGTTTCTTGGGCAGATAGTATCGCATGCCCAAATAACAATACTAAAACAACAATTAAACTATTCTGCATGATCAATTACCTTTCGGAGTACCATTTTATCTTCCTTCAAAGATACTATTTGAAATTCTTCTTTTTTGTATAAGGAATAAGCGTTTCCATTTTTTGACATCTTATGTTCTAAAACAAGAAACCTCATATCGTTTTCCATATAAACACTCCAGATGCCCTTTTTCGAATACTTTGGAATTATTTTGTTTGCTACAAAATTATTACTCTTTTTTATATATCTAGGAGGGCATCTAACCCCTGTAACGGTTGTGTTAGTTTTTGGAGCATTTGACCAGTTTATAGGCCTTTCCTTTTTTACTCGGGGCGCATTCTTATTTAATACTTTAAATTTTTTCTTGTAGTAGACATGGTTTCGTCTTTTAAACTTTAAAACACCATTTAAGGTATTAGATTTCGCTAAACTCGAATTATCTATTGGTTTATAAACTCTAATATTTCCATGCGATTTTTTTTCAACCAATGACCATTTTTGATAGAAAGAGTGAGGAGTCAGCTCGTGCAAACGCTGAGCATTTACTGAAGTGCTAAGACCAAATAAAATAAAAAGGGTGTAATACATAAATCGATTTCTCATCTGTATTTTGGTTTAGATAAGAAACCATTACAACAACTATTCCATACTAACTTTATAAGCTCAATGAGGAAATAAAGAATTCTTATACCTTTTTAAGAAAAAGAATCTGCTTTCGGAGGCATGAAATACATAAAGCCTAACATGGTCAGAAAATAAATAACAGCATACATGGTATAGGTAGAGCCACCTCCTCCAACTGGCGAAATAGGCAGTAAAATAAGTGACATATTGAGCATATACTGTATTATTAATACCGCAATACCACTCTTTGTTTTTGCGTACACAATAGCACACATACCAGCAGCACCCATCATATTCAGAAATAAAGGCACTACAGGAAGTTCTTCAATAACCCCTACGTTTATGTACATAGATGGCAGCCACCATAATGACCAAACAAAACCTACGATCTGACTTGCATAAAATGGCTTCATGCTTTTTGACAATTCACGGACTGAATAACTAATCCAAACGACTTCACCTAAAAAAGCCCAAGACAACAACCATACACTAAAATTTAAGGTTGGCACATTTAGACCAAAATCTAAAACATCGGTACTACCATTAAGAGCAGCTTTCATTACTAGTGTTATAATGCCTAACGAAAATGCAAATAGTAAAGAAAATAAATACCATTTTGGGTGCACTTTCCATTTCAGCATTGGGCGAAATAAATCAAATACAGCATGGAATCCCTTAGTAATTATTACTATAAATACCAATAAGAAGAATAGGGCATAAAAACGCCCATTGTTATACGTAAAGGAACCAATTAGTTCGTTTTCAAGAGCATAAGCCATTACAGCATGTACTATTGGTGCGAAAAACAAAAACACCCAAATCTCATATTTTTTTAGAAATCTTAACATTGTTTCATTTAATTTCGGATCATAATCATCGTATTGCGATGATCAACTCTTTTGAAATTTCTTAAAGTTTATCTGGTATAACTACTATTCCAACACCGAATAGTCACCAATACTAATTGCTTCAAACTTACCGTCAAAAACAACATGATTTCCAATCATGGCATTATCCAAATTAGCATTTGATATCTTAGAATTCGTTTGAATCAAACTGTTCTTAATCGTAGAATTTACTATTGTTGTGTTGTTTCCTATCGAAACAAATGGTCCAACTGTTGTGTCTTTTAATACCACATTCTCGCCAATAAAACACGGTTCGATAATATTTGCATTATCTAACTGAACAGAATTTGAAATTAAAGCTTCGCCATCTTTTTCTAAGAAACCTAGCATACGCATGTTGGTTTCAAGCGTAACCGCTTTGTTTCCACAGTCCATCCACTCATCAACTTTACCTGGAACGAATTTCATACCCTTCGCCATCATTTGTTTGATACCATCGTTGATTTGATATTCTCCTCCATTAATGATATTATTATCTAAAACCAACTGCAGTTCATCTTTTAACTGACCTACATTTTTAAAATAATAAATGCCAATTACCGCCAAATCAGAAACAAATTGTTCTGGCTTTTCTACCAATTCAACAATTTCTTGATTCTCATTCAATTTTACTACACCATAAGCTTCTGGTTGATCTACTTGTTTTACCCAAATAACGCTGTCTGCGGACTTATCTAAATCAAAGTCAGCACGAATTAAGGTGTCTGCATATGCAATTACCGCTGGCCCACTTAAAGAGTCTTTAGCGCACATTATAGCATGACCTGTTCCTAATGGTTGATCTTGTCTATAGATTGATGCTTTTGCACCCAAACCTTCTGCTAATTCTTTTAAACTTTCTACAACCTCTTCACCAAAAAAAGCAGGATCTCCTAAAACAAAAGCTACTTCTTCAATTGGCTCTCCTAATACTTTGGCAATATCACTTACCAAACGGTGCACAATAGGGGTGCCGGCAACTGGAATTAAAGGTTTAGGAACTGTTAATGAGTGTGGTCTAAGTCGCGAACCTCTGCCCGCCATGGGAACTATAATTTTCATAAAATATAAATCAATAGGTTAATGTAAAATTGTAACGGTAATTTCAAGTCACAATTGCACAATACGGCACAATTTTAAAATGTTGCTTTACTTAACCCCGGTAGAACCAAATCCTCCTTCTCCTCGTTCGGTAGAAGAAAGCTCTTCAACTTCAATCCATTCGGCTCTTTCATGCTTTGCTATAACCAGCTGAGCAACACGCTCTCCGTTTTCTATGGTAAAAGCTTCGTTGGAGAGATTAACTAATATCACACCTATTTCTCCACGGTAATCTGCATCTACGGTACCTGGTGCATTAAGAACTGTGATTCCTTTTTTAGCTGCAAGTCCGCTTCTTGGTCTTACTTGAGCTTCAAAACCTATTGGAAGCTCGATAAAGAGTCCGGTTTTTATGATTGTTCGTTCTAAAGGTTGTAAGATTACTGATTCTGTGAGGTTTGCTCTAAGATCCATTCCTGCAGAAGCGATAGTTTCATAGTGCGGTAGTTGATGTGCTGATTTGTTAATGATGTTTATAGTCATGACTTTGGATTATTGTTATAGGTTGGGCGTTAGAAAGAAATAATTATATCGTGAGTGTAGTATACTAAAACAGACCTTTATGTTTTTTGCTTTACAAATATTTGTCTGAGTTTATCATTTTCAAGTTTGTATACCAAAGCCAAGAAAATTAGCAATAGCGGAATTCCTGCAAAAAGGCTTCTGTTAAAACCGTAAAAAGCAATGGCAGAAAATAAGATGGAAACCCCCAAGTAAAACAATATCTTTCTAAAATTATAAGGAACCGGATATCTTGATTTTCCAAGATAATAGGATAATACCATCATGGTACCATAAGCAAGAAGGGTCGCGATTGCCGATGCCATATAGCCTATAATAGGAATAAAAATAAAATTTATACCGATTGTTATAATCGCTCCTAAGGCCGATATTAAGGCGCCATATCGGGTTTTGTCAGTCACCTTGTACCAAACAGACAAGTTGTGGTAAATACCTAGAAAAAACCCAGCAAGTAAGATTAGAGGAACCACTTTCATAGCCTCCCAATAATCTGAATTTTGAATAAACATTGCTTTAAGTACATCTGCAAAAACAATTACTGCCAATAAAATAATGCTTCCTAATATGACAAAATAATTGGTAATTTGAGCATACGCCTTTTGCGGATTTTCAGTACCTGCATGACTAAAAAAGAAGGGTTCAATACCCATTCTAAATGCAGTTGCAAATAAGGTCATAAACATTCCTAATTTATAACAAGCTGCATACATTCCTGTTTCGCTCTCAGCAACATCCTCTGGTAATAAACTCTCCAGCAATATTTTATCAAATACCTCATTAATGGTATATGCGATTCCTGCAACCAAAATAGGCCAAGAATAGCTCATCATTTTTTTCCATAAATCTTTATCGAAAACGTACTTCGTATCTAAATAGATAGGCAGTAGAATTACAAAGGTGACTGCGCTAGCAACAAGATTAGCAATGAAAATATATGAGATTTCAAAGTTCGGTTTGTATAGAAGTGCTAATACACCATCGGGGTTGTCTTTAGCAATACCAGGAAGTGCTAATAAAAAGAACAGGCAAAGTCCAAAATTGATAGCTACATTCACAATTTTAATAATCGCATATCGCATTGGTTTCTCATTAGCACGCAACCAAGCAAACGGAATTATTACTAGTGCATCTAGTATCAATATAAAAATAGCGTATTTAATAAATTGTAGGTCTATTCCAGTAGCCGTTGCCATTGTATTTTGAAAAATAAAAGCTACTAAGGCAAATGTCAATGTTGAACCTAAAATAGAAATCAAAGAAGTAGAAATTACAGCTTTTTTATTTTCAGATTTACTATAAAACCTAAAAAATCCTGTCTCCATACCATAGGCCAAAATCACATTAAAAATAGCTATGTACGAAAAGATTACTGTTATTCTACCAAAACCAGCTGTCGCTAATATACCAGTATATAAGGGCAAAAGAAGAAAAGACAACATCCGCGGTAAAACCGTTGCTAGGCCATAAATGGCTGTCTGTTTAAAAAGTTTTTTAAGCGGATTCAATACTGCTGAGGTTAGAGGCTAAAATTAGACATTTAAAGCGGTCAAACAAAGTTTAGTTGGTTACCTCTGCAATTGGCTCATCATCTAAATTCATTCGCTTCATTGCTAGTACAGCGAAAACAAAAGCAATAAGTAATAAGATTGCCGCCAATACATATGGCGCACCAGGGAAGTATACATCCGTTTCTGGACGAATAAAATAGTAAAACACAGAAGAGAATATCAACTGACCTAAAATGGCTGTAACACTCACCAAACCAGTTATTGCACCTTGAAGATTTCCTTGTTCTTTTTCAGATACTTGATTTGAAATAATGCCTTGCACCGTTGGGCCCGCAACACCCCCAAAAGCATAGGGTATTAAAAAAGCATACAACATCCAAGGTTCTGCTGCTTGTGAGAAAAGGAACATCCCTATCGTCCACAATAAAAAACCAGCTATTACGGTGTTTTTCTTTCCGAATTTTTTGACCACAACACCTACTAAAAACCCCTGCGCTATGGCTACCAACAACCCAACTACCATTAATGAAATACCTATGTCTTGCGGACTCCAATCATAACGTTCTATACCATAATACGACCAGGTAGAGGGTAATGCTTGCCCTGCCAAATTTGCTAAGAAGAAAGCAAAAATCAAAAGCAGTACTCCCTTATAATTTCGCAAACTTACCAGCGATACTCCAGGTATCATTTTTAGAAAATTAATGGGTCTTCTATTTTCTACAGCTAAAGATTCTGGAACGAAGAAATAGCCAAATACAAAGTTGGCAAATGTTAGACCGGCTGCAATATAAAAAGGTAATCGAACATCTATCTCTCCGAAAAAGCCTCCAATGCC
>CALLIG010000235.1 GCA_938009735.1 uncultured Flavobacteriaceae bacterium
CCATCTTGACCAGCAGCACCGGTCTGACCTATAGCACCCGCAGGTCCGATTGGGCCTATAGCGCCATCTTCAGCTTTAGAACAAGAGAATATGGCCGCACCAACCATTATAATAATCACATACTTTAAATTCAATTTTAAAAAATTCATTTTTCCAGTTTTTATGGTTTATATGACCATTGGTACCTAGCAGTTCAAAAAGGTAAACATGCGACATTAAAAAATTTAACTATATATTGTGTTTACCTATCAACCAAAACTGTATTAATGACTGATGAGCATCTTATTGCACAATTGAAGCAACGTGATCGCAACGCTTTAAAAACCGTATATCTTGATTACAAGACCGAGTTTTTCAAGTTTATGTCGAGGTACAAGGCAGATGCAATTGTTTTAGAAGACATTTTTCAAGATGCGTTAATCGTACTCTATGAGAATGCACAAAACGGAAAGTTAGATGCCTTGAAAAGTACTGTTAAAACCTATTTATTTGGAATAGGAAAATTTATGCTTTTTAAGCATTTCAGAGATGGGAAAAAAGAAGTGCCAACTGAAGAAACCTATCTTTTTGACAAATATGAACAAGCAGTTATAGAAGAAGTGCATGAAGATGAAGGGCCAAATGAGTATCAAAAAAAAATGGTCACCAATTTTAAAAAATTAGGTGAAAAGTGCAGAGAAATACTTGAACTGTTTTATCTACAAGGGATGAAGTTAGATGAGATTACCCAAACACAGGGCTATGACAATAAAGATGTAGCGAAAAGTCAAAAAAGTCGCTGCTTAAAATCTTTAAAGCAATTAATAGGAAAGAATAATGGATAAGGAAACATTGATTAACAGCTATTTTGAAAATTCCCTCGGCAAAGATCAATTGAAGGAATTTGAGCAACTAATGAAAACTGATTCGGAATTTGCTTCTGAAGTTGATTTTCAGAAAGAACTGCAGCATTCATTCAAAAAGAATGAACGGCAAGAGATAAAACAAATGTTAGGCGACCTCAATATTGTCGAAAACGATACCGAGACTAAAGTTTTTAGTATACGACCTTGGCTGGCAGCTGCTTCCATAGCTCTACTTGTAGGTGTTGGAACTTGGATGCTCTTTTTTACGAATACTGATATCAATACAAATCAACTGTATGCTTCAAACTTTGCGCCATATGACAATGTGGTTCACCCTATTGAGCGAGGTAATGCAATGATAAACATCAAAGACAAAGCATTTACCGCGTATGAAGATGGTGACTATTCTATGGCTCTTAAACTCTTTAAGCAGCTACAAATAGAACAAACGGACCCATACATCACTTTTTACGAGGCTATTGTACTGATGCAATTGAATAATCATCAAGATGCAATACCATTGTTGAAAGCCTATATCGAAAATGACGGACAATTGAAAGATCGAGCTACGTGGTATCTGGCACTTTCACATTTAAAGATGGACGAGATAGAAAACAGCAAAACGCAGTTGAAAAAGTTGGTTGACCAAGACGGGTTTAAAATGAAAGCGGCAAGGGAGTTGCTTGAAGAACTAGAATAAGCCTAAATGAAAAGCAAAAAAGGATTCTAGTTAAAGCTTAGTCGAAGAAATTCAGAATCAGCACGTAAGTTAGTTTATGTGTCAAAACCTCTGGCTCGCAAACAGATTCAACTCGTTTTTGTTAAGTGAGTAACTTTCAAAAGAATGAACTATCCCCTCTTATCTACATATTTTTATTAATAAAAAAAGCTTTCTCTTTTTTTCAAGGCTTTCTTTTCATTTTAAAAATTAAGAAAAATACCAGCGCTAGTGAAAGGCCCGCCAACCCTAAATACATACCATTGTTATTTTTAGAAATCGGTGAGACATCTCCTGAGACCATAAAAGAGGCCCAATAATAAGGGTGCTTCAATAAATCGTCATCAGTAGTCTTGAGATAGCTTAGTTTGGCATTTCGCAAGGCTTCTTTCTTCGATTGGCCATTGCTTAGGTTTTCATAGAAAAATTCCATCAAATTTACTGTTGATTTATCATTGATCTTCCAAAGCGTATTCACGATTGATTTAGCACCAGCGTAATAAAAACCTTTTGATAAGCTCAACATTCCTTGCCCTTTTTGTAGTTTCCCTATACCGGTCTGACAAGCGCTTAGCGTTACCAAATCTGCATTTATCGTGGAATTATAAAGATCTTTAATATAGAGGAAGTTGTTCTCAGTACTATCTTTTGTCTTAGTAAATGCCAAATAGGAATAATCTGGATATTCATCATTTGCCGAAGCATGGGTCGCCAAATGAAAAATATTGAATTGCGATGCTTTAGCTATAAAATTGGCTAATGTTGCCTCTTCTTCAAAAAGGGCTTCGCTATCATAAAAAGTTCCTATCTTCTGTACCTCATCGTCGTTGTATAACAATTTACCAAATTGACGGTCCATGTTGGTGGCGACGGCCCCAGAAAAAATAGGTGCTAAAGCGAGCATCTTATTATTTTCCGCATGCTTCTTTTCTTTTAGTTCAACCAACGAGGTAACTGAATTTCCGTAGCTGACATTTTTCGTCTCCAAAAGATACCTTCCGTTTACTTGTAACAAATCAAAAGGAAGGTAATGCAGTTCTCCATCAGGTATTATTGTTAAGTTTTCTGCATCGAAATCTGCCAAGGGTTTTTGTAGTATTTTTTCGAAAAGCCGTTGGGCAATATCCGTAATTTTCCCTTCTATCTCATTGATTGTAGGCGTCGATAGTAATCGATAAAACTCTTTAATATTTTCTCGATCAGCGTCATTAAAAGGTAGTTTTATAAAATCTTGCTTCGAATCGTTTACGACAATGACATATAACTGATCATTAGCAATGGTATATGAAATCAGGGTACCATTATCATCTAAGACTTTCTCTCGAACTGTGACCAGATCTAAAGTTCGATTTTGATATTTCAGTTCGTGATATTTAGGATATTTAGTTTTTAGCTTCTCTAAAAAACCATAATATTCTTGCTTCAAATTAAAGAGTGTCTCTGAAAAATCGCTTCCCGTTTCGTTAGCATCAAACAATTGTTTTTCTACATTGGTAATCTCTGCACGTAATTGGGCTTCCTTTTCTAAAATAGCACTTGGCACATCACCGTATTGAGTGGCCTGAGCATTTCGTAAGGCTTCAAGCAATACAAAATCTTTATTCTTTTCAGCTATGTTTAGGGCTAATTGCAGGGTTTCGGGCGAAGGGTTTTTTTCGTAGGCTTTGTGCGTCGTTTCTAACAAACGATGGAAAATAGGGTATGCCCTCTCTGCCAAATATTGTTTATCAAGCTTACTATCAAATTCGCTTTTTAGTAGATCAAAAGTCGCTAAAATATCTCGGCTCGTTTGCAGTATCGCTTGTTGATAGGCTGGATCTGAAGTTTCTGCAAGATTACCTTGTAAAAATTGTAATTTAACATCTAATAAATGGAGCAATTGGGTTTTTGAAAAGACGTCGTTCGCGTTGGGGTTTTGGTTAAAATTTGTTATTTGGATGTTGCTGCCTGCAACATTAAAGGCTTTTTGAATTGTTTCTACCCCGTCTTGATAATTTTGTTGTTTCAATTGTAATTCAGCAATTTTTACATACACTTTGGCAATGTCTTGGTGCGGTATATTTTGGTGGTATTGTTGAAAGGATTTAAGTGCATTTTGGTAACTGACTAAAGATTTTTGGTTTAGGTTTTGTTTTGAATAAATAATACCATAGAGCAAAAGAGCTTCTTTATAAAACGGGTCTTCGGATAGAAGGTACTCTTGACTTTCATTTAAATACGACAAAGCACTTTCTAGACTGTCTTGTTCAATCAATGTAATAGTTATCTTTTGAAATGCACTAACTAAATTGTTCTTGTATTTTTTATCTTCGAAATATTTTATTTTATAATAATTTAAAACTTTGACTTGCAGCTTGTTGGCCCTTTCATACTTACCCATTTGACCATATAATTGCGCGATTAAATGATCCAAATTATTAATATAAGCATCACTATAGTCAGCCAAACTATCATTGCCCTCGACCAAACTTCGATTTTTGAGATAGAATTGTTCGGAAAGTTCAAACCTTCCTAAATGCTTATAAATGGTTGCTAAAAAGCTATTGACACTAAACAATGATTGTGATTCGCTCGTGGTTAACGAATCAAAAGGCATGTCAATATATTGAGAACGTAAATCAAGATATATCGATTTTGCCTTTACCAGCTCGTTCGTTTTGTAATAATAATTGGCTTTATTTTCAAGATAAAGGTTTTGATAAACCTTTAAGTTCTCGACCTTTGATGTGATGCTATCTTGTTCTAAAAGAGCTTTGGTTTGATCCAAAAAAAGATTATAATTTTTGATATCGTAGTGATTATCACTTGCAATCACCAAGTATGACAATATATCAAGCTCTGTATTATAGTCTGAAATTTCTGAGGCAATTTTTGCAGCTTTTCCTAAATAATGATAAGCGCTATCTTTATTACTATAAATCTCATCATAACCCCTATCATAGTGGTCATACATTAAATCTTCTTGTTGAGCGCCGTCTTGTGTGAAAAGAAGGACTGGTAACAAAGTCAAAATTATGAATGCGATTACGTTTTTTTTCATAGCAAAAAGCCTCAATATTGAGGCTTTTAAATTTAAGGTTTTTATTTACTGTACTAGCTGAACACCATAGGAAAAGGTATTGCCATCGGCATTCTCGCCTTTAACTCTTAATTTATCGCCACAACCTTCTTCACCTTGATAGCCTGTTAAAAATATTTCTCCCTCAAATCCGTCAACTGGATTTAACTCATCAAATTCGCCACACAGATCACCATTTACTGTCGCTCCAAAACCGATATCCTTCTTACCAAGAACAAAAATAGTTGTTGCATTATTCAGTATCAAACTACATCGACTCTCCTCTCCACAAGGAAAACCTGGCCGACCTGGGCCAAGCCGTGGTACACGACGAAGATACTCTGATAGACTATTCGATTGATTTTGAGACAAAACTTCGTTATCAGCAGCTCTGTTCAAGAAATAATCCATTTTTCCAGATTCAACCCATTCATCAACAATTTTATTCACTTCATTTTGTAATTTTTCTAACTCGGTTTGCTTTCTTTCCAATTTAAGATGTAAGCTAGCAGGATTACCTTCGAAAGTTTCAATTTCTTCTTCGATTTGCATTATATCAGATGAAAGGGCTATCAAGTGCAAATCCCATTCGAAGTAAACAGGGCCATCTTCACCCTCTTCCTCCTCTTTTTGGTTCTCTTCCTTCTGTTGATATTTTTTCCCTTTTAGATCAATAGAAGATAGCTCTTCTTCTGTAGTTTGCGTTTCATTAGTACATGCACCTATTAAGATGGCAAATACCATTGTAAGTAAAAAGTTCATTGTTTTCATAATTTATAGTTTATTACAGTTAGTATCAAAATATTAAAAAGGTAATCAAGATGTTTTCAAGTTTTGCAAAAGAAACACTTCATCAGTTAATTTGTTTCAAAAATGTATCAATGGAAACAATCTTTGTATAAACCGCACAATACCAATTAAATAATAGTATAGGAACACTTAATACGGATAGTCAATTCATTTTTCAAATTATTGATTTACGATTAGTCAGTAATTATTTATAGATGTTAACATTGTTTATTGAAAAAGTAAAAACCCGTTTAACAATCTATTTCATCGAATATGCTATCATGTAGATACATTCTATTCTCAGGTACAATATTATTTAAATTCTAAAAATTGTGCTATCTCATATGTAACATAGTATGCAA
>CALLIG010000236.1 GCA_938009735.1 uncultured Flavobacteriaceae bacterium
TGTGTAGAAGCATACAGAAATTGTTGTTGATTACTTAAATTTCACCTATTGGCTGCCATTTCGAATGATTTTCGTTCTTTTTACTTCCCTATTTTCGCCAATAATTATTTGATATTTACTCTGCATCTGATATTTAAGCAATGAAGACGTTAAAAGTTAATGTCTTCATTACTTATTCATTTTTCCTACAACAACTTAACTACCTTTCACAACATATATCTAAGGTTTACCAATATTTATTTTTAGGTCCTATTTGATTTTTATAATTTGGAAATGCAATTAACCTTAACCCTCCCCCTATTAAATGACTACATATATTGCACAGTTTACAGCTAAACATCGACTAATTCAGATAGAACAAAATTCTATTTTTACTTGGAGACAAGAAAGTGGTGATATCGATGAAAGATTACTTATTGATAAAATCAAAAGAGAATCGTCTTTACTCTTTTATCGGCTTTTAGCAGGACAACAATTTCCGGTTCCTGAAGATGATGTAGCAATCACCGTTTGGAAAACAATGCCTTTTAAAGGGTAATTATCAACTATAATTCTTTCAAAAAAAAATTGTTTCTAAAGTCTGTATAGGTTCAGCTTATTCATAACGCTATTTTTCTTCTGCAGGTGATACCCTCTAGATCAGGGTCATTTTCCACATTTGCCTCCACAGCACGGATTAAATCTTCTAATGTGGCTCCGTTATCATTTTCAATCACGTCTCCGTCAATTACAAAATTTCCATTCTCTTCACATACATCTATAGATTCGATCTCATTACTACACTCATAACAGTTCTCGCTGACGTCATCTTTTTTACATGAAGTAATCACTCCAATTAAAAAAACAATAAGCATTACTTTTATTCCTCTATTCATAATTAAGATTTTAAGATTATCAAACTCCTTAAGAATTATTGAAATAAAAGTATGCAGCAAACAGCAGTATTGAAATACCTCTAATATGGTATTTTTCACTACTGGTTTTCTATTATGTGTTTTCTACCTGTTTATTACTATGCTGAAGCGCATGTAAAGTATAGCAGGTTATAATGAAGTAGTTGTTTTTATTTTTTGATTTGTACGGTTTCAGAGTTTACCGCTTCAACATCAAAAGCCTTCCCTAAATAGACCAATTTAAAGCCTTCTTGAATATCGCTAAACTCTCGATTGAATGAACTAATTATTTGGAGATCACCTTGGTCATCTTTTAAAAATAAAGGAATAATCTCTTCATTTGAGTTTGCAATTTCAATAAGCTCATGATAATGCTTAATGTCAGAGAGTTCAATTTCATGAATTGCAGGGTACTTTCTAGTTGCTTCCTGTAATTTCATAAAATCATCGGTATGAGAAAATAAACCATGTTTAGGGTTGTTCTCTGGGTCATTCATTTCATCAGAGCTTACCAATCGAAATGATCCATGCTCACCAAACTGCTTATTGAATTTATTAATTGCATAGTTGTTAATCTCTGGATTTCCAGTAAGAGACATTAAATACCCAATATCACTTAATTCAATATTATCCTTTAATGAATCTGCATATATGTTTGCTGAAAAAGCTTCAAGCCCTAATGTTTTAGCTTTGTTGACATTGTTTTGATTACTATCAACCAAAACAACATGACGATTATTTTTTTGCAAATAATCTCCAATTAGACGTGAAAACTTAGAAGCACCAATAATCAATATTCCCTCTGATTTAACCAAAAATACTCCAACCATTTTTGCAAAAAACCGTGCTGTAGTAGCGTTTAATAAGACTGTGCCTAATACAATCATAAATACCAATGGTGTAATATATTCTGCTCCTGGCTCTCCTTGTTTTAATAATTTCGATCCGAACAACGAAGCTATTCCTGCTGCTACGATTCCTCTTGGGCCAACCCAACCGATAAAAAGCTTTTCGTTGAACTTTAAGTTCGACTTTGCCGAACTAAGAAAAACTCCTAATGGGCGAATTACAAAAACGATTATTGCAAATAAAATAGCAGTCTTCCAATTGAATATCAATTCTAAATCAGATATATTGATATTTGCTGACAATAAAATGAATAGAATTGAAATCAAAAGAATACTTAATGATTCTTTAAAATAAAGTAGCTCTTTTATATTTGGAAGATCAGTATTCCCCATAACCATGCCCATGACTACTACTGCCAACAAACCTGATTCATGAGCAAAAACATCAGACATTACAAACACAAGAAGAACTGTAGATAATGATGCTACATTTAATAAATAATGAGGAATAAAACTCTTTTTAATTAGAAAAGTCAAAGCGTGTGCAAATGTAAATCCGAAGGTAAAACCAAAAAGTAAGATTTTGCCAAATTCCATCAACGCTGTAATTGTATAGGCCTTTCCTTCGCCAACACTAATAAATTCAAATACCAAAACTGCAGCCAAAGCACCGATAGGATCAATTAAAATACCCTCCCACTTAAGTACCGTTGAAATATCTTTTTTCAATGGAATATTTCTTAGTATCGGAGTTATAACCGTCGGCCCAGTAACAATTATTAATGCAGAAAACAAGAATGAAATTTGCCAGCTTAAACCAAAAATATAATGAGCTGCAACACCAGCGCCAAAGAAAGTTACAAGTGAGCCTAAAGTGATGAGTTTCGTTATTACCGGACCAACATTTTTAATTTCAGAACGTTTTAATGTGAGTCCGCCTTCGAAAAGAATAATGCTAATTGCGAGTGAAACAAAATAGTACAACGAATCACCAGGAAAAAGTCCCTTTTCACCATTCCAAATAGGTTCAATTAATTTATGCCCATCTTCAGTATATAGTGAAGCTATAGGCCCTACCAATAGTCCAATCAAAATCAAAGGTAGAATTGCAGGCAGTTTCAATCGCCAAGCAAACCATTGTGCAATGATTCCTAAAATTATAATTCCTGCCAGTTCTACCATTGCTTTATATAAGTGTGAAAAATAACTATTTTATTCGAGAAAGAATAACTCAATAACTGAAGATTTTCTTTTATAATTAATGTTCTATCTTGGTCCTTCGTTACCCTTTATGCCATCAAAAATTCAACCCTTTAAATCCATATTATTTGGATTTGCTTTTTCACCTTCTTTGCGGGTAAACGTGCTTGAAACAGCTCGAATTGCTCATTTTTTTGGGGCAAAATTATTGCTCTTACATGTTGGTGAAAAATCTCAAGATAAATCGGATCAAATCAACAAAATTTTAGCGCAGACAGAATATCCTAATTTAGAGGTGGAAATTCTATGGAAAAGCGGTGACCCTTTTAACGTTATTTCAAATACCTGTAAAATTTCGAAAATAGATTTGTTGATTCTCGGCGCCATGCAGCATGAGAACATGTTTCAATTTTATGTGGGCTCTATTGCGAGAAAACTAACTCGTAAAGTCTGTTGTTCTGTTTTGCTTTTAATAAAACCTTCGGCAGAAAGAGTGCCTTGCAATCATATTGTCGTAAACGGATTAGATGCTCCTGAAACTCATATTGCAATTACCGATGCCTTTTATGCTGCTAATGCTTTTGGAGCTCAACAATTGACAATAGTTGAAGAAATTTTACAAAAAGAAATACATGTGACTGTTGAAGATGACAGATCACTTAAAAAAGCAAATATCGTAAAAGAACGCCTGAAAGAACGTGAAGAATCTCGTGTGCGCAAAATCATTAGTGGCTTACCCGAGAATTTGACTAAAAACGTAAAGGTAAAAACACAGAGTATTTTTGGCAAACGTGGTTATTCAATTGGGCATTATGCTGAAGTTATTCGTGCTGATTTATTAATAATGAATGCTCCAACTAAAACAGGCTTTTTAGATCGTCTATTTCCACATGATATTGAATATATTCTTTCAGATTTACCAACCGATCTTTTGATCATAAGGAAAACTATCTGACCACAAAAACTAGTCATACTAAGACATTTATAAAAACAATACCTAAGAACTTATTTTCTGGTTTTGTGGTGTCTCTTATTGCGCTACCATTAGGTCTGGGCTTAGCTTTAGCAAGCGAAGCTCCACCAATATCAGGTATTATTGCTGCGGTTGTTGGCGGTATGGTCGTGGCGATTTTAGGTGGCTCAAATGTAACCATAGCCGGACCAGGAAATGGTCTTGTTATTGTCCTCTTGGGCGCTATTACTACCCTTGGCGGAGGCGACATGTATCAAGGCTATTTATTTACGCTTGCCGCAATTGTCGTTTCCGGTGTTTTAATGATGCTTTTAGGGTTTCTTAAAATGGGAAGGTTGGCTGACTTTTTTCCAGCTTCTGCCATCGAAGGAATGCTTGCTGCAATAGGACTTGGAATTTTGTCAAAACAATTCCATATCATGGTTGGTAACAATGACGCTTCCGGAAGTATTATTGCGCTTTTAGGAAAAATACCATCGGCTATTATTGCTCTTTTTCAAAATGCCGATATGAGTATGCTTATTGCCGCTACCATAGGTATTATCAGTTTGCTTATTATGATTTTTTACTCCAAAATTAGAAACCCATATTTCCATTTGGTTCCTGCACCAATGTGGATATTAATTCTATCCATTGGTTTTAGTTATTTCTTCGTTTGGACGGATGCTCCTTACCCATTGAGCGCCGAGTATTTAGTGAATATTCCTGATGATGCTATTCGAAATTTAGCTTTTCCTGATTTTTCGAAAGTGATGCAGAAAGATTTTATTCTTGCCGTACTTGCCATTACATTAATAGCCAGTATTGAATCTTTACTTAGTATAAAAGCAGTCGATAAGCTCGACCCTTTAAGCAGGCGTTCGAATGTAAACAAAGATCTTAAAGCACTAGGGCTGGCCACTACTTTAAGTGGCTTTGTTGGCGGTTTGAATGTTGTAACCGTAATCGCAAGAAGTTCGGTGAATGTTAATAATGGAGCAACAAATCGTTCTGCCAATTTCTTTCACGCACTATTTTTAGTGCTATTTATCGTTCTCTTTCAAGATCAATTACGTCGTATTCCGTTAGCTGCTTTAGCTGCAATTTTGGTGTTCACAGGTTACAAGTTAGCAACACCAAAAACCCTTCAGAAAATAGCTAAAATTGGGAAAGAACAAATTGTAATATTCTTAGCAACCCTACTAACCACGCTGTTTACAAATCTAATCACAGGTATCGGCGTAGGTATTTTGGTTACATTTATCATTCATGTACTTATGAACAAAAGTGTGACGCTTTTTCTTAGTCATGTATCAAAGCCAAATGTGCTTCTTTTTAAAGAAAAAGATATTGACGGCGGTAATTTTTATGTTAGTATCAAGTACTTCTGCAACTTCTTAAATTTCTATAAGTTGAAGAATAAATTAGATGTTATTCCTGAAAACCAGAATGTAGTTCTAGATTTTTCATTATGTAATTTTGTTGATCATACGGTGATGGAGGGCTTAGAAAATTATACAGATACATTTGCGAAAAAAGGAGGTAGTATTGAAATTATAGGTCTTGACAAGCACGGTGCAGATTCAACCCATCCTTTTGCAATTCGAAAAATATTACCCCTCAATAAATTAAATTCTATCGGTAGGTATTTCACCAAAAGACAAGATCTTTTAAAAGCAACTGCCAAAGAATTAAAATGGACCTATAGCGCTGAGAAAAATAAGAAAACGAAATTCTTACGAGATTTTGTATTCTTTAGAACCCGTGAAATTCCTTATGTATACAACACTTTATCAGATACAAACGATAGGTACAAACTTTTTGATGTGGAATTTACAGAAGGCGCTTTTATTGCTCGAGAAGTGGTGAAAACTACCGTTATGCATATGCGGATGCCTAATGAAATTCCTGTTTTTACTTTGGATAAAGAAGGTCTTTTAGATTTTATTTATGGCTTGGCTGGATTTAAAGATATTGATCTCGAAAATCATGCTGATTTCAACAAACGTTTTTACCTCAGCGGAGAAAATTCTGAAGAAATAAAAACACTCTTTACAGACGAACTGATCTTATTTTTAGAAAGTAATCCCTACTATCATATTGAATCTAACGGTTCTTCGCTTCTAATTCTAAAAAAGGAACGCCTTCTTAGTGTTAAAGAAATAAAGGCGATGCTCTATTTTGGCAAGCAACTATGTAAATTAGTTCAACAACTTCATCCTGTAAATTAGTCCTTACAGAATTTTACATCTCTCAAAGCTTATTCTTAATTTGCAGTCAATAAACTTGTTTGACTCCAAGATATTATGAAGCTCTACCCTATAGAAACAGGAAATTTTAAACTTGACGGCGGTGCCATGTTTGGCGTGGTACCCAAAACCCTTTGGCAAAGAACGAATCCTGCCGATGAGAATAATATGATTGATATGGCTGCGAGATGCCTTTTAATCGAAGATGGTGATCGACTCATTTTGATTGATAACGGAATGGGTAATAAACAATCAGAGAAATTCTTTGGATATTATTATCAATGGGGAGATCATACATTAGATAAGTCACTTGCCAAATACGGTTTCCATCGAGACGATATTACAGATGTCTTTATGACCCATTTACATTTTGATCATTGTGGGGGAAGCATTTCGTGGAATAAAGACAGAACAGGCTACAAACCAAATTTTAAAAATGCTATATTTTGGACGAATGAAAACCATTGGACATGGGCAACAAAACCTAATGTTCGTGAAAAGGCTTCCTTTTTAAAAGAGAATCTGTTACCAATGCAAGAAAGCGGACAATTGAAGTTTGTTAGCTCGCCGAATTCTGATAATGAGACTTCTTTTGTCAATAATTCAGAACTTGGTTTCGATATTTTATTTGTCAATGGCCATACTGAGAAAATGATGTTACCTCATATAAGTTACCAAGGAAAAACCTTGGTCTTTACTGCAGATTTAATTCCGACGGTCGGTCATATTCCGGTGCCGTATGTAATGGGTTATGATACTAGGCCGTTACTAACAATGGATGAAAAGGCAACTTTTCTTGAAAAAGCAGTTTCCGAGAATTACCTTTTGTTCTTAGAGCATGACGCTCATAATGAAATTTGTAACTTGCAGGCTACAGAAAAAGGTGTTCGTTTCGATCAGATTTATACCTTTGATGAAGTTTTTTCAAAATAAATCTGTCAATCAGAACCTATATAAATAATAACATTTACTAATTCAAAATAATACTTAGATGAAATTTGTATCCCCCAAAACCATTCTTGGTTTTTCCGCTGCCTTATTACTTATGAGTTGTGGCTCTGCGGCTTTAGTATCAACCCCCATTGAAAATATTGACACTTCTCCCTTAAAAATTGCAGATCTTTCTGATGTTGAGAAAAAGAATTGGGGACATTTAGATTTAGCCAACGACACCATACCTGGTATGAGTGTTGACAAAGCATACAGAACACTTATTGGAAATAAAAAAGGGAAAACAGTTATTGTAGCTGTGCTAGATTCTGGAATGGATTTAAAACACGAAGATCTTGATGATGTGCTTTGGGTAAACAAAGGTGAAAGAGTTGGCGACGGAAAAGACAATGACAACAATGGGTATATTGATGATATTCATGGTTGGAATTTTCTAGGAGATTCATATAACGAGCAACTAGAAGCTACGCGTATTGTAAAACAAAAATTGGGTGATGCCGCAACCCAGGCTAAGGCAAAACAACAAGTTGATGAAAAATATGCCAAAGCGGTTCAAACGAAACAGAGCTATGAGCAATTTCTTCAAGCGGTAAAAAACTCACATGAATCATTAACAAAAGAATTCGGTAAATCAGATTATACTAAAAAAGAGGTTTCTGCCCTTAAGCCAACAACAGAAGCAATGCAAAATACAATAGGTGTTGCGAAGCAGGCATATTCTTATGCAGACGATTTACCCAGTTTTATGAAGTTACTTACGGGTGGAATAAAGCAATTTGCCGACCAAGCAAATTATAATTACAATGTAAACTTCGATGGAAGAAAAATAGTAGGTGATAACCCTTATGATATTAAAGACACAGATTACGGTGATGGCAATCCACAAAGTAGATCAGAAGATGAAAGTCATGGCACGCATGTGGCGGGTATTATAGGTGCAGAACGCAACAACGGCAAAGGAGCCAATGGTGTAGCGAACAACGTAGAAATTATGAGCATTCGTGCTGTACCTAATGGCGATGAGTATGATAAAGATATTGCTTTGGGTATTCGCTACGCAGTAGATAATGGAGCTAAAGTTATCAATGCAAGTTTTGGAAAATCATTTTCGCCAAACGCAGAGTGGGTGTATGATGCTTTGAAATATGCAGCAGCTAAAGATGTCCTTTTTATACATGCTGCCGGTAATGATGGTGCTAATTTTGACGCCCCTAACAAACCTAACTTTCCTAATGATGCTGTTAATAATGGCCCAGAAATTGCAGATAATGTAATAACAGTAGGTGCTTTAGGTCCGAAATATGGTTCAGAAATGCTAGCTACGTTTTCAAATTATGGCAAAATTAATGTAGATGTTTTTGCTCCAGGCGACGATATATATTCTTCAATGCCAAACAACAATTATGATTTTCAAGGAGGTACTTCAATGGCTGCACCGGGGGTTGCCGGTGTTGCTGCTTTAATTCTTTCGCAGTATCCATCATTAAGCGCTTCACAAGTGAAAAAGATTATTATGCAATCAGGACTTCCTATAAAGGCTAAAGTGGTTTTAGGTGGTGAAGCTGGTAAAGTCGCAACATTAGAAGAAATATCTACCTCTGGTAGAATAGTAAATGCTTACAACGCCTTAATTATGGCAGAAGGAGTAAGTACAGGTAAAATTCAATTATAATATACCATGCAGTATAAAAATATTAAAAAAATCGCTTTTCTTTTCATTTTCTTAGGATTTACTGGGATTGCAAACGCTCAAAATTCTACAAACTATTGGCAACAACATGTTGATTACACCATGGGAGTTGACATGAACGTTGAAAACTTTCAATATACAGGTACACAGAAATTGGTGTATACCAACAACTCTCCCGATGTTATAAACAGAGTCTATTATCATCTATATTTCAATGCTTTTCAGCCCGGAAGCGAAATGGATACAAGGCTTCATAATATTAAAGACCCTGATGATCGTATGTGGGTAGATGGTAAAAGCCGTATTGCAACTTTGGCAGCATCTGAAACTGGCCAACTTCATGCAACATCATTAACTCAAGATGGTCAATCCGTTACAATGAATGAAGAGGGTACTGTTCTAGTAGTAGATTTAGCCAAACCTATTCCTCCAGGAGGGAAAACAACATTTGACATGACTTTTGAAGGTCAAGTGCCTTTACAAATTCGTCGTGCGGGAAGAAATAATGCAGAGGGTGTTGCGCTGTCAATGAGCCAATGGTATCCAAAAATGGCGGAATATGATTTTGAAGGTTGGCATGCTGACCCATATATCGCAAGAGAGTTTCATGCTGTTTGGGGTGATTTTGATGTGAAATTGACTATTGACAAAACATATACTGTTGGTGGATCAGGGTATTTGCAAAATCCACAAG
>CALLIG010000237.1 GCA_938009735.1 uncultured Flavobacteriaceae bacterium
TGGAAGTTTGATATAGGAATCAAAAATGAGACAGAAAATCAAAAAGATAGTTCCTCCGAAAATCGCATAATCAAGCCAACGTGTTGTTCTTTTTTGACTCATGTATTATGCAAGTAAGTCATTAATAACATTACCAGCTACGTCTGTTAATCGAAAACGTCGCCCTTGATGTTTATAAATGAGTTGTTCATGGTTGATACCCATTTGATGCATTAGTGTAGCGTGAAAATCATTAATATGAACTGGGTTTTCAACTACATTATATCCAAATTCATCAGTCTGACCATAATTAAGTCCGGGTTTGATTCCACCACCTGCCATCCAAATACTAAAAGCACGTGGGTGATGATCACGACCATAATTTTCAGGATCAAAATTACCTTGAGCGTAATTACTTCTTCCGAATTCACCACCCCAAACCACCAACGTATCTTCTAACATACCTCGCTGTTTTAGGTCAGTAATTAAGGCCGCAGAAGCCTGATCTACGTCTTTTGCTTGCCCTGCCATTTCGTTGTGCAAATTACCATGCTGATCCCAACCTTGGTGATACAACTGTATGAAGCGAACCCCATTTTCAGCCAATCTTCTCGCTTGCAAAGCATTTGCCGCGTAGGTACCTGGCACTTGGCAATCTTCACCATATAAATCGATTATTGATTGCGGTTCTTTAGAAATATCCATCACATCAGGCACAGACATTTGCATGCGATATGCCATTTCATACTGTGCGATTCGTGATTCTATTTCATCATCACCTGTTTCGACATGATGTAATTTATTAAGAGACGACACATGATCTAATAAATGCCTTTTGTCAGAACGTGAAATACCATCTGGGTCATTTAAATACAAAACTGGGTCTTTACCTGATCGAAGCAAAACACCTTGATGTTTTGAATCTAAGAATCCGCTTGACCATAGTTTAGAATATATGCCTTGGCTATTTCCTTTCCCTCGAGATGTTAAAACAACAAATGAGGGTAGGTTTTTATTTTCATTTCCGAGACCGTAACTCATCCAAGAACCCATACTAGGTCTGCCTGAAATTTGACTGCCTGTTTGAAAAAATGTTATTGCCGGATCATGATTAATTGCCTCAGTATTCATACTTCGAATTACCGTGATATCATCTGCAATTTTAGCAATATGCGGGAAAAAATCACTTACCCAAGTTTGGCTTTCTCCATGTTGTTTAAAACCAATTTTCGGAGGCATTAAAGGAAATTTTTCTTGCCCAGAAGTCATGACGGTAAGGCGTTGACCGTTACGAATAGAATCAGGCAAATCTTCACCCATTCTTTTTCGTAACATCGGCTTATGGTCAAAAGTCTCAAATTGCGACGGAGCGCCTGCTTGAAAAAGATAGATCACACGTTTTGCCTTTGGTGCAAAATGTGGAATACCTAAGGGTTGGCCAGCCAATGGGTCCGCTCCGCCTTTAAACAAATCAGGAATCAGCATTGAGCCTAATGCCAAAGAACCAATACCAACACTTAACTGAGAAAAGAAGTGGCGTCTGTTCACCTTTAATGGATTTTCTGATTCTGATTTCTCCTTTTCCATGGTGATTATTCTTTGGTTATGGTTTCGTCTAGATTGTAAATCACTTGTGCAGTAAGCATTAGTGCTGCTGTTTTAGCGGGATCAACATCTAAATGTTCAAACTCACCAACAGCCACTAAACTTTTAGCATCTTCAATATTCTTCAAAAATTTATCAAGCGCATCTTGATAATAATTCTGTAGCATTTTTATCTCCTTTTCCTTCGGTGATCTAACCAATATTCCTTTAAAAATTTGTGATACAGCAGCAGCATCTTCTACTCCAGAAGCTATGGTCCTTTCCGATAAGACACGTGCAGCCTCTAAAACCTGCACATCATTTTGTAATGCTAATGCTTGTAGTGGCGTATTTGTTTTTTGTCTTCTTACTTCACAAAAATCTCGCCCAGGAGCATCAAAAATAGCCATGCTAGCTGGCGGCAATGTCCTTTTCCAAAATGTATAAAAGGAACGGCGGTATAATTTATTACCTGTATCAGTAACGTAATCTGTCAATACTCCCCTATTCTCTCCAGCGTTTGTTTCCTCCCATAATCCTGCTGGTTGATAGGGCCTAACACTTGGCCCACCCAATTCAGAATGTAAAAGACCACTAGTTGTAAGCATATAATCTCTGATCATTTCACCACTCATTCTAAAGCGAGGCGCTCTTGCCAATAATTTATTCTCAGGGTCAACCTTTTTCAGCTCTGGTGTTAATTTGGAGCTTTGTTGATACGTAGCGGAAAGCACTATTTTCTTTAATAAATACTTGATATCCCAATCATGCTCCATAAAATCAACCGCAAGCCAATCTAATAATTCAGGATGCGAAGGCAGACTACCTTGCACTCCAAAATCTTCCGTGGTTTCAACCAATCCCCTACCAAATAACATTCCCCAGATTCTGTTAACATATACCCTTGCTGTTAGCGGGTTATTTTTATCCGTTAACCATTTTGCGAGACCAAGCCTATTTTTAGGTAAACTCTCTGAAAATGGATAAATAAAATCTGGCGCATTGGGTGAAACTGAATCGGTCGGCTGATCATATTCACCACGATTCAATATATAAGTTGTTTTAGGCGTTGAATCGTTCATTACCATGACATTGATTTCCTTCCCTTTTTCTAGGTTTACAAAATCAAGCACTCCTTGACTCTCATCAGAAGTAAGAGTAATAAAAGGTGGATCGGCAAAAAACTTTTTATTCGCAGCTTGAACGGCATCCATTTGCAATCCTTTTTCATTTACATAGTTGAAAAAAGAGAAAAATTCGTAGTAGTTTTTTTGTGATATCGCATCGTATTTATGATCGTGACATCGAGCGCATTCTAAGGTTAGTCCTAGAATTCCCTTACCCAAAGTATTCGTGCGATCCAAAACATAGTTGATACGATACTCTTCTCGAATCACACCACCTTCTTGCGTTATAGGATGATTACGATTAAACCCAGTCGCTAAAATCTGCTCTTTGGTTGCATTCGGAAGTAAATCACCAGCCAATTGCCAGGTCAAAAATTCATCATAAGGCATATTCTTATTGAAAGCATGAATTACCCAATCACGCCAAGGCCACATGGTACGATAACTATCATCTTGATACCCATGTGAATCCGCATATCTAGCCATATCTAACCATGGCTGCGTCATGCGTTCGCCATACGCTGGAGATGCTAAAAATTCATCAACTGCTTTCGTTACAATTTCACTCGAATCATTCTTTAATAATCGAGTAACGACTTCTTGATTAGGAGGAAGACCAGTAAGGTCAATACTTAATCTGCGAAGTAGTGATTCTATTGGCGCTCTTTTTGAAGGCGATATTTTGTTTGCTTCCAATTTTCGAAGTACAAAATCATCAATCTCATTCTGTGCCCATATCAAATTTTCACTATCGGAAACTTCTTTTTTTACAGGAGGAAGATATGCCCAATGCTTTTGAAACTTCCCTCCTTGTTCAATCCATTTTTTAATAAGCTCTTTTTCAAATTCTTTGAGGTGTAATTGCGAATCTGCAGGTGGCATCAGTTCAGTTGATTCCTCACTAACAATACGTCGATAAATCTCACTTTCATTTGGTTTGCCAGAAACTAAAGCATATTTACCTGGATTTTCTGGCAGTTCAGCATATGCGTTTTCTTCAATATCAAAGCGCAAGCCAGCTTTTCGCTTATTAGCATCAGGGCCATGACAGGTATAACAATTATCTGAAAGAATAGGTTTTATATGGAAGTTGTAATCAACAACCTCGGGCATTTTCATACTTATATAATCATTAGAACTAGATTTAAAAACACCAGCTTTGAAAGCCCATAGAATAGCTGTCAATCCTAACAGGACAATACCAATGATTATTTTATGCTTCATAGCACTATTTGTACAAAAATGAATAGTCTTAAAAGTAGTGAATATTTAAGTCTCAAAAAATTGAATCTATTCATTTCCAAATATCCGTGAATCTCAGTAAAAAACAGGGTTAGTTTATACACTTTTAGTCTTTTACAAAGACTAAATCAAATTGTACAGTAACCTCATCTCCAACAATGATTTGTCCAAACATAGCCGTGGGTGGAGTCATACCAAAGTCTTGAAGGGTGATTTTTTTTGAGCCTGTTAATTTAATAGAAATCCCTTCTGCTACTATTTCGGTTTCTATTTCCACATCTTTTTTAAAACCTGCAATAGTAAGCGACCCTACCAAAATGTTAGTGCTCTTAACTTCCTTCAATTCAAATAATATCTTGGGGTATTCGTCTTTTTTTAAAGCCGCGTGCATTTTATTATCCATGGTTGGTCCACGTTCGCTCATAATTTCGGCGACATCTACATCAAATAGAATTTTTTTTGGAGCATTCGCAGCAGCTGTAAGTTTTCCTGAAATACTATTGGCAGCTACCGTCCATGAGTGAACTGTAGAGGTACCATCAATAGTTAACTTACTTTCTTCAGTAAGTGAGTAACTATCTTGAGCAATTCCAACAAAAGAAAATCCTAATAAAAATAATAGAAGTGTATTTTTCATGTTGTGATTTTAATTAATTATAAGACTGATATTCCTGGTTTGGGTACAACATAACTACCATCTGCTAAAGGGGCATTTGGCATTTTCATATCCCAAGAAAATTGAGTGGGTACAAGATTCAAATTAGAAGCTTTTGCTTTTTTTAAATCAATCATCAAACCAGACTCTATTGCCATACGGCCCATAATGGTAGTCATAGTACTTTCGGCACCGTAAAGGGTATTATTGACATAATCTCTGTTTCCTAAAACTGCACCGATAAAAACATCTTGTTCAATTTGTGACCCAGATGCATCATCCTTATCTCTATAACGCCAAACAACATCTCCTTTTGCATCAAAAATCTGAAGTCGCTCATCAGCTCGTCCATTTGTTCCTTGAACATTGAATCCCATTCTGTTAGAGCAATTATCCATTTGACGGCATTGGATATGTAATTTGGTACCATCAGCATATTCCATTTCAGCATAGTGATGATCAAATATCTCTCCATTATCCGCTCCTTCGAGCATCGCTCTTCCTCCCATTCCTGATGCTTTTACTGGGAAACCCTTTTTAAGCCAATTTATCACATCAATTTGATGTATTGCTTGCCCTGCAAGCTGACCTCCCCAAAGCCAATTAAAATAGTGCCAATTGCTAATTTGGTATTCTAACTCGGTCTGATTTGGTTTGCGAGGATAGACTGTAGCTTTTCCTACATTATAATATACGTCGGCTGATACAATTTCTCCAATAGCTCCATTATGAATTTTCGAAACCATTTCATTCAAACCTAGTTCGTATCGAGATTGTAATCCAACTACAACATTTAATTTTTTCTCTGTTGCCAGTTCTCCCATAGCAATCACTTTTCGATAACCAGGAGCATCTACGGCCAATGGTTTTTCCATAAAAACATGCTTACCTGATTTGATTGCATACTCAAAATGATCAGGCCTAAAAGCTGGTGGTGTAGCCAGAATTACTGCGTCACACGAATCAATAACATATTTAAAGGCGTCCAAGCCTAAAAATTGTCTTTCACTTGGTACATCAATTTGACTTGTAAAATCTTTTGAAGCGAGTTGAAAACTGTTGTCGAGTTCATGTTGAAACACATCTCCCATTGCTACTAGCTGAACAGATTTTGATGCTATTAAGGCTTGAAAAACAGCACCTGTGCCTCTTCCTCCGCACCCAACAAGGCCTAATTTTATTTTTTGCTGACCATTTATACTAATATTAGAAAAAACCGGTAAATGACTAAAAACCAAACCAGCAGCCATAGTCTTAGAAGAATTCTTTAGAAAAGAACGTCTAGTGTTTTTTTTCATCTTCCCTTTTTTCATTTATAAATGCTCATTAGGCTATTCATCTAAAACACGTTGCCAGAATTTCTTCTGCTCATCAGCAGTTGGCTGTACTTTTGGACTCACTAAACGAAAGCCCACAAAATTTGAGTCTGTAAACCACCAAAAACTTTTTGGAATTTGAGGGTCTCGTTTTTGTAATTTTTTACTTGATGCAGTTCTTGCTGCTGATCTTAGAGCTTTTGCATCGTCATCCCAAGAACCACCGCGATATACTCTTGGGTGAATCACCATAGGTGTCATCCATGGGTTTTTACTTTCAAGTGTAGCATAAGCATCGGCTTTGTACTCGTCGAGTGTCCATTCAGCTGCATTTCCATGCATATCGTATAATCCCCATGCATTAGGTTTTTTGGTCCCCACTTTCGCGTATACGCCCTTTGCATTCTTATAGTACACAGCATAATCATCAATATTTGTAACATCACCAAAACTATAAGCTGTTGTACTACCTGCCCTTGCTGCATATTCCCATTCTGCTTCTGTTGGCAATCGATAAAATTTGCCTGTGACAGTACTCAACCATTTACAGAAAACCAAAGCAGAATAAGCAGACATACTTACCGCTGGGAAATCTTCTTTACCCATACCATATGAAGGATCTTCATATGGGGGACTTGGTCTTGTAATTGCATCTATTTTAATAACCTTATTGTTGTCTAGCTTAACAAATAGTTCTCTATTTTGTTTAAAGAAAAGTTCAAAAACATCCCAAGTGGTTTCATATTTTGCCATATAGAAATCATCAACGGAGACTTCTTTTTGTGCGCCTTCATCTGCTTTTCGATCAGCTTCATTTTCAGGACTTCCCATTAAAAAAGATCCTCCAGGTATATCAATCATTTCAAACATAACTTCAGTTGAAGCTATCGTTTCAGCATATCCTGTTTCCTTTTTTTGGTTAGAAGCTATGGATTCAGACGGTAGTTTTACAGTAGCTGATTCACCTTCTGTAATCTTTTGGGTTGATTTACATGAAGAGGTCAAAAGTGTGATTCCAATGCCTACAATTCCATAAATAATAACTCTTTTCATTGCCTTGTTAAGATTTCTCATCGACCTAAAAATATTAAAAAAATTCTAGGCTTTAACCAATTAACCTTCTTATTTATGCCATTATTACGTTTACGCTCATTGTGTTCTTATTTTTATCAAATTTCTTAACTTTGGCATACTTCATGTTTAACACGTGATATAAGAACAAAATATAGAACTAATGAAAAAATCAATTTCAATATTATTTTTAGCACTTGTTTGTGTCAATACTTACGCACAAGAAACAACCACAAAGATTGATAAGTTCACAGAATTAAAAGCATTTGATCGCATTGTGGTAGTTTTAATTAAAAGCACCGAAAACAAAGTAGTTTTAACAGGGGATGATCAAGGCGACGTCAACATAGACAACAATAATGGTCTTTTAAAAATTAAAATGGATTTTGAAAATCAGATGGATGGAGGAGATGTAGAGGCACGGGTTTATTATACCGAAGATCTTACACTCATAGATTCAAATGAAAACGCCAAAGTATCAGTAGAAGGAACGCTTACTGGCCCTAAAATCAAAATCGCTGTGCAAGAAGGTGGTAAAGTGAGTGCGAAAATAGATATCGATGATATTTACGTGAAATCTACTTCGGGTGGTGCTGTTACTCTAACAGGACGAAGTAAAACACAAGAGGTTTTGGCTAATTCTGGCGGAAAGGTGTATAATGAAGAACTAGATTCAGATGAGACTAAAGTTACCGTTAATGCTGGCGGAACTGCAAAAATCAAAGCTTCTTCTAAAGCGGAAGCAAAAGTTCGTGCAGGAGGTTCAATTTACATCTACGGAAACCCAAAAGATGTGAAAAGAGACAAAGTATTTGGAGGGAAAATTAAAGTAATGGACTAGTCAAGGTTTTATTTCTATTCACCTTTACTGCTCGATACTGATAGCTTGAAAAGCTATTAATTCTTTTGATTGAAATTCAGGTGTAACCTCTATAGGATTGCAGCAAACTTCACAATCTTCTACATAACTTTGTTTTGCAATTGAAGGGTCAATTAACATAGAGATATCTTCCCAACAATATGGGCATTGAAAAAAGTGCTCGTACATATTTAGATAAACTTGTTTACAAAACTATGGAGAAATTTAAAATTTCATTCACCATTTTTAACTAAAAAAGGGAAACACCGACTAGTGTTTCCCTTTTTTAGTTTTGTATTATTCAAGACAGTATTTAATTGTCATCAAATTTAGTATCTGCCATTCTTGAATCGCCGTATTTTCTATTTAAAGTACTATTATCTGAATCAAAAGTAACTAGTCCTTTGCTTTGCATATTTTCTAATCCTGTAAATGAATTGAACTTGTTTCCTTGAATCTGTACAAATTGTAATTGTGTTAAGCTTTTTATACCATCTGGAATTGCACCTTCAAAGTTATTGTACGCCAATACTAGTTCTTTAAGGTTTTTTAATTTACCCAAGTCAGCATCTATCTCTCCAGAAAACTTATTTCCAAAAAGCTCTAAGCTATATAATTGTGAAAGATTTTCTAACGACTTAGGAAGACTTCCACTTAAAAAATTACTTGAAAGGTTAATTAACTTTAGATTTTTAGCTTCACCAATACTTTCAGGAATTTCGCCTTCAATCATATTATTAAACAAAACTAGTTCTTCTAACATCGCTAGTTTGTCAAACTTTTTCGGAAGAACTCCTTTCAATCGATTCATTTCAAGCTTTAAAACTTTTAATTGACTTAACGCAGCTATTTCTATTGGCAACTCGCCTGTTAATTTATTAAAAGCCAAATCGAGTTTTTCTAAGTATTTCAAATCTTCAATACTCGTTGGAATAACTCCCTGAAGGTTATTATTTGTCAGAGTAATTGATACCACATGGTCATCTTCAATCACAACTCCGTGCCAATTTTCAGATAATGAATTTAAATTCCAGCTAATTGTCCAAGCGTCACCATTTGTTGAATTATACAAATCGACAAGTGCTCTTTTTTCGCTTTTAGAAATTTGTGCATTAACTGAATATGTACATAGTACAACAAGAAGAAAAATAGAATAACGTAAAAGTAATTTCATATAGCAATTATTTGAAATACACAAAACCTCCCATTATAATCAAAATATTAAATGTTTTCTAGATATACTCAGGGAGATGTATTGTAAACCTAGTATGAAGCAAACGTGAATTTCTTGTTTTTATGATAATTAAATTGCCTTTTTTAATAAAAACCTTCTAAAACTCAATTAGGAGGTGCTTTCGCACCTCCTAATACCAAACTACTAACTAGAAAAAAGAACAGTTAGTTCTTCTCACTTATTGTCAACATCGTCATCTTCGAATTTCGTATCCGCCATTCGAGATCTATCTTTATTTACGTTTTTAAAATCAAAATTGAGATCCCCTCCATCATGATCAAAAGCCAATAATTCTTTTGTGTTCAGTTGTTTAAGGCTATTTATAGATTCAAATTTATTGTTCTGTATTTGAAGTATCCTAAGACTGGACAATTGGCCAATTTCAAGAGGAATTGCCCCACCCAATTGATTATTAGCCAATACCAGTTCTTTCAAATTAGATAGCTTACCCATCTCAGAAGGTATTGTTCCTTGAAAAGCATTTTCAAAAAGACCAAGACTTTCTAGATTACTAAGGTTTCCTAAAGAATTAGGAATATGACCTTTTAAACTATTACTGGATAAGTTTAATATTTTTAGATTTTCTAATTCTCCTAAACTCACAGGAAGAATACCCGTCAAAAAATTATTAAAAGCAGTAAACTCCTCTAAAAGTTTCAATCGACCAATGTTGACAGGTAAATCACCTTTTATACGGTTCATTTCTAATTTTAGGATTTTTAACTTAGTTAGTTCTGTTAATCTTTCTGGCAATACCCCTGTAATTCCATTAAAAGCTAAATTCAATTGTGTCAAATGTTTCAAATCGCCTATTGATTCAGGAAGTACACCTGAAACATTATTTCTAAAAAGGTCAATTGCGACTACTTGATTATTAACTATTTTAACCCCATACCAAGTTGATTCATTTTTTTCTAAATCCCAACTTTTAGTCCATTCTTCTCCCTTTGTTATTTCGTACAAGTCAATTAAAGCATCCTTTTCTTGTTGCGTTATTTGAGCACTAGCTACATTAACAAGTGTTAAAATTAATAGCGTTAGCAACAATAGAAATTCTTTACGGTATGGATTTTCGATATTCATAATTCTATTTTTAATTATCATTGTCATCTTCAAATTTAGTATCTGCCATTCTTGAGTCGTTTTGCTTATGAATGTCTTCAAACTGATTCTTCTTTAAACTTTCTCTTGGATCATCAAAATCAAACAATGCCAAATCTGATTCTATTAAAATGCTATTTTTTAAACCGTCTTTATCAAAAGTGTTTTTCTGTAGTTGAAGAACTTTTAAATGAGGTAATGAAAAAACAGTAGCAGGGAAATCACCAGAAAGCTTATTCTGTGCCAAAACTAACATTTGAAGCTTTGACAACTCGCCAATTCCTTCCGGCACATCACCAAATACATTATTATCTGCAAGCTCTAATCGCTCTAGGTTCTTCAAGTCTCCTATTTGATTAGGAATACGTCCGCTAATATTATTATCTGATATAGAAATGACTTTCAACTTCTTAGCACTCCCTAAACTACGTGGTATAGAGCCTGAAATTTCATTAGAAAAGAGATCTAAAACTTCGAGTTGTTTTAGATCTCCAATGTTTTGGGGGATACTACCTGATATTTTATTCTTTCCTAATCGCAGTACTTGTAAATTACTAAGCTTCGTTATGCTTTCGGGTATTTTATCATGAATGCTATTAAAAGCAAGGTTCAGGACTTTAAGGTTTTTCAACCTCGCAATCGAAATAGGAATATGCCCTTTCAAATTATTATCAATAAGCACAATAGAAACAACCTTGTTGTTTTTTATAGTAATGCCATACCATGTGTTAGCCTGCTGGGATAAATCCCATGACTGGGTCCATTCAGAACCATTGGTACTGGTATATAAATCGATTAATACTTGCTTTTCAATTTTTGAGATTTTCCCCAAAACCGAACTAAAGGACATCAGCAATACACTAACAAAAATTACTCGTACTATTCTCATATCTAGTTTGGTTATATATATTTATAGGAATTACCTTACAAATAAACGAGAAATAGTTGATATATTGTTAATATCATCAATAAACAACAGTCAAAGTACCTGATAATGTTGTGAAACATTAAAAAAACGATGTAAGAATTAAACTACAGTATCTAAAAAGACTATATCTTCTCTAATTCAGTAGTAAGCTGCTCCCATCTTTTCATTAACTCTTCTAAGTTATCTTTCTTTTTTTGGTAGCCCTCAAAGAAATTAGGTTTAGCTATAGTTGCATCATAGTTCAAAAGTAAATCGTGATCTATTTCTGCAATTTCTTTTTCTAGTTCAGCAATTCGACTTTCATTAGAGCTTATTTTATTCTTCAGAGATTTCAGCTTCTTTTGATCTTGAAAATCATTTTGACCTGTCTTTACTTTTTCTTTTTTTACTACAGTCTTTTGCTTTTTTTCAATTGCTCTAAAATCTTGAGCTTTTCTTTCATTTAGATAGTAATCAATATCCCCTAAATACTCTCTGATCTTTCGATCTTTGAATTCATATACCTTATTGGTTAAACCTTGAAGAAAATCACGATCATGCGAAACTAAAATCAATGTGCCTTCAAAATTTTTAAGGGCAGTTTTCAATACATTTTTTGATTTAATGTCAAGGTGATTCGTTGGCTCATCCATTACCAATACATTCAATGGTTGTAAAAGCATTTTGGCAAGTGCCAGTCGATTACGTTCTCCACCAGAAAGTACTTTTACATATTTCTCAACCTCATCACCTCTAAAAAGAAAAGAACCTAAAATGTCACGTACTTTGCTTCTATTCTTTTCATTTGCAGCATCAATCATAGTATCTAATACTGTTTTACTGCCGTCTAAATATTCTGCTTGATTCTGAGCAAAATATCCAATTTGAACATTATGACCTAGCTTAAGGTGTCCTTCATATTCCAATTCACCAACCATAATTTTGGCTAATGTTGATTTTCCTTGTCCGTTTTGACCAACAAATGCGGTTTTACTATCACGTTCAATAAGAAGGTTTATATTTTGTAATACATGTTTTTCTCCATAACTCTTTGAAAGTTCTTCTATTTCAGTAACCACTTTACCCGGAGTAATCGAAATAGGAAACCGAACATTCATCACGCTATTATCATCTTCATCAACTTCAATACGTTCAATCTTATCTAATTTTTTGATAAGCGATTGTGCCATAGAAGCTTTGGTAGACTTTGCTCTAAACTTTTCAATCAAACGTTCAGCCTGCTGAATCTCTTTTTCTTGATTCTTCTGCGCATTTAATTGTTGTTGCTTCATTTCATCACGCAACACCAAATACTCTGAGTATGGCTTATTGTAATCATATATACGACCCAAAGAAATCTCTATCGTACGATTAGTAACATTATCTAAAAACATTTTATCATGCGATACGATAACAACTGCACCAGGGTACCCTTTCAAAAAATTCTCTAACCATATAATTGATTCAATATCTAAATGGTTTGTTGGCTCATCTAAAAGTAATACGTCATTACTCTGCAGTAATAACTTAGCCAATTCAATACGCATGCGCCATCCGCCAGAAAAAGTATCTGTTTTTTTATCAAAATCTTCTCTTTTAAATCCAAGACCCTGTAATATTTTTTCTGTTTCACCTTGGTAATTATATCCGCCTAAAATCTCATAGTGCTGGGTGACATCATTAAGGTCTATTATAATTTGGCTATAGCCATCACTTTCATAATCCGTTCGTTCAACCAATTGTTGATTGATTTCATCTAACTGCAACTCTAAGGCCTTAATCTCTACAAAAGCTTGGTAAGCCTCTTCTAAAACGGTTCTGCCTTGCTCAAAATCGATATCTTGTCTTAAGAAACCAATCTTGACATCTTTTTCCATCGCAATGGTACCTGTATCATAGGCCATGTCTTTAGTGAGTAATTTCAACAGGGTAGATTTACCAGCTCCATTTTTACCAATTAGCCCTGCCCGATCTCCACCGTTTAGTCGAAACGATATTTCTTCAAAAAGATATTCGCCTCCAAAAGAAACGGAAAGGTTATGAATGTTGAGCATATGATGTAGCTATATCGCCTATTTAATTATAATTAGAATATTTAGGCTTTTTAGCCTTCTATCTTGTGTGCTATAACAATCAACTTTAACAATTTGAATATCAAGTTTTGTAATGCTTGTTACATTCTCAAGTATGACAATTAAGTACCTTTACACAAAGATTCTGCAAATGTTAAAAAAAGGATACAAACTATACAGTATTTTAACAGGAAGTTGCCCAAAATGTCATGAAGAAAGTATGTATGTTAATAATAACCCATACAAACCTGGCCATCTTTTTAAAATGAATGACCGTTGTTCTTCATGTAAGACCAAATATAAAATTGAACCATCTTTCTTTTACGGAGCAATGTATGTGAGTTATGGAGTCGGAATTGCGTTCGCTGTTGCAGCATTTGTAATTGCAAAATTGATCTTAGAAGCTGATATTTTGACCACCTTTATTGCTATCACTTCTACAATGATTGTATTTATGCCTGTCATTATCCGTCTGTCTAGAAATATTTGGATTAATATTTTTTTCAAGTACGACCCTAATGCTAGTCAAATTAAGACTTAAAGTGTTTTTTAGTAAAGCGTTCAATATCCATTTCTGGATGAAGCTCTTCATTTCGTTCCATTAAATTCACAAGCTGTTCAGAAGCATAAGGAGCGATCATTACCCCTCTTGATCCAAATCCGTTTAAAACAAACATATTATCATTAACCGGATGCCTGCCAACCAACGGTCTTCTATCTGTAACTGTAGGTCGAATACCCGCGACTTGGTCTACAATCTCATAATCACACTTTAAGAATTTATCTAGTTTTTCTACAAGCTCACTCTTAGATGCTTCTGTTGGAAGGTTGGTGATGTCTTTCCATTTGTAAGTAGCTCCAACTCGGTAATAATCTTTTTCCCATGGAATAAGAAAAATAGATGATTTGATAGCGGATGTTTCTTTTAGTTCAGGAGCTTTGATCGTTAAATATTCTCCCTTTGTACTTGTCATCGGCAAATATTCAAAAAAGGGATTTTTCTTTAGGCCATAACCCTCGGCAAAAACAATTCGTTTTGCTTTAATTGATTTATAAGAAATACATGCTGACTCAATTTGTAGTGCATCAAAGTCAAAAGTCTCTTGAAGAAAAACATCCATCGAAAGTAAATACTTCTTGTACGCAGCTATCAATAAAGCGGTATCTATTCTACCTGTATCTAAAACCTCACCATAGCCTAAGGGAGCATCAATACCTGTATTTGAATTTGATAGAAGCTTCGGTGATAAAAAATCTTCAAGCTGAGGTTTGTCACATGCTTCAAACCATAAATTTTGTTCTTCAACAGAAGCAAACCTTCGCATTACCGGAAGTTTATAATTCAACTTTATATTCAATTTTTTTTCTATGGATGTATAAAAAGGAATCGCTTTCTGAAGTTGCTCTTTAGCATTCCAAGCCATTGTAAACCTTTTCAAAATAACAGGATTGTAAAGTCCGCCCGCAACTATAGATGAAGTTTGTGATGCATCACTTATTACTTTAAAAGTTTTATTGTTTTTTTCCAGTTGCTCACAAAGAGAAGTTCCGGCAAGACCGAGGCCAACGATTAAGTAATCTAGCATTCGGCAAAGTTACAAAGGGTCTGCAAATAAAAAGGAACAAAAAAAATCCCCATCGTTTCCGATGAGGATTTCTATATTATTGAATTGGAATTCAAAATTTGTTTTACCTACAATTAGTAGCTCCACATATCTTGCTCTCTATCTCTAATGACCTCTTTAATTCTTTTGGCCTCTAGTAACTGGAACAAAGCATTGTCAGCAATATAATCGTTAACCTTACGGTCACCGTGAACGTTGTCTTCTCTATAGATAACACCGCCAAATCTTCTAGCGTTTAGCAACATATCAAAAGATATAGGCTGCGCTGAATTACGTTGGTTAAAAACCTTGGCTTCATGTAAAATCTGCCTAGCACCTGGATACCATACCCAGAAAAGTTCAACCTTAGCATCTTGAAGATCCATTGATTCGTCATCAATAAAGTTAACATCTGGTGCAACTGGGGCAATACCTAATAAACGGTATTTTAATTCACCCTGGCGCTTATCAAAATACCAGATTCCTTTAATACGATACTCTTCAATATCAGCAGCAGAAAGTTCTCTTTCAACAATATTCTCGGCAGAAAGAGCTTCGCCTGCATTTATTTCATCGTATCCGTACTCTAAAGTATCGATTTTTTTAAGCGTTGCGCTTAAATCTTCGAACTTCCTTTTTTCAGTAAAATAAGAATCCACATATACATCCTCAAGTTTACCGCTTCTAATGTTTTTTACTAAAACATCATACAACGATCTTCTGTCGTTACCTATATCAATGGTATCGGTAGGATAGTATAATGGAAAATTAACCCGCTCATCTAAATCAATGGTTTCCCATACAGTTTTAGACCAAAGGATATCTCTATCATCTACATAACCATACTGCAAAGGAGTATCGTTATCTAGTGCCTTTTGAGCTTCAGTTCTTATACCAATCTCTTGTGGTTTCTTAGCGTTCAAAATGTTCGCTTGTGCAACCACCGTTGAAGCAGGTAATAAGGTAATAGCTCCGATTAATAAAACATTCTTCCAATTCATGTTTGAATCAATTTAAAATTACCGAGCGACTTTCATCGCTCGGTGATCATTAGTATTTAGTTTGTGATCTCCACAACTATCGGAGATACCTTTTTCAATTTATAACTCTTGTTATTTGTAATATAAGCGCTGATGTCAAAGATCTGAACAGCTGAACCTCTTTTCGCTCTTTTCAAAGCAGATTTAGCTTGACCATTCAATTTGTTTCCTTTAACAACTACTGTAGGCTGACCAGGAACTTTGAATTTAAATCCACTTACTTTAAGATTCAAATCAAAATCGAAGTCTTCTAATAAAGCACCTATTGTAGAAATTTCAACATTCTTACGAGGTAACTTTGCACTACCAGTTTGCTTACCTAATGCACCAGATGGTCTAGGAATATCTTTAATTCTGAATTCAGATTTAGAAGAAACTCTTTGTCCGTCAGGTAACGTTCCAGAAGCAGTAATTGTAATATTTCTTCCTTTACCAGGATTCATAACATACTTACTTCCTTTAACTTGTCTAAGACCAGCAGCAGATGCTTTAACCTTATTGTTAGGTATACCTGGAATAGATATAGACATTGGGTTAGCCACACCACGATAAACAACGTTCATCTTATCAGCAGCTATTAAAGCAGCATTTGGCTTAGAAATGGTTGCGAAAGAATTCTTTACAGGAACTTCAATCTCTTTACCATCTTGCATGAAAAATAACTTTCCAGATATTTCATGGTCTCCAGCATTACCAGAACCAATTAACATTTTCACACCACCTGCTTCAATCTTATAATCTTTACCAGCAGCTAATTTTCTACCGTCAAGAGTCAACTCAGCTCTAACTGGTGTTGACGAATTATCAGTTTTGCTAATAATAACTTTACCGTCATACTTTTCACCTGTATAGTAAGCTGACTTACTAGCAAAAAGAGATGTTGCAAAATTCTTTAACGATACTTGATCAGTTAATTCACCTGCAAGCATTGATTTCAACGCTTCTTCTTCAGTAGACTTAATATCAGCCTGTAAAGCTGTTATCTTAGTTAGAGAAGCAATCAAAGGAAAATCTTTATAATGGTAACTAATCCATTCTTGCTTTGATCCATCTCTAGCTTCTACTTTACCGTTTTCGTCACCAACTTCAAAACGCGACTTTACTGTAGATTGCGATGCAGCTGGCACTAATTTTACGATTTGAGTGCGATAATCATTAATTCTCTTCATGAATTCTTGACCTCCTTCAGCCAAATTATCACCCTGAAAAAAGTGGTTATTCAAGTAATCAGCTTTATCCATTACTTGATAATCTGTTGGGTCTTCAACGCCTTCAATCATACCATCTTTAAGTGACTGTAGGTAGTCATAGTATTCTTGAGACATTGATTTTATCTTCTGCGCGTCTTTATACAACTTGTCGTATTTCGCCGCATCTTCAGAAGCTTTGGTTCCAAGACTTTCAAGAAACAAATCGTTACTTGCTGTTGTCTTAGCGTTAGAAGTTTCCATTTTAACATTCATTAAACCGAATGCTGCAAGAACTTCTTTACTCATATTTAAGGCTAGCATACAAATGAATACCAGATACATTAGGTTTACCATTTTCTGCCTTGGTGATTGTTTTCCTCCTGCCATGTTTTCTAATTAGTTTTTATTATTATTTGATTTGGGGTCGTTATAACTAAAACTAAATTAGTTTCTGGTCATTGCGGTTAACATTCCACCGTATACGCCATTTAAAGAAGAAAGGTTGGTAGCCAAAGATTCCATTTGATCTTTCAAAGCAGCAGCATTTTGCAATTGCTCTTCGTTAGCCGTAGCTTGTTTGCTAGCACTTTCTAATTGTACTTTGTATAAACTGTTTAAAGATTCCATTTGAGAGGCAGCATGTACCATTTCATCAGAATACTTACGTGTAGACTCCATTGCGTCAACTGTAGGAGCGATTCCTTTAGCAGCACCTTCGAAGTTTCTAATACTAGAACCTAAGCTTTCCATTAACTGTGCATCAACACCAGCTTCAGCTAAAAGGTTGTCTAATTTAGCAGACAATGAAGATTCAGTTTCTTTAATTTCAGCAAACTCATTGCTTACTCCTGTAGAAGCTCCACCAGCTAATTCTGGGTATACTAAAGACCAATCGTACTCATCGTCTAAAGGTTCGAACGCACTAATTGCGAAAATAAGGGCTTCAGTAATAAGACCTACTGCAAGTAAAAGACCACCAGTAAGAGGACCGAATTCCCAATGTAAAATTTTGAATAATGCACCTATAATTACAATCGATGCTCCAAGGCCATAGGCCATGTTAAAAAGTTTCTTTGTTGATTTTGACTGTGCCATAATTTAATAGTTTAATTTAAGATTTAATGTTAATAATAAGTATTTGGTTAACGTTGTTTCCGAACTCTTCGGAAAATAAATTTGGATTTAATGTATTCGTACTATTTGTATTTAAGCTATTATTCGTAACGCTAATCTTTTCAATTTCTTAAGACCGCCATAGTCTCTTAATGTGTTGATATAAAATTAGTTATTACTTTTTGTTCTCGGAATACCTAGAAGATTGTATTTTTCTCTACTGGTTTTCCTTTATAAATTTTATTGTGTTGAATCTTCTTCACCCATGTAATCTTGTACGGTTCTAAAACCAACATAACTACGAGCTGAATCAGCATATTCATAATCTCTTGTACTTACTTGCAAGAAATAAGCAACATCTTTCCAAGAACCACCTCGAATAACTTTTCGTTTGTTGGCACCGTCGCCTCCATTTGGGTTCATGGTTGAAACATAATCATATGCACTTGGATCATAACTAGAGTTTGTCCATTCTGAAACATTACCAGCCATATTGTACAAGTTAAAATCGTTTGGCTCGTAAGACTTAGCTTCTACAGTATATAATGCTGCATCAGCTGCGTAATCACCACGTTGCGGTTTGAAGTTTGCCATAAAGCAACCTGTGTCGCTTATAACATATGGTCCACCCCAAGGGTAAGTTCCACCTTCAATTCCACCTCTTGCAGCATATTCCCATTCTGCTTCAGTAGGCAATCTGAATTTATTTACAAATTGTTTACCTCTATCTTTCTGATCATCATTCTTGAATTTAGTTCTCCAGTTACAAAAAGCTTGTGCTTGTTGCCAAGAGATACCAACTACAGGATACTCACTATAAGCATCATGCCAGAAATAATCATTGTGCATTGGTTCATTATAAGAATATTCGAAATCACGAATCCAAACTGTAGTATCAGGATAGATCATCAATTCTTCTTGAATAATAAAATCTTTTCTTCTACCAGTTTTAGAACGAGCAGCAGCTTCAATATCCATCCAAGTATACTTGTATTTCAATTTAGTTACATCGATCGTACGTTGACCATTATAAGATTCCTCTTCAGGAATGTACAATGAATCCATAACTTCGGTATAATACTCATCTGGATATTCAGAAGTATCCCAAATAAGATCTTCGTCTTTATTCAAAGAATATCCTTCGAAACCAGTTTCACCCATTCCAGCATAGTTGTCTAACATATACTTGTCGTAAACAGATGCTTTTGTAGTATCAGCTTGTTTGAAAGCGTACTCACCAATTCCACCATCTTCAGGACTTAAACCTAACTCATCTGCGAGGATGGCTAAATTAGTTCTGGCAATAGAATCTTGTACCCATTCTACAAACTGTCGATATTCGCTGTTGGTAATTTCCGTATCATCCATATAGAAGGAACGTACGGTTACTGTCTTAGTTGGCGCGTTGAGAACTTTGGCTTGGTCTTCTTCAGACTTACCCATAATAAACGAACCTCTGGGAATGAGTTCCATTCCATAAGGTTTTTCCGGATACCACTTTTTTCCTTGGGCTCCGACTAGCTCTCCTTTTGAATTTGATCCGCAACTTGCGAATAAAAAAACAAACGCTATAGATGATAACAATAGCTTCTTCATACTTTAGGTTAAATTTCGATTATGGTTATAAACTTGAAATCACATATTTATTCTACACTCTAAAACTACGATTTGATTAAATTATTGTATCAAACCTAATTTATACTGTAAAAAATATCGATTAATGAAAGCCCTTCTTGTAGGCCTTAAACCACCGCTCTGGAATGTTCTGGTCGCAAGCGTCCAAATAGTCCTTTTCGGTGCAGGGTAATAACGAAGATGATTGAAGATTATTATCTAAGTCATATATTGATGGTACTTCTACCCACCACCTTTCTGTGAAATGACTCTTAAAAAAAACTAATTGTTCAGTATCTGTAGGCACAGTATACTTTGTGAAAGCATCAGAATTGATATACGGAGACTCTTTAATTCTAAAATTAAAACCTTCAATAAAGTACCAGATGATCTGTGACATAAGCTGGCATGACTGGTTCGAGTTTTCCATTTCATAGATGCCAAAAACACTCACATTATCACTTATGCCCGCATATCTAGCTATTGCACATATTTCTCTTCCAGTAAATCCGTTAGGCGAAAAATTTTTGGAGTAATTCATTTCACCTGCTCTAATTGATCTAGCATCAAGACTAACCATATGAGCATTTCGCAAAACGGGTTCTGCCAAAGTAATATCTGAAATTAGATCTCCCAAACGATATGAATCAAAGAACAAACGCTCCATCAAATCAATTTCCTCTTGAGCGTTAAAGTAGCTTTGGTAACCAATATTAGAAAAATTGAACAGGTTGTTTGGTTTGTCAGTAATGATTTTACTCATGTAAGAATTCGAAGATATCAACTCATCTTCCATTCCAAAATCAAAACGGCTGTCAACAGCCACCAGATTTATCATGTCTTTAATACCATCAAATGCTCGGTAAGCCGGGTAAGTAATATCTTGTGTAGCTCCTATTATAATAGGCACTATATTTTCTTCAAGCAGTCCAGCGACAATCTCTTTTACCACAAAATAAGTGTCTTCGACGGTATCACCTTCTTCGATATCACCCATATCGACAATGTTCGAGTTCCAATTACCCATCAGTAATTTGTACAATTCGATTCGAATACTTGAAACATCTAATTTCTCAAACTTCTTTTCGAATGCATTTCGCGATTCTTTGACCCCAACTATTGCAAGAGAAGCAATAGCTATAACCGGAAGACCGTCTTTTTCTGTATGCTTGTGTATATTTTTTCCTAATGCT
>CALLIG010000238.1 GCA_938009735.1 uncultured Flavobacteriaceae bacterium
GAAAGAAGCTTTAGGGTCTTTGTTTTTTGGTATAAAATAGATTTATATTTGTGCTCATTATGGCTTTAATATTAAATTTAGAAACAGCAACCACAAATTGTTCGGTTAGTATTGCTAAAGATGGCGCAACGTTGGCCATTAAAGAGCATAATACGCCTAATTACTCTCATTCTGAACAGTTGCATGTTTTCATAGAAGAAGTGCTCGCTGAAGCTTCTATTGTTCTTACTGAGATAGATGCTGTTGCAATTAGTAAAGGGCCTGGTTCTTATACAGGTCTTCGTATTGGTGTATCAGCCGCTAAAGGACTTTGCTTTTCTTTGGATATTCCTTTGATTTCTATTGCAACCTTAAAGAGCATGGCAAGCCAATCAACTTTTGATAACATAGATTTTGTTATTCCGCTGTTGGATGCCAGACGAATGGAAGTATATTCAAGAGTGTTTGATGCAGAGTTGAATGAAGTAAGAGAAACTAAGGCAGAAATTATTGATGAGCAATCTTTTGAGTCGTATCTCAGCAAGGGAAAGGTTCTCCTACTTGGTTCAGGTGCACAGAAATGTAAAGATGTTCTAAAGCATTCAAATTTGAATTATGATACTGCAGTTCATCCTTCTGCAGAACAAATGGCTGTACTTTCCTTTGAAAAATTTCAAATGAACGATTTTGAAGACGTAGCCTATTTCGAGCCTTACTATTTGAAAGACTTTGTAGTGATGACTAAGAAAAAACAATAGTTCAAAGCTGCATTCAGCTTTGTGCTTTTTCAATTACAGCTTTAGGGCTTGTCAAAGTATTGTAATATTCTATCAAGCGAACAGCGTCTGCTTCATTTTTTAAGTTTAACTCATAATCTTTTATGAATTTTGTGAGAGCTACCTTTTCATGACTAAGCTTCAATAGTAAAGCCTCCTTTTTTAAATCGATCATTTCAGCTGGCTTCGCACCTTTTTTTAAATAGTACATCGAAGCGTCTTTGTATTTTGCTTGTGTTTTTCCTTGAAATTTTTGGAGATCAATTTTGACGACTTTTTTAGGTTTGTATAGTAACTGCGTTTCGCCTTCATTTAACCTATTGAAGTAAGCTAACCTTTCCTTTTCGTTTTTTATATAGGTAAGTACCTCATATGTTTTTTTATTAAAAGTTGCCGTAATATAAGGTCTGCGCAGTAGTTCTTTTGTTTTTTTATCGTCATCTAAAAATTCAACGACATCATTGGCAGCGTTGTAGCGCATTGGTGCTGTAAATCCTTTCTTGTCTAGTATTGTGGTGCTTCCTTCAACATATTCGTCAGCAACATAGGGAGTGCCAATTATGTTATATGCTTTGTTGAATTTGCCCAAATTGGCATTACCATGGTTGTTATATGGAGTATCAAAATTAATTGGCATCATCCTATAACTTGAGGGGTTCGGATCTCTATAGGCGGTGTACTGAGCAAAACTAGAACTGCAAATGAAAAAAAATAATACCACTACATTTTTCATAATATTGATGTTTAATAAGTTAAACGTTATCACAACTTAAATATAGTTAATTTCCTACAAAAATTATACCAACCTATTGTTATTAATACAATTGTAAATAAAAAAAGCGTCTTGCCAAAGCAAGACGCTTTTGAAAAATGGTTCACGTTTGGTTTATTTTACTTCAAAAGTAATCTTAACATTTACACGGTAATTGTCCATTTTTCCGTCCTTTACAGTTGCACTTTGTTCGTTGATATAAATTGAACGAATATTTTTAACTGATTTAGAAGCATGATCTAATGCATTTTTTGCTGCATCTTCCCAACCCTTGTCTGAATTTGCTAAAACCTCTATAACTTTTAATACTGCCATAATTATTTTTGTTTGTTAATGATTGAGTTCAAGTTAGCCAAATAATCCGAAAACGAATATGTTTTCATTCAATTTAACACCTAATAATCTGTCTAGAATTACCTAGCCATTTAAGGCTACAACCTCATTAATACGGTCACCCATCATGTTCTTCAACATGGTTTCAATACCATTTTTTAGCGTGAAGGTTGATGAAGGACATCCGCTACAAGCACCTTGTAAAATAACATTAACTGTTTTGGTTTCTTTCTCGTAAGACTTAAAAAGAATATTACCACCATCGCTAGCAACAGCAGGTTTCACATATTCTTCTAGTATGTCAATAATCTCAAGAGAGGTGTCATCTAATACTACCTTAGGCTCTTCAGTTTTTTGTGGCGTATCTGCTTGCTCTTGAGGTTTTATGTCTAAAGAAACAACATCTTTTCCGTCTGCTATAAAATCACGAACTAACTCTCTTAATTCCATAGTAATGTCATCCCACTCGGCAACATCAAATTTGGTAATCGAAACATAGTTTTGATCGAAGAACACCTGCTTTACAAAGGGTAATTGAAATAGCGCTTTTGCTAATTCAGAATCTTTGGCTTCATCAATATTTTTAAACTCAAAAGTAGCTGGTACAATCTTTCGACTGGCAACAAATTTCATTGTAGATGGGTTAGGCGTAACTTCGGCATAAACGGTAACTGCGACCTTTTCTGTTTTTTCTGTTTCTAATATTATTGGTTCGCCAGCATTTAAGTACTCAACTAATTGTTGCGCTACTTCGTCTTTTACATCATTCCATTCAACAATATCAAAACGTTCTAATCCTATAAAATTTCCAGAAATATAAACGGTTTTAATAAATGGAAGATAAAATAATTGCTGGGCTAAAGGGGAGTTCTTGGCATCATCAATATTCTTAAACTCGTAGTTTGTGCCCGTGGTTATAAAATGGTTCGTTTCAAATTTAAGTATGGTCGGATTGTTTGTTTCTACAACTGTAATTGAGTACTCCTTCATTGCTTCTAATTTTATACAAAAATACGAAGTAAATACGTATTTGTTAGTGTCGATTTTGAGTGTCTTTTATTTGTTTTATTTTTAGAAATTATTCGAATTTTAAAACATGATTTCATTTGCTAAAAAATTAAATTCAATGATTTTTTTATCGACCTACTGATTTTCTGCTAAAACGACTACCTGATTTCATGTATATATGTATATACTATAGTAAGTTTTATTGCGTTTTACTTTATATTTAACCGAACATTATAAGCCTCAGTCCGCAAGATGAAAAAACGTTTACTGCTCCTTATTTCTTTTTTCGCATTTGCATTTCAATCTATAGCACAGGAAGGTATTCCCGTCTATTTTGATTATTTAGCCGATAATTATTATTTGGTATATCCTTCAATGGCCGGTATTGGCGAAGGTGGAAAAATAAGAGGTACGGCGAGAAAACAATGGTTTAGTGTTGATGAGGCGCCAAGTCTTCAAACCCTAAATGCTAATTTTAGATTAGGAGATAGCAATAGTGGGATTGGTGCAATTGTTTTTAATGATGCAAATGGATATCATTCGCAAACAGGTGCGAAAGTAACATATGCTCATCATTTAAAAATGGGTGGTGATATTCGCTATTTAAATCAACTATCGTTCGGACTAAGTGTCGGAATACTTCAAAGTAACTTAGATGAATCTGAATTTCGATCTGTAATTCAAGATCCTGTTATCACAGGAACTAATAATAGTGTAAGTTATTACAATGTAGATTTGGGACTTTCATATAATAAAATGGAGTTCTACGCTCATGTTGCTGCATTGAATATTTTGGGTAGTGGTCGAGACTTATATTCTGCTATTGAATTTGATAACCTAAGAAGATATTTAGCGTCTATCGGTTATGTTTTTGGAAAAAACGAAGTGCAAATTGAGCCTTCAATCTTATTTCAAATGACTGATTTCACTAAAGAAAAAACATTAGATATTAATGCTAAGGTTTATAAAGACGTTTCGTTTGGAAGAATATGGGGTGGTCTATCATACAGAAGAAGTTTCGATGGTGCTCAATTTCAAACAGATGGTACTTTCGGAGAGCAAAGATTACAATTAGTAACACCTATCGTTGGTGCAAACGTTGGAAATTTTTTGGTGTCTTATAATTACTCGTATCAAATGGGAGATATACGTTTTGACAATGGAGGGTTTCACCAAATTACGCTAGGTTATGATTTTGGTCAATCTGAAAGAAAGTACGATTGTTATTGCCCAGCTGCGCAATAAAATGGGCCTACCGAAATTAATTCAATAGACCCATAACTAAACACCTACCAACTGCGTTCAACAATTTGTTAGAATGTACATGTTCTAATAATTTGGTTAGATGTTATTCCCAAGTGTAATTCTTTTTTTTAGCTTGTCTTTTAATTGCCTCAAGCATCGCATTTTCTAATTCTCCTTTTGAACCTTCTTTTTGATTTTCGGTAATAAAAGCTTCCCGCTTCTTATTAAGTTCTTGAATATCGTTTTGAATTTTTGAACGTTCTGTTTTTTTGGTTTCGATATAAGATTTTATCTGAGCTTCTGATTTTCCTTTTAATTCTTTTGGAAGTTCATCCACACTAATTTCTGAAACTTCAAATTCTTCGTCGTCAGATGCATCCACCAAATCCCAAGAAGAATTACTATAAAGTCTAGAGCTTTTGCTTACGGCTCTTTTAACCGCAACGCCTTTTTGTAATTCTAATGCGTTAGAGTCTTGATTCGATTGCATTGCCTGTTTAGAGGCGCCTAAACTGCCATAAGAGATATAGGTTTTGTTCAATTTTGAGTTTAATTCAATAATTATTTTATCATATGGAGTGTCGATATGAACTACTTGGCGATTATGATCAATTGCTATGTACTCGCCTCCAGTTATCTTCGCTCCGTTTTTCCAGTCCGTATTTATGCCTTGTTCATAGTTGCCACAAAAAATGGTATTCACTACCACATCTTTTTCGTTCGCATTTGCCACAGCGTCTTTGTAATTTAATTTTCCTTGAGTGAAAGGCTCATTACCGGCAATGAAAATCATCTTTAAATTGTCTTCGTTTTTGCCCCAGTCTAATTGCTTTAGTGAAGTTTGAATCACTTCGCCGCAATATTCTTCACCACCGTTGGTGGTTAGAGAAAATAGCTTTTCAGAAATTTCATCTAGATCGTCGCTGAAACCAAGTACTTGTTGAATATATCTTTCTCGAGAAGAAAGATTATCATTGCCGTATTGGTATAAAGCAATTTGAAGTTTTGGCTGTGCATCATTTCCGCATTTGGCATGGGTGAATTTATTGACGATATCCCATAATTGAGCTTTCGCCTGATTGATAAGGCCATCCATACTGTTACTAGTATCTAATAAGAGTGCGATTTTTACAGTATTGTTTGACTCTTTTTTGTCTTCTGTTAAAGCATGTGCAGTAAGCTGTTCTTTATTGTTTTTTTTCGTTTTTAACTCACAGCCATACGTAGTTATGAAGGCTAAAGTCATCATCGTTATTCCTAAGATTTGTTTTACGTTTTTCATAATTAAATATTTTTTTTGATTAAAAATCGTTATTCGACCTCGTAAAATTAGCGATGAACTTTTTCTAAAAAAATGACGAATGAGTGAAGTATACTTTTGAGTGCGTAAAAAGGTATTTTGATTGTGTAAAGCATAAAAATGAGCTGTATTTATGACGATTTTTCAGATTTAACCATTTTTTAGTAACACATAAATCAGCTAAGTTTACGTTGTATTGTTACTGTTATGATGAAATATACCTACATATTGTTTTTCTTTCTTTTTGGAGGTTCTCAGATTGTCGCTCAAACCCAGTTGCCGACAGGTAGGGTTTCAGAGGATGTTAGAGCTTTTGAAATTAAAGGCGTAGTTCAAGGAAAAGAAAAATATGAACCAATTTCGGGTGTTGAAGTGTCGACTGATAGAGGTGCTATGGTAATTACTAATTTATTAGGTGAATACAGGATCAAAGCCTACATGGGTGATGAGCTGACTTTTAGAAGTCCAGAGTTCGAAACCAAAAGACATATTATTACTAGTGATGAAGATATTGATGTAGTAGTTGAAGGTTATTCAGAGACGGATGCTAGTAGAAGCAAAAGCAAGATGCTCAGAGATGATAAAGCATCAATGCACCAAGCATATCTTGATTCAGCTAATACCTACAAGAAAAAAAATATAGAAAAGAGTATTGATTTTATAACAGAGTCTATTGATCAACTGGGTAAGAGAGCGAATAAAAAACAATTAGCTTTATCTTATACTGCACTAGGAGAAATATATCAATACCACAATCAATATGACCTGGCTATTACTAGTTTTAACGATGCATTGGTTGCGAATAAAACCTCAAAAACAACCCTTCTTTTAGGTAATGCTTATTTATTGTATAAAGATTATGAACGTGCGAAAAACGTTTTAATGCCAATGCTTAAAGTAAAAAGTTTGGTTCCATTTCAACAAACTCTACTTTACGAATATCTTGGTGATACATTCACCGGACTGGGAGAAATAAATAGTGCAGTAGCCTATTATGAAAAAGGTTTGGTGGTTGCTAAAAAGAATCAAATTGTACCCAAACTGACTGATTTAAATTCGAAGATTGCTGATGCCTATGCTTCAGAAAATAAGTCTATTGAAGCTGAAGGATTTTATGGTAATTCGTTGAAATTGGCTAAAAACGAAGCGCCAAAAAGATCAATTCAAGAAAAAGAAAAGGTTGCAGATTTTTACAACAAGGGAAACAGGTTTGATGATGAAATTCAGTTGCGAAAACAAAGTTTGAATGAAATAAATAAACTGCCTAAGCCAGCTGTTGAAATAAAATCTGGAGTAATCGCTGCAGATACAATTACCTCGCAACGCATTAATTACAAAATTGCCAATGCATATATTTCGCAAGATAAATATGATCAGGCAATTCCATATTTACAGAGAAGTATTATAGAGGCTGATTCCGATGATGATCTGATTGTTCAAAAAGATGCCACCCGTAAATTATCTGAGTTATATGAATACGAAGGAAATTTCACAAAAGCCTTAAAAGCATATAAGGAATACGGTGCACTTGTCGATACATTATATATAAGAAAAGAGCAAGAAATTTCTAGGGCAGCACGATTCAATCGAGAAGTTTCCACCAAGCAAAGTCGTATTACTGGTTTAGAACAGGAAAGGGAGTTGTCTCAAAGCAAATACGACCTGGCTGTTACAGGCCAACAATTGATTCAAGAAAGTAATAAACGACAACGATGGGTTATTTATTCATTGATATTTGGTCTAATTTTGATGGGCTTAGCGACCTTCTTTTTTTATCGAAGCAATCAGCAACAAAAATTAGCAAATAATCTATTGGCTTTAAAGTCTTTGCGCTCGCAAATGAATCCACATTTTATTTTTAATGCTTTGAATTCGGTGAATAATTATATAGCTAAAAGCGATGAGCGAAGTGCAAATAGATACTTAAGTGAATTTTCAACTCTTATGCGATCGGTACTTGAAAATTCAGAAGAAGATTTCATTCCATTGTCTAAAGAATTAGAATTATTAGCGCTCTATGTAAAGTTGGAGCATTCTCGTTTTCCTGATAAATTCGATTATGAAATAAATGTTGATGAACATATTGATGTAGGTGCATTTCAGATTCCGCCAATGCTGCTGCAGCCATATATTGAGAATTCGATTTGGCATGGACTCCGCTACAAAGAGGAAAAGGGATTTTTGGAAATAGCATTGAAACAAAAGGATAAAGAGACTTTAGAAATAATAATTACTGACGATGGTATCGGAAGAAAAAAATCTGCTGCATTAAAAACAATGAATCAAAAGAAGCAAAAGTCTAAAGGAATGGGTAATATTAAAAAGCGTGTTGCAATATTAAACGATATGTATAAAGATAAAGTAGACGTTCATATTGCAGATTTAGATTCTGATGGAACCGGTACTAAAGTGGTGTTTATTTTAAAAAAGGATTAAGTAATGAATTTAAATGCAATTATAGTAGAAGACGAAGCTAATAGCCGAGAAATACTTACTAATTATTTGGCTAAATATTGCCCTACGGTAACATTAAAGGGTGAGGCGGCATCAATTGAAGAGGCGAAAAAACTTATTCAAAAGCATACTCTTGACTTAGTTTTTTTAGATGTTGAAATGCCTTTCGGTACGGGTTTTGATCTACTTGATCAGTTACCTGATCGTACATTTGAGACTGTCTTTGTGACGGCTTATAATCAATATGCAATTGACGCCCTTAATAATCATGCAGCCTATTATTTAATGAAGCCAATTAACATTGATGAGTTAATCAAGGCAGTTGACTATGTAGCTGAAATAAGAAAAAAGGAGGACGCCCTTGAAGATCGAGTACTTACTCCAAACTTAAATAAGGTAGATGGTAAAATCACCTTGCCACAACAAGATGGATTTCAAATATTGAATGTTGCTGATATTTTATATTGCAAAGCTGATGACAACTACACCGAAATTTATTTAGAGAATAAAAAAATATTGGTTAGCAAAACCCTGAAATATTTTGAAGAGGCACTTTCCAAGTTTGCTTTTGCACGTATTCATAAATCATACTTAGTAAATGTAAATGAAGTTGTAAAATACCGTAAGGGTAAAGGTGGTAGTGTTGTGGTTTCTAATGGAAAAGAGTTATTAGTTTCAGCTTCGAAGAAAAAGGATTTATTAGCATATTTTTAAACATATTGTTCATTTTAAAAACCCAACAACCTATTTAGATATGATTATAAAAACAGTAAATGGTAAAACTCCAATTATAGGAAATGATTGCTTTATCGCAGAAAACGCTACCATAGTGGGAGAGGTAAGTATGGGTGACCAATGTAGTATTTGGTTCAATGCTGTTTTAAGGGGTGATGTTCATTTCATAAAGCTTGGAAATAAAGTAAATATACAAGATGGTGCAGTTGTGCATTGCACGTACTTGAAATCTCCAACAACCATCGGTAATAATGTGTCGATTGGTCACAACGCCATTGTTCATGGTTGTACGATAAATGATAATGTTTTAATAGGGATGGGTAGTATTGTAATGGATGATTGTATTATTGAGAGTAATAGTATTATAGCAGCAGGTGCTGTAGTTACTAAAGGCACCCATGTTCCTTCAGGAACAGTCTTCGCGGGAATGCCTGCTAAAAAGATAAAAGATATTAGCCCTGAATTAAGTTCAGGTGAAGTTGATCGTATTGCTGATAATTACGTAAAATATTCAAGTTGGTTCAAAGAAGAGTAGGGGTTATGACTATCTAGTTGTTATTAACCTGAACTCATTTTATGAAATTGAGTGCAATTCTTGCGCTTGAATTTGAAGTTTATATCCTTATTTTTGCGAATCAAAAATAATATAAAATGAACGCATATATATTTCCTGGGCAAGGTGCACAATTCGTAGGAATGGGCTTAGACCTCTATGAAAAGTATCCTTTAGCGCAAGAGTTATTTGAGCAGGCTAACGATATTTTAGGGTTTCGTATTACAGACATAATGTTTGAAGGCACTCCTGAAGATTTAAAGCAAACTAAAGTTACTCAACCAGCTATTTTTCTTCACTCGGTAATCTTGAGTAAGGTAATGGGAGAAGATTTTCAACCAGATATGGTTGCTGGGCATTCGCTTGGTGAGTTCTCGGCTTTAGTCGCAAATGAGGTGTTAAATTTCGAAGACGGATTAAGATTAGTCTCGCAACGAGCCATGGCAATGCAAAAAGCTTGCGAGTTGCAACCCAGTACTATGGCTGCAGTTCTAAGGCTGACTGATGATGTTGTTGAGCAGATTTGCGAAGAAACACCTGGTGTAGTAGTTGCTGCGAATTATAATTGCCCTGGGCAGTTGGTAATTTCTGGTGAGGTAGCTGCTATTGAGCTTGCTTGTGAAAAAATGAAAGAAGCAGGGGCAAGAAGAGCGTTGATTTTACCCGTTGGTGGAGCATTTCATTCTCCACTAATGGAACCAGCTCGTGAAGAGCTTGCAGCAGCAATCGAAAATACAGTATTCAGCATTCCAAAATGTCCTATCTATCAGAATGTGCCGACTACGGCAATTACAAATCCTGATGAAATAAAACAAAATCTAATATCTCAGTTAACCGCTCCAGTAAAATGGACGCAAAGCGTACAAAATATGATAAAAGATGGCGCTACAATGTTCACGGAAGTAGGGCCTGGCAAGGTTTTGCAAGGCTTAGTTCGTAAAATAAACGCAGAAGCGGAAACCACTTCGGCGATTCTTACGTAAATACATTGACCGATAATACCTGTCGTTCGTCTGTAAAATCCCATATTTACGACCTATTGCAAGGCGTTAGCCATTTTTTTTAGTAATATTGACACCCAAATTTTACCTGCTAAGAATATCTATTTGTGCTGTACATTGAATTAATGTTAATTCAACGAGCAGACTATGAAAAAGAAACGAGAACAGAATATTATTAATAACAAGCTATCTAGTCTTTTTAAGGGACTTTTGCTCTGTGGCTTTTTTTTACTTGTGAATGGTTTAACTGGACAAGACGCCGTTACTATTAGTACTTCAGATAATATTGGTGGTGAGGTTGCATCTGGCGCTCAAAATACGGCTAGTTTTACAATTTCAAGAGAAGATAATTCACCAACTGGTACACGGGTTTTTTATGAGGTTACAGGAACTTCAACTTCTGGTGACGATCATGATTTAGCAAATGGATCAGTTTTAATTAATACTACTACGGCTCAATCTATAACGACAGTTATCAATATTGTTGATGATAATTTAATTGAAGGGTTAGAAACCATTATTGTTAAATTAAATCCTTTAATAATAGGTTCTGGAACTGTGGATACTTCAGCTGATGAGGTAAATATAGATGTTCTTGACAATGATGTAGGTGTCATATCTTTTGATAATAACTCTGCGTCATTTATCGATGAGGTTACTGAAGGTGACCAAAATGGTACTTTTAGATTGATTAGTCGTGATGCTTCGGGTGCTAACGTTACTTTTAATGGATTAGATGAAACAGTTCAAATATTTTTTGAAGTTGTAGCTTCAAGTACAGCAACAGGCCCTGGTACAGCAACAGGCGATGATTTTAACCTATTCGATAGCTCTATGGATCCTGTTTATGATGAAGCAAATATGGCATTTCTTTATCCAGATGGGCAAGGTTTTCGCCAGACAAATGTTCTAGCTATAGATGATACAGATGCCGAAGGCAATGAGACAATTACCTTAAGATTAACTGGCACCAGCAATAGTTTGTATACTATTGGCGCTCAAGATACAGCTACAGTTACTATTATTGACAACGATTGCGCTGCTGGTGAAGATGAACCAATTTTAAATAATGATCCAACGGCTTTTTGTGACGCATTTAGTGTCTCATTAGATAATTATTTGGATGATACCATCCCGAACAACGCTGAGTTGGTATGGAGTACGAATGCTGACCCAAGTGTTCAAAGCGCATGGGTGCCCTCTGCCGGAGGTAGCACCGTCAGTCAAGCGGATACCTACTACGCGTTTTTTGCCGATACTGTTAATAACTGTTATAGTGATACCGAAGAATTAATTCTTACCCAGAATAATTCGCCTTCTTCTGGTATTCCGGTAAGTCCAAATATTAGTAGATGTAATGAGACAGGCTTTGGACCTGCAACTTCTATCAATTTAAATAATACGATAACCGGAGAAGATGCTACCGGTACATGGACTTATATTGCTAGTGCCAGTAATCCTACTAACAATCCGAACCCAGGTATTGCAGGAAATGATGTGGTTAACTTTAATGGAGACCCAGCAGGTAATTACGTATTTAGATATACGGTTTTAGGTGCTGCGCCATGTTCTGATGCAACAACCGATGTAACTATTGAAGTTGCAGGTTGTGACCCTTGTGAAGCAGGGGATAACGCACCAACGTTAAGTAATGGAGTAGCAACGACATTTTGTGGGCCAATTACAAATGGTTTAGATGATTACGCAAATAATTCAGGTCCGAATAGTACGGTGCTAAGGTGGGCTACAAGCACACTTACTGCTCCCGTAGTTGCCTCAGATTTCATCGTTAATAATAGCAGTTTAGAAAATGACCCTTTGCCTGGTACTTATTACGGTTACTATTTTGATGCAACAAACAGTTGTATTAGTCCTGCGCTAGAGATTAATTTACTTTCAAATGAAATACCTAGCGTTACAACAGCCTCTGGTGATGAGCGCTGTGGCCCTGGGGTTGTTAATTTAACTGCTGCGGCAACAAATAGTGCCACTATCAACTGGTATACAGCCGAA
>CALLIG010000239.1 GCA_938009735.1 uncultured Flavobacteriaceae bacterium
ATTATCAGCCCATTAGAGCATATTTTACAAGATAAAGAACTACCGCGCAACCTCAAGCGCAAAATGATAGACATCAACGAAAATGGACGAAAACTACTTGACTTAACCAACAGTTTGATTGATTTTAGAAAAGTCGGTGAGGGAAAAATGAAACTAACGGTAGTGAAAAATGACCTTGGAGAATTCATATTCAAGACTGCTGCTGCATTTCAAAATTACGCAGAAGATCGAAATATCGAATTTCGCATTATCACACCAAAAGAATCCCTTAAAGGTTGGTTTGATCCTAATATCATTGAACGCGTCTTATATAACCTCCTTTCTAATGCATTTAAATACACTCCAGAAAAGGGAAAGGTGGAAGTTAATTTAGAAAAAATAGATAATGAAACAGCTCGTATCAAAGTAATAGATACAGGAAAAGGAATGAGTAAAAAAGAGATTGCAAACATCTTTGAACGCTATTTCTCAAGCAATCCTATCAAAAGCCTTTTCGGAACAAGTGGTATAGGACTTTCATTGGTCAAAAAATTACTTGACCTGCACAATGGGCAAATTGAAGTTAAAAGTTCGCAGAGAGAAGGTACTTCTTTTCAGATTACGCTACCAATTGGCAATGGCGAAGAAGCCATTATGCCAGAGGAGGAAGTAGCGACAATTGTTCCTTTACCTGCTATTATCCCACCCTCAGAAAAAGAGCTTCCACAAGTACTTTCATCAGACCAAAAGCAAACACTGTTAATCGTTGAAGACAACCCAGACATTCAGGAACTCATCACTAATATTTTTGAGGAAACGTTTACTGTATTAGTAGCAGGAGACGGAGTGGAAGGTTATAAAGCTGCAATACAAAACAAACCCGATTTGATTATCTCAGACGTCATGATGCCCAATATGTCAGGTTTTGAATTGAGTGGCAAACTCAAAAGTGACATTCGAACAAGCCATATTCCACTTATTATATTAACGGCTTTAAATGATTTTGAGAGTAAGAAGACGGGTTTTGAACAGGGAGGAGATGTATATATTTCTAAACCTTTTTCTCCAGAATTGTTAGAATTTCAAGTCAACAACCTATTAAATACTAAGCGAAAAGAGAAAGAATATCAAAAAACAAAAACAAGAATGGAGCCATCTGTTCCTGTCAATACAGAAAATAAGAAAGAGGTGTTTTTACAAAAGGTGATTGATATAATTGAGAAAAATTATCAATCGAGCGACTTGAGTGTAGAGATGATTGCCCAGCAAACTCACTTTTCGTACATTCAATTTTATCGAAAATTTAAGGCCATTACGGGCATCAATGCAAAAGAATATATTCGGACTTTCCGATTAAAGAAAGCTGCACATATTTTTAAAAGTAATCCCGAGAAGTCGGTTGGAGAGGTTGTGTACTCCGTAGGATTTTCGAGTCTATCTCACTTTACTAGTGCATTTAAAAAAGAGTTTGGAGTAACACCTACTAAGTTTAAGAAAAACTTGTAGAATATATTATTCCATATAAAAAGATATCAAGGAAACGTGTACAACATTCAGAACATTGATCAGAAAATTTGCAAGCTTAAAATTTCGGCAAAAAAAATAATGGGAGTTCATTTTAGCTAGAAATAAATCGAGACAGACATCCCGTTTCAAAACAGACTGGATAATGAAACATATTATTTCAATACTAATTATTCTGTGGATTACTCCTGCTCATGCACTTAACATTCATGTTGCTGTTAATGGATCTGACTAAAACAACTCCCTTGTTAAGCATAAATGCTGCGCAAAATGTAGCTTGAATTCAAGTTATTTATTTTGTACTGAGAAAGTTGAAAAGAATAGAATTTCTATATCCACTATTTTACTTGAACTTCAAACTCTTTGGTTTCATAATTCTTTACCGCTGTCATCGTTGCCGTTTTTCCACTATTGGCCTTAATTACTTTTTTTAATTCTCTAACGCCATCTACTTTTTCCCCATTAACTTTCTGAATAATCCAATATTTTTCAAATCCCGCATCCATCCACATTTTCGATCTCCTTGCAGGTCTAAAACTTTTAATATAACAACCGAAATCATACCCTCCATTTGCATCTATTAAATCTGGGTCTTCTCCAATATTCACAAAGAATGCACCCAATATTTCCATTTCAAGAGCTCCTCTTTCCTGAGCAATCTCTCCTTCGTATTTCCCTGCAATTAAAGTACTCAACCAATTGGGGTAAGTAAGGGTATCCACTTTTGTGAATGCCGCTTGAGCCATAAATCCAGTCGAGATTCCTTTAGTATCTAAAGATTTAGCTTTTACAACGGTAGATTCATTTATTTTAAACGGTTTTGAATATACTAATGAATGTATCGTGGGTTCCGAACCATCTGTAGTAAAATATATTTTCGCGTTTTCTCCTGCCCTAATATCAGCTACCAAACTCACTGTTTTCTCTCCATAAAAATCTCCTCCAAATGGTAAAATACGGGTCATTTGATGACCAAATTCATCCATTGGGAAGTTTTTAAACCCTAATACTAAAGCAGGTGAACCTTCTTTAACCTGATAATTCCCATTAATTGGATCAACGAAATCAGGATTACCTACATAAGAATTTAAATCATATCCTTCCTTTTTCCAAAGCTCCATATCCATATTTTCAGCAAGATCAAATTGAACGGGATAGTTTACATTCCAATAAGTATTTTTATCATAATTGGTACTCCACTTTGTGTCTTCTGGCAACTTTACAGCACGTATGAAATTTCTTGTAGGCGTTTTTTTACCAGGGACTATACCAGAAATGACAAAAATGTTTTTATAAATTTCATCTTCGGATTCTTCTGGCCATACATGCCAACCTAAAGGAACTGGACTTACCGTGATATTATTAAACACCTTGCGTCCCATACCGTCTCTTAATTTAATGGTAGACCCAAGATTCAAATTATTATATATCTCATAATAACTAGAACCGTCATCTAAGTCAATTGTCCAATTTCCTGCACTAACCGATTTACGATAATTAGCAATACGGTTATTTCGGATAATTACATTATCAATGGCATCCAGTCTTGTTAATTCCTTATTAAAAACACCTTTTTTTCCCTTACTGGTTTTCCATTGTCTCTCCCGTCCCCAAGAATTAAAAGGTCCATGTTCTCCAGTTTCCCTTACGGTCTCCCACATATCGTTATACTCAATAATGTGTCCTCCCCAAGTACCATCATTAATACATATTCCAGCTCGTGGACAGTTATAAATTGTATTATGAGAAGCTATAATCTTGTGACTCATAGAAATATAAACTCCAGCAACTTGTTTTCCAACGTCACCAAAATCATGCATGATACTATTTTCTACCACACAGTTTTTTGGATAATCAGGCGTTTTAGGACCTGGTTCTAAATCTATATCCTTACTCATTTCAATCCAATTCTTTCCATCTAATTGAACATCATCCCATGTCAAATAATTTCTAACGGACGAAGGAGACCCAACAAAACAAACAGCACTTTCTCCTGTATGAACAAATCTACAAGCTGTTATTTTATTGTCCCGATTGTAGGCGCTCATAAAAACGCCATTCCCTCCTACATACTCAAAGTTACAGTCTTCAATAATACAGTTTTCAGTTCCTTCCATAAAAATGGCTCCTCCTCGATGAATAGACCAGTCACCACGAGCAACGGGTTCATATGTATCCATAAAAGTGTATCGAGATTGTGAGAAAGTAAAGCCTTTAAAATGAATGTTTTTCACCGGTGCTTCTTTATCTCCCTTTATTTGAAACAAATTTTTTAAAATGGGTACCTCAACTTTAGCACTCTCTAATTCTACTCCTTTTCCAGGGTAATAGTAAAGTATATTGGTCTCCGTATTCAGAAACCATTCTCCGGGTACATCTAACTCCTCAAATATATTTTCAACAAAAAAGGAAGAGGAATGTGCTCCACCTTTGCCCCCAATACCATATTCTCTTTGCATTTGCCAACCTCCTTCGCTAAGGTATATTTTGTTTTCTTCTCGATTAATTTCTTTAAGCCTGTATTGCATATTACCCCAACTATGACTTTGAAATGCATGCACAATTCCAGTTGTTGGATTTTTCCACTCTTTATTTGAGAAAGTCTCCGGCTTGTAGAAAAACCATTCATCGTAACGTTTATTTGAACCTCCATTTACTTGACAATATCCACTTCCTTTCCGTAATGGATTTTCATAATCATAATTAGGAAACCGTGCCCTAATCTGTCGTTCATCATTAATAAATATCTGATCCATTAAAAGGCCTGATGGAACTTCAGCCTGATAGATACCATTTTTATATTCTGTCCAATCTAGATTTTCTAATCGCTGAGCTCCTTTAATAATCACCTTAGCTCCAGGTAATGCAGAAAACAATAATGGATATTCTATCGTTCCAGAGTAATCACTGCCTAATTCAATCGTCTTTCTTAGATAATATTCGCCAGAATAAAACCAAACCGTTACCGCTTCTTTACCTGCATATTCTTTTACTTTCCCCAAAGCCCTTTCAAAGCTTAAATAAGGTTTATCCTTTGTACCCAAATTGAGATCATCTCCTTTAGGGGACACATAAATTTCTTTAGAAATACAATTGCTAACTATTAAAACACAAACTATTGATAAAATAATTTTTCTAAACATAATTTAAAGATGCTTGACAAAATACTCTATTGTCTTTTGAATAATCACTTCTCGTGTAGGTTCAATATCCGCTCCTACTTTTCTCCAATTATGACCTGAATTTTTAATTATTAATGTTGTTACGGGAGCACCTACATTTTTAGCCTTTTCTGCCATATAGTAGGCATGCTTTACTGGTATAGTTGGGTCCTTATCCCCTTGAATCATTAGTAAAGGTGAACTGTTTTTGTTTAAATAATTAATAGGACTCATTTCTTTATAAAGCGATAATTTATCTTCAGGTTTCGTATTTGGTTTTATTATTCTTGGTCCAAATCTATCTCTAAAATCAGCACGGTCGTCGTGATTAAATAAGCTCGTCTTCTCAAAATCACAAGGACCATACCATGATACTCCTGCTTTCATTTTATAAGCGTAATCAATCAAGCTTGGATCACCTTCTAAAAACTTTGGATCACTTAACAGTAACATTTGAGCAATTTGACCTCCAGCAGAATCTCCAAATGCGAAAAAACGATTAGGGTCTATTGCTAGCGTTTCACTGTGCTTAGATAAGTAACGCAGGGCATCTTTACAATCGATCACACAATCACGCATACTTACCGCTCCGCCCTCTT
>CALLIG010000240.1 GCA_938009735.1 uncultured Flavobacteriaceae bacterium
GACTGATCGATTAACGATTGCACATTTGAACTATTTAAAAAGGGAAATTGAAGCTGTAGTCGGCGAAACCAAAGATGTTGATCCGCTTTTTATTCCGTTTCGAAAAGAAAATGCTATTAAAGAGGACGGAGAGCAATAAGCTCAACTCAATTGCTATATTTCTCCATAGTAAAAAGCTCAGGCTCACCGCCTCGATTACCACAACCAGAGGCGATATAAATAGCCCCTTCATATTCTAATAAACCAGAACCATGGCGCCCTTCAAGTAAAGATGCTAATGTTCGCCATTCGTTTGTTTCTAAATTAAGTGCCTCTACCTCAGCATGTGCTTTTTCTTGTGTAGTTGATTCACCCCCAACTACAATAACATCGCCATTATAATAAATTGTTGCATTGCCAGCTCGTTTTGTGGGTATGTTGTTTGGTAAGGTTTTCCAGGTATTACTGGCAATATCATAAACATCTACCTCAGCTATAGTGCCCCCAAAAGGATCTTCTGTGTTTATTCCTGTATTTCTTCCGGCTGCAGCAACAATTTTTCCGTCTGCTAAAACCGCTTGAAAATGATCTCTTGCTCTAGGTGCGTCAGCTAAAACTTCCCATTTACCTGTGATAGGGTCATAGCTATCCATCCAGTTTTTGTGATCGCCAATATGTCCGTTTTTTATTCCACAAGCGATATAAATTTTTCCGTTTTGTAACACATTTCCTGTCGATCCTCTTCTTCGTTCTTCAGGTATTTCATCGCCTTTACTCCATACATCAGTGGCTGGGTCATAAATATAAACATGGGTTGTGGGTGTTTCTTTTGGCCATCCGCCCGTCATTGCAGAAATACAGTAAATCTTATTATCGAAAACAACCGGTTGAAAGTGGTGCATTTCAATTGGGGGTTTTGCACCCAAAGACCAAGTTTTCAATTTTGTATCATAAATACTCACCGGGCGTATGCTTCTACCACCTAATAAATAAAATTTAGTGCCAACGCGAATGAAAGCAGCTTCATGTCGCTCAACAGGTTTACTTTCATCACTTGCAACTACCGATTCCCATGTAGCATCAACTATTTCATTGGCTACAGTAGTTTCAGGTACGCTTTCTTTTTTAGCATCCTTACAATGCGTAAAAAGTAATAAACAACTGATATAAAAAAGGTTCTTGAGCATTATTTACGTTTGTTAAGTCTTATTTTTAATGATGTAAACTTATTGTTTTATTTAATGAAGTTGTACTAGTTCATCAAAATATACGCCTATGAAACGTTCTTTTTCCTTTGTAATACCCTTGATCTTAGTACTTACTGCATCGCTTGGCATTGCCCAAGAATCAGTTAATAAAAAAGTAGTTCTAATTACTTTGGATGGGGTTCGCTGGCAAGAACTCTTCTCTGGCGCCGATCCACTTTTAGTCGCTAATACCAAATATGTTAGTGATACCACCGATCTAAAAACTCGTTTTTGGCGTGATTCACCTTTAGAGCGTCGCGAAGTATTATTTCCTTTTCTATGGAAGGAAGTTTCAAAAATGGGACAGATTCATGGTAATAGAAATTTAGGAAGCCAAGTAGATTTGACCAATAAAAAGTGGTTTAGCTACCCAGGCTATAATGAGATTTTATCAGGTAAAGCAGATGATACAAGAATCGATAGTAACGACAAAATCAATAACCCGAACAAAACAATTCTCGAAATTGCCAATCAAGACCCAAGATATAAGGGGAAAGTGGCCGCTTTCGGCAGTTGGGATGTCTTTCCGTACATCGTAAATGAAGAGCGTTCTGGTGTTCCTGTAAATGCCGGTTTTGAATTAGCTACAGGGAACGATTTAACCAGTCGCGAAAAATTTTTAAATGAATTACAACCTAGTATTCCTAGCCCTTGGAGCACCGTTCGATTAGATGCTTTTACCCATCATTATGCTTTAGAACATATGAAAAAGAAACATCCTGAATTGGTGTATATCGCCTATGGAGAAACTGATGATTTTGCACACGAAGGTCATTATGATGCCTATCTAAAATCAGCAAATACAACTGATGCATTTATAAAGGAATTATGGAATTTCACGCAAACGGATTCTTTCTATAAAGACAATACCGTGTTTATTATTACCACCGATCACGGCAGAGGAACAGATCCTTTAAAAACTTGGACGGGTCACGGAGACAAAGTAAAAGATGCAGGCGGAGTTTGGTTAATTGCCTTCGGAAATGGAATTGAAACCATTGGAGAAGTATCTAAAAATGAGCAACTGTATAGCAATCAAATTGCAGCTAGTATTGCCAAAATTTTAGGGTTAAGCAAAGCGTACAACAACACACAAGGAAAACCACTTAAACTTGCAACAGAATAGTAGGAAAATTATTACTGTAAAATAGCATAAATACCCCGTATCATCGTTAAACAGGGACATTTTTTAAAAGAAAATCATTGCTGTAACAATATTTTGGGCCAAATGACATTATATAATCAAAGTCTAGAAAAAACATATGCCTCTCCCATTTACCAAACCCAAATTAACAATTTAAGTATGTACAAGATTGAGATAAAAGGCACCAACGACGATTTAGAAAGAATTTCAATATTTCTTGAAAACAATCACATCAAACACAATGTTGAAGATGACATTCACAAGACCCCAGTTCTAGAAGAAATGGAAGAGGCTATTGATTGGCCTCTATAATCGCGTTCAACAACAATAGTAGAAAACCATTATTCAAAATTGCTTTGTTATTTACTTTGCTTAGCCATCCACTCCATTAGTGTTACCGGTTTACCATCTACTTTTACAGCATCACCTTTAAAATCAAAATTGGCGTGATTGACGTGGGAATAGATCCATGACCAATGCCCATTAAAATGATAATCTTTTCCGCCGTAAACACCACTTAGATCGGTTACATGGTCGTAAAAAGAAAAGTGAATATTCGATGCACTTGCTGCCATTAATCTATTATACAAAGGCACAACCGTTTCGTTAGGCTTCGTAACAGGGTCGTCTTTAGAATGAACGAACCAAATAGGCTTATCCTTGATGGTTTCAATATGAGCATCCGTAATATATTTTTCATGATACGCCAAGGCACTAATATATCCTGCAGCGAAATAATCAGGATGCAAGAGCATCAATTTTAAACTCATATAACCACCGTTAGAACATCCGCCCAAGTATATTCTATTTTGGTCCACACCAGGATTATCCGCAACATACTTTTTAATCAAACCCATCAGAGCTTCGTTATAAATATCATTTTCTTTTCCTCTTGTATATTCCCCTCCATCTCGCTGCATCCAAAATGTAGGACTTTGAGGAACAAGAACATATGCTCCTCCAAAAATGGATTGAATCTCTTCTGATGCATAATTTGTCGCCTTGTTTGCAATCAAAGCAATACTAGGATCTGTACCTCCTTCGCCTCCACCATGCAACCAAATAAGTAAGGGAGATTTAGCATCTGCATTATCCGGAGCAAATGAGGCATAGGTTAATGAAACTCCGTTTTCAGTATAGGTGCCTGTTAAATCAAATTTATCAAGCTCTGGTATCAAACGTCCTTTTTCATTATTCCAAGTTTTTTCAGAGGGTGAATGTGCAATGTTCATTTTATAATCGATCCATTGATTACTGCCACGGCCATTTTGAAAAACATACTTGATAGGCGAACCCAAAGGGTCATCAGGACTCACCAATAAAACAAGTGTCACATGATTTCCTATGGGAATTCTATTTCCATTTTCATCTGATACGTAGGCATAAACTACGGTTCTGCTTCCACTAGCTTCACCAGGTCTCATTTCAACTCCTGCTGCACTCCGCTCAACAGAAACAGAAAAATCAGCTGCTTTTGTCTCCGATACTTCTTCATCCATAGTTAAAACAACTTTGTTTACGCCTGGGCCCCAGTCATATGCTTTAACTACGAGTGTATAATCTCCAGAATCTAAGTGTTGCTCA
>CALLIG010000241.1 GCA_938009735.1 uncultured Flavobacteriaceae bacterium
ACTGGTGATGAAGAAGTAAATCGACTATCTCGTTTCAAATATACAGACGGTAATTTTGATATGTCTTCAGAACAAAAGATAATTGATGTATATTCTCAAAGAGAGATCTGCTGTCATACTGGGGGTTCTATTGCTTTTGGAGGTGATGGTCTATTGTATCTTTCTACGGGTGACAACTCAACGCCCTTTGATGAAAAGAATGTGGAATTTGTAAATAATGGTTTTGCTCCACTAAATGATTTACCTGGTAAGCAACAGTATGATGCAAGACGTTCTTCGGGTAACACTAATGATTTACGAGGAAAAATTATCCGTATAAGAGTGAACGAAGATGGTAGCTATGATATTCCAGAAGGAAATTTATTTGCGCAGGGAACGGAAAAAACCCGTCCTGAAATTTATACCATGGGGCATCGTAATCCGTATCGTATTTCTGTAGATTCAAAAAGAGGTTATGTGTATTGGGGTGATGTTGGGCCTGACGCTCGTGCAGATCAACTAGAAACACGCGGACCAAGAGGTTATGATGAAATGAACCAAGCGCGTAAAGCTGGTAATTTTGGTTGGCCTTTGTTTATTGGTGATAATAAACCGTATACAGATTATGATTATGCAACAGGTGAAAGCGGTGTTGTATTTGATCCTGAAAAACCGATTAATGATTCTAATAACAATACAGGTTTAACTGAGTTACCTCCTGCGCAAGGCGCTTATGCCTTTTACCCTTATGGCGAAACTTCTGAATTTCCTCAAACAGGAACTGGAGGAAGAAATGCAATGGCCGGACCAACCTATTATTCTGATGAATATACGAATGGTGGAGGATTACCAAGTTACTATGATGGTAAAGTAATTATTTACGATTGGATGCGTGGCTGGATGATGGCTGTGCATCTTTTTGAAGATGGTAGTTTTAATAAGATGGAACCGTTTGCTTCTGATATTGAGGTAAACAGCCTTATTGATATGGAAATGTCTCCAGATGGCCGTATGTATTTATTAGAATACGGTAGTGGATGGTTTTCTGCTAATGACAATGCTGCTTTGAGTTTTGTAGAGTTTAATGGAGGTAATCGTCCGCCAGTAATCGACAACATGATAGTTGATCAAACTTCAGGAAAACTTCCGTTGACCATAAATGCGAGTGTTGAAGCTAGAGATAGAGAAAAAGATGCAATTAGTTATGTTTGGGATTTAGGGAATGGAGAAACCAAAGAAACCACAGAACCTGAAATTTCACATACTTATGCTGATGCAGGGGAGTATAAAGTATCCGTAGAAGTAAAGGATGCTGCAGGTGAGTCTGCAAGAAGTGCAAGTAGTTCAGTAGTAGCAGGGAATTCGAGACCAGAAGTAGCTATAGCTATTATTGGTGGTAATTCATCTTTTTATGTGCCAGGACAGAATGTTAACTATGAAGTTTCTGTAACAGATGCTGAAGGTGCAGCAATTGATCCTTCGAATATTTTTGTATCTGTTGATTATTTAGAGGGAATGGATAAAGTGGCAATGTCTTTAGGACACCAACAAGTATCTGCAACGGTTACAGGTAAAGCATTAACACAAGCGATGGATTGTAAAACTTGCCATAAACAAGCAGAAGCTTCTATCGGACCAAATTATATGGCAATAGCCGAAAGGTATAAAGATGATAAAAACGCTATTTCATACCTTCAAAAGAAGATTGTTGAAGGTGGTTCAGGTGTTTGGGGAGAAGTGATGATGGCAGCACACCCGAACATAACTTCTGATGAGACAAGGCAAATAGCAACCTACATCATGTCATTAAATGGAGATGGCAGTATGAAACCTTCTTTGCCTCCTAAAGGTTCGGTAAAAGCTGAGGCAACCACTCCTGGAAACTTAATGGTTTTAACAGCAAGTTATACTGATGGCGGTGCAGAAGGAACTATTCCGTTGACAGGTTCGAAATCAGTTGCGCTATCAAGTAATACTGTTACTTTTAATGAAGGCATGAAAACCGAAGGAATGCAGTCGGTAACTTTCAATGGTATGGATTTATTCATTCTACAAGGAACCGATGGATGGCTTGAACTAGAAAGTATCGACTTGTCAGGTGTTAAAGCTGCAGTAGTAACTGCCGGATGGCAAGAGGCGCCAAAAGTAGCATATGATTTTGAAGTACGTACGGGCACTCCTGATGGCGAAGTCATCGGAAAGGGTCGTATGGCAGCGCCTCCAGCAGGAGCGCCAGGAGGAGCAGCTGTTATTCCGTTAACAGGTAAAGTAGATGGTAAAACGAATATCTATGTAACCTACGCGGTTGAGGAAGGTAAAGAACCTGCTCAAGTAGCTTTGGTGAATGTGACTTTTAACTAGTCAGCTAAAATTTTTAAAATTTAAAGCATCCGTCTTTTGTCGGATGCTTTTTTATATTCGGAAGCGATGATAACCAATACCACCAGACGATTTTGGTATGCCCTTTTAATGTCTTTGGCATTTTTAGTGCGTAATCGAAGCATGCGTAAATGGTTTTGGGTGCCTTTGGTGATTATAGGAATTGGCTTTTTACTTCCGCAAAATATGATTATCCCCGTAAAAGACGCTACAACAACAAGTTGGAATGAGAAGTCATTCTGGGCATATCCTTGGGGGACATCAATTACCCATAAAGGCATTGATATATTTGCAGAATCTGGTACAGATATCATCGCGGCTACAAATGGAATAGTTGTTTATACATATGAAGGTGGTAAAGGCGGGAAGTCGGTTATGGTATTAGGTCCCAAATGGCGTTTTCATTATTACGCTCATATGGATGAAATTAAAACGTTTACATTCAAACCCTTAAAAAGAGGGACAGTTATTGGTACTGTCGGTAATACTGGAAATGCCATAAATACACCACCACATTTACATTATGCGATTACGACTCCATTTCCGTACCCGAAATTATATGATGATGATTCTGTTCAGGGATGGAAACGCATGTTTTACTTGAATCCAGATATTTGGTTGCGGTAACTCTAGTTGAGGTGTTCTTAAATACTTATATCAAATAAAATAATTGCATTTTTACACTTCTAAAATACTAACCAAATGGACTATTTTATCATTATTGCAATACTCGTATTTATGTCAGCGGCTTTTGGCTACATCAATGTGCGTTTTTTGAAACTGCCTAATACCATTGGTTTGATGGTAATTACCATCGTATTTACCCTCGCGGTTTTTGCCCTGAGTTATTTCGATTCCACGCTTTTAGATGCTGAGAAATATATTATTCGGCAAATAGATTTTAAAACGGTGCTATTAGATATCATGCTAAGCTTTTTACTTTTTGCAGGTGCTTTACATACCAACTTTCAACAGCTTAAAATACAGCGATGGCCAATTTTAGTGTTCTCAACTTTAGGTGTTTTGGTGTCTACATTTCTAGTAGGTATTGCAATGTTTTATTTCTTGCCACTTTTCGGTTTAGATGTGGAGTTTATTTACTGTTTGCTGTTTGGTGCTTTAATTTCTCCAACAGACCCAATTGCGGTTTTAGGTATATTAAAGAAAGCTGGAGTGCCTAAAAAACTAGAAACTAAAATTGTAGGTGAATCGCTATTTAATGATGGGGTAGGAGTAGTGGTCTTTTTAACCATTTTTCAATTCGCATCATCTTCAACTTCTGATATTGGCGTCACGGATATTGTCAAACTTTTTGGTGTTGAGGTATTTGGAGGAATTCTCTGGGGATTGCTGATAGGATGGATAGCCTATCGCTTGTTGAAATCTATAGATGATTATGATATTGAAGTTATAATTACACTTGCAGCGGTAATGATGGGCACAGTAGTTGCTCAAAAGTTACATATTTCAGCACCATTAGCTATGGTAACTGCTGGATTGGTTGTTGGTAATGATACCATTCGAAATTCTGCGATGTCAGATATTACGGAAACTTATGTGGATAAGTTTTGGGAGCTCATTGATATTTTAATGAATACCCTGTTGTTTGTATTAATTGGAATGGAAATGTTGGTGTTGACCTTTGAACTCAATTATTTTCTAGCAGGAATTGTTGCTATTGTTATTGTTTTGATTTGCCGTTATATCAGTTTATTACTTCCTATTAATTTCTTTAAAAAGAAGCTCGATTTCGTTCCCAATACAAATTTAATAATGACTTGGGGAGGTCTAAGAGGTGGTATTTCTATTGCACTTGCTTTAGGTTTAACTCAAGAAATGCATCGTGATTTATTCTTGGTGATTACGTATGTGGTTGTTGTCTTTTCAATTATAGCGCAAGGATTAACAGTAGGTAAATTGGTAAAAAAGTTAGAATAATGTTACCTAGAAATCTACAAGAATTTAAAGCAACTTTAAGAGCAAATGCTCCAGACAAGAACTGGCCGGAAGCATTAAGAGCAATGTGGCATGATGCCAAGAACGATTGGCATTCTGGGCATGAACTTGTTGACCGAAAGAACGATGAACTTGCTAAATGGGTACATGCCTATCTACATCGAAAAGAGGGTGATGAGTGGAACGCTGGTTATTGGTATCGGCAAGCCTGCAAGCCTTTTCCTAAAATAACTTTAGAAGAAGAGCAGCAACAAATCTTGGATTTTATTCTAAAGAATTAGATTGTTTTGATTTTTTCTTTGGTTTAAGGGAAAGGATAAATAGAAGTAATATAGGCGTGCATAATGCAAAAGACCAACCTATTACTTCTAGCATTAAATATCCAATTATGATAAATAGCAAAAAAGCGGCTATATACAAGAAGCCTTTTTTTGTGTTTTTCTCATAGTATGCATCCACAAAATAAAATAGGACTGGTATTATAGGTAGAAAAATAAGATAGCGCATATCTAATAATCTAAAAGCAATGGTTATACTTATTAAGGATAATTTGAAAAAGATGTTATTTTATTGGAGAGGATATTAATTTTAGTAATCTGAATACTCCGTAGGATAAAGGAATTTCGTGTCATTTCGAGATACAGTATTCTGATATTTTGGCATTACCTTTAACTTAGACCATACCTCAGAATCAACAAAATTTTTCCAATTTGCATCTCTGGTTTCTTGATTCGCGTGGGTAGTCATGTACATCAAGTTGGGCATTTGAGACCCAGAAATAACTTCGGCATAAAAGACGGCATTAAAACCTAAATCATCAAACAGCTTTACTTCGCCACCAGCATTGAACATATCTACTTTTTTCTTGTATAAAGTCTCTGTAGCCGCTTCATAGCTTCTCAACTCATAAATACGGTCTTTACGTGGTCCGTCTAATTTAGACGCACTCATCTTGGGCATGTCTATAAAAGCTTTCATAAGTGTTGATTCAATTCTTGCATAAGCTGGTTTATCGTGTGGAGCATCTAAATATGCTGTGCCAGCTGCCAAATGTGTTTGGTCTTTGAGTAAGGTGTTTTCTATAAGACTAAATTGTGCTAATGAATTAAATGGGATTAAAACATAGGTCATTTTTGGAGTAACCGAATCAGTAGGTCTTGGTTTGAACACACCAACATTTTGAATATCGAACCTTTTTAAAGCGGGTAGATAAGCATCCTCTAAATAATCATCTGTAAGTTCTTGTTGAGCATCGGTTTCAAAGGAATAGACCTTTAATTGATAATATTCTTGAGCTTGACTAAATGATTGAATAGAAGCTAGTAAAATACATACGCAAAGAACTTTGGTGATTTTTTTCATGTTTTCTAAATTGAATTAGAAAGATACATGTTTTTGAAAACAAACGCTATTTTCTATGCCTACGTATTGTCCGTAATTTGGAATGATCTCATATCCGTTTTTTGTATAAAGTGCTATGGCTTCTGGTTGCCTTTTTCCTGTTTCTAAAATGCAGATTTTGTATCCTAAATCGAAGGCCCAAAGTTCTAGCTCATTAAGAATACGAGTAGCTAGCTTTTTACCACGCGATTTGGGAAGAATGTACATCCGTTTAACTTCCATAGTATTAGCGTCGAAAGCTTTAATAGCACCGCAGCCTACAGGCTTTTCATCAAAATATAAAACAATGGCATACTTGAGGTTTTGAATACTATTGAATTGATGATAAAAGGCATGTTCTTCGCCATCACGTTCTCCTAGATCAGCATCTAATTCCGCAACAAGAGCAATGAAATTTTGGTTTTCGGAATCAGTTCTGAGTGCTGAAATCATCCTACTTTATTTTAAACAGTAATTGAAACGCCATCAGCGCTGATGTTTTGAGTACTATCAAAGTAAAAATCTACACGCCCTACATTAATACCAAAGCAACCTACTTGGTTGACTAAAGTATCTTTGTCTCTATTGTTTTTTACTAGTACTGGTTTCTCTAAAAACGTATGGGTGTGACCGCCGATAATAAGATCGGTAAAATTGGTCTTTGCTGCTAAAGTCAGATCGTCGGGCCTGTTTGCTTCTGATTTATATTCGTAACCGAGATGAGATAAACAAATGATGAGATCACATTTTTCATCTTCTTTAAGAATCCGTTCCGTGTCTAAAGCAATTTCAAAAGGGTCGAGATATACTGTTTCTTTAAAAAGTCTTTTGGTAACTAGTCCGTCAAGCTTTATTCCAATTCCGTAAACTCCAACTTTTAACCCGTCAAGTATGTATGTCTTGTAAGATTTGGTATGCCCGTTCATTAAGGTATTGCTAAAATCATAGTTCGCAGATAATAGCTCAAATTTAGCATGCGGTAGTTGCGCGAACAAGCCATTTAATCCGTTGTCAAAATCATGGTTGCCAATGGTAGCGGCATCATATTTCAGCATGCTCATTAATTTGAATTCCAATTCTCCGCCGTAAAAATTGAAATATGGCGTGCCCTGAAAAATATCACCAGCATCAAATAATAAGGTATTGGAATTTTCTTTTCGTATACGGTCAACCAAGGCTGCACGACGCGCTAAGCCTCCTAAATTAGGAAAGGTAGAATGATCTTTCGGAAAAGTATCAATATGACTATGTACATCATTCGTATGTAAAATAGTAATATGCTTAGGGCCTTTTTGTTGACAAGAGCCAAGCGATAATCCACCCAAACCAACTAGGGCAGATGAAGCAGCAGCATTTGATATGAATTTTCTTCTATCCATCTTAATTCAATTTATAAAAACGATCATCAACAATAGGTTTAAGCGTATCTACTTTTTTGAAATAGTCAATCATTGCATTGCGAATTAGATAATCCGTATCGGTAGCACTTAGCACATTTTTAAAAAAGCCCATGTTATCACCACCGGTCACTAGATAATTAGAAGTGGCAACGAAATACGTCCGTTTTACATCAAAGGGCTCCCCTTGAATTTTAAGGGTTTTGAGTTTGTCATTTTTATCTAAAATAATCTGAGCTCCAGATATTGGATGAGCTCGCTTTGATTGTATTAAAAAGTCTACCATTTCTAAAATAGAGGTCCCACTTAACTCAACAATAACAATTGAATTTTCAAATGGCATTACTTGATATGCTGTTCTTGCAGAAACATTACCAGCAGAAATAATGGATCTAATTCCGCCATGGTTTAATAAAACAAGATCTACATCATTCCCCGTTCGCGCTTTGAAAATAGCATTGCTTTCAGATAAGATGATATCGGCCATTAAGTTACCAGCAGAGGTATTATAAAACCCATCAGTCTTTGTTATTTTATTTGGAGCATAGGCTAGGATGCTATCAAGTACCTCGTTTATACGATTGCGATATGGCAATACAAATTTATCTATTGAATCAATTGGAGTAATTGTACTGTCAATCGCAATTTGTTTTGCATTGATTTTATGAAGTGACTGAGTTCTCTCGTTACAAGACGACAAACAGACAATTGTTATAAATACAACAAAATGTTTTATTTTTAAAATCATAATCCTTTTTACCTTGCGTCAGAAATATGTGGTGATATTCTTTACATTTGTCTAAAGGTAAAAATACATGTTTCAGGGAATAAAAGATAAATTCAAGCATAAATCCGGAGTTAAATTTTTAAAGGACGAGCTAAAAAAACCATTTGCAACAGTTGCTAGAACAAAAGGTATTACATCAATAGCCTGTTTGGTAGATTTAGATCAATTTGAAAACCCAAGCCTTTTTTATGAATTTGTTGAAGATTTTAATCTTCGCCCAAATGCAGTTAAAATAATAGGATACAAAAGTTATTATGATAAAAACTCTCCGTATTCGACACCAGTTTTTTCTGATAAAGACCTAGGCTGGAAAGGTGAGATCGAAAATAGCTATGTGTTAGAGTTTTTGAATAGGGAATATGATATGTTGGTGAACTATTTTACAGATGAAAATTTGTTGTTGCAAATCATGAGTGTAAAAACTCGAGCAAGAGTGAGAGTTGGCTTCAAAGAAATGGATGCACAGTACAATGATTTGATTTTAGATACACCAATCAAAGATTTTAAAACATTTAAACAAGAACTGAAGAAATATCTAAAAGTTCTTAACGAGATAAAATAATGAAAGAATTAGTTGGTACCGGTGTTGCATTGGTCACTCCGTTTAATGATGATTTTTCAATTGATACAGCCGCTTTAACACGCATTGTAAACTATTGTATTGATGGTGGTGTTGATTATCTAGTGGTTTTAGGTACAACAGGCGAATCGGTCACATTAAATAAAGCAGAAAAACTGCTAGTAATGGATACTATTGTAAGTGCTAATGCGGGTCGTTTGCCCCTTGTATTGGGTATTGGTGGCAATAGTACGTATAGAGTTGCTCATGAAATACAAGCTTTTCAGTCTGATGATTTCGTTGCAATTCTTTCAGTTACCCCCTATTATAATAAACCAACCCAAGAAGGAATTTACCAACATTTCAAAGCTATTTCTGTAGTAGCTAAGAAACCAATAATTCTATATAATGTTCCGAGTAGAACGGGTAGTAATATGCTGCCTAGCACGGTACTTCGTCTTGCAAATGATTTCGAAAATATTATCGGAATTAAAGAAGCAGTAGGTGATATGGATCAAGTCAAAGAAATTATTAATGGAACTGCTGACGACTTTTTGGTTATTTCTGGGGATGATGCTACAGCGTTAGAGACTGTATTAGCTGGTGGATCAGGTGTGATTTCAGTAATTGGCCAAGGTTTGCCAAGGGAATTCAAACAGCTTATCGATTTAGGATTAAATCAAAATAAAGAAGAAGCTTTAAAACTTCAGGATGCTCTTGCAGAAGGAATGGATTTAATATTTGAAGAAGGAAACCCAGCAGGAATTAAATCTATTTTTGAAATTTTAGGGCTTTCAAATGCAGTAGTTCGTTTGCCATTGGTGGAGGCTACTGAAGGACTAAAACAAAAGATTACTGCGTTCGTAAAACCATTTATAAAAGTTACGGTCTAGTCGATACTTTGGTCTTGGCAGTTAAAACTTAGCCAAAATGGTTGGTCAACGTTGACGGTATAGCTATTTTCGTCGTGTAAAAATGTTTTTTATATCCATTCAGAATCCCTAATTTTGCAAAATGTTTTTGAGAATGAGACGATTTATTCCCGTATTGACTTTGGCCCTACTTTTAGGTTCTTGTAACGAGTACCAAAAAGTGTTGAAAAATGTTGACGTAAAGCCGAAGTATGATATGGCTCAAAAGTACTATGAGGCTAAAGATTATAAAAGGTCTCTTCGTCTTTTTGAACAAATTGCGCCGAAGTATGTGGGCAAGCCGCAAGGGGAGCGGGTTATGTTTTTTCTAGCTGATTGTTACTATCAAAAAGAAAACTACAACATGGCTGGGTATCAATTTGAGCGTTTTATTAAATCATACCCTAAAAGTGATAAGGTAGCTGAGGCAGCTTTCAGAGGAGCTAAAAGTTATTATGAATTATCGCCCGACCATTCACTTGATCAAACAGATACAGACAAGGCCTTGGCTAAGTTGCAGGGTTTTATAAATACGTATCCTGATTCTGAGTTTTTTGCGCAAGCAAATACCATGGCAATGGAGCTTACAACAAAAAAGGAACGTAAAGCGTTTGAGATAGCAAAGCAGTTTAATAAGCTTGGAGAATATGATCTTACTATCTTAAAGTCCGCTGTGGCTTCTTTAAATAATTTTGTATCAGATTTTCCAGGTTCGATATATAAAGAAGAAGCGTTGTATCTTAAAATAGAATCAACAACAAATATGGCAATGAATAGTTTTGAAGGTTTGAAAAAGACTAGACTTGAAGACGCGAAGAATGCTTACAACGTTCTTATAAAACAATATCCTGAAACACAATTCGCTAAAAAAGCGGATAATTTATTGAAAAAAGTAGAAAAAGAGTTAAGTAATTATATAGAAGTTGTAGATTCTACAGCGACAAAATAAATAGCATCATTATGAACATGAACGATTTAAAAAATTCGAAAGCTCCTGTTTCGACAACGACCATTAATAAAAATGAGTTCGATGCCCCGACAGATAATATATACGAAGCGATTTCTATCACGGCTAAAAGAGCTGTTCAAATAAACGGTGATATCAAGAAAGAGCTTTTAGAGAAATTAGAGGAATTTGCTACGTACAGCGACAGTCTTGAAGAAGTTTTCGAAAATAAAGAGCAAATTGAAGTATCAAAGTTTTATGAAAAATTACCAAAGCCACATGCTTTAGCAGTAGAGGAGTGGTTGACTGATAAGATTTACTATAGAAATACTGAGAAAGACGCATAAGTATATGCTAGGCGGTAAAAACATTCTTTTAGGCATTACTGGAGGAATTGCTGCTTATAAAACTACCTTTCTTGTACGTTTACTTATAAAAGCTGGTGCTAGCGTTAAAGTTATTTTAACGGAAAGTGCCAGCTCTTTTGTTTCTCCACTTACCCTTGCTACACTTTCTAAAAACCCTGTATTATCTTCTTTTGTTAATAAAGAGAATGAAAGTACAGATTGGAACAATCATGTAGAATTGGGCTTATGGGCAGATTTAATGATTGTAGCCCCTGCAACAGCCAATACTTTATCAAAAATGGCAAATGGCACGTGCGATAATTTATTATTAGCGACATATCTCTCTGCTAAATGCCCTGTGTTTTTTGCCCCAGCGATGGATTTAGACATGTACAAACATCCGTCTACGAAGACTTCGTTTGAAAAACTACAGTCGTTTGGAAACATAATGATACCTGCAACTTCAGGAGAATTGGCAAGTGGCCTTCATGGTGAAGGACGAATGGCAGAGCCAGAAGATATATTAGCGTTTGTAAAGCAATATATAACACAAGGACTTCCTTTGAGCGGTAAAAAAGTATTGATCACAGCTGGTCCTACCTATGAGGCTATAGACCCTGTTCGTTTTGTTGGAAATCATTCCACAGGTTTAATGGGATATGAACTAGCTAAAGAAGCCGCTCGTTTGGGTGCTAATGTTGTTTTAGTTTCTGGGCCTTCTTCTTTAATGATTGAGCATGACTTAATCGAATTAATCAAAGTGGTTTCGGCAGATGAGATGTATGATGCGGTGCACAATCATTATTCAGATACAGACATTGCTATCTGTGCAGCTGCGGTGGCTGATTATCGTCCGAAAACGGTTGCGGATCAAAAAATCAAGAAGACTGATGATGATTTAGCTATTGAACTGGTTAAGAATAAAGACATTTTGTTATCCCTAGGAAAACAAAAGAAAAATCAGTTTTTGGTAGGGTTCGCGTTAGAAACTCAGAACGAACTTGAAAACGCAAAAGGGAAGCTCAAAAAGAAAAATCTAGATGCCATTGTTTTGAACTCTTTGAATGATTCAGGGGCTGGTTTTGGAAAGCTAACAAACAAAATTACATTCATAGACAAGAATTCACAGATAAAACCGTTTGAATTAAAAAGTAAGGCAGCTGTTGCTGCTGATATTCTTTTAGAAATAACAAGCAGAATCAATGCGTAATCTTGCTCTAGTCACTATTTGTTTCCTTTTTTCTTATGCAATTACAGCACAAGAATTGAATTGTAAAGTGACTGTAAATTCCGATCAAATATCTCAAGGAGATTTACCCGTTTTTAAAACATTAGAGCGTTCATTGGCTGATTTTGTGAACAAAAGCAAATGGTCAAATAGAGCTTTTACCGAGAGTGAGCGTATTAATGCGAATATGTTTATTACGATTACGAAATATGAATCGAATAGATTTGAAGGTACTATTCAAATACAGTCTTCAAGGCCGGTGTTCAATACATCTTATGAAACACCAGTTTTTAATTTCAAGGATAATAATCTTAGTTTTCAGTATATAGAATTTCAGCCATTGGTTTTTAATGAAAATGTTTTTGAATCAAACTTGGTTGCTGTTATTTCGTATTATGCGAATATAATTTTAGGTCTAGATGCTGATACATTTACCTTAGAAGGTGGAACTGAATATTTTGTGAATGCCCAAAAAATAACCACTCAAGGTCAAAGTTCAGGCTATAAAGGTTGGGATCCCACAGAGAAAAAAAGTAGATTTTTGCTAGTAGATGACCTACTTTCAAATACCTATAGAAAATATCGTCTAGCTTCTTACAACTACCATCGTAAAGGTTTAGATATTTTAGCAGATAACAATAGTACGGGCAAGCAAATCATTTCAGGAGTTATAAGGCTTTTTGGAACCATAGAACAACGACAAACGAATTCCTTTTTAGTTCAGACCTTCTTTGATGCCAAATCAGATGAGATAAAAGATATTTTCTCTGGGGGTCCTAAAGTTGATATTGTGAAATTGAAAGAGACCTTAAGCAAAGTCGCACCCAACTATTCCGCTACTTGGAACGATATTAAATATTGATTTCCCTTTTAACTAAAATATAAATTATCTTTACTGCACTAATTTTCAGATAGTGCTATCAAACCTTTCCATAAAAAATTACGCTTTAATTGATCACCTTAATGTTTCGTTTACCAATGGTTTTACGAGCATTACGGGGGAGACAGGTGCAGGTAAGTCCATTTTACTTGGCGGACTTTCATTGGTATTAGGTAAGCGTGCAGATTTAAGCGCTCTAAGAGATAATGATCAAAAATGCATTATTGAAGCAGAATTCGAGATTGCAAAGTACAAGTTAAAACGGTTTTTTAAAGCAAATGATCTTGATTATGAAGATCTAACTATTATACGACGCGAAATTCTACCGAGTGGAAAGTCTCGTGCATTTATAAATGATACTCCCATTACGCTTGCAATACTTTCTCAGTTAGGTAACTTGTTGATCGATGTTCACTCCCAACATGAGACCATGCAGCTTGCAACAAATGATTTTCAATTAAAGGTAATCGATGCATTAGCAGACAATTCTTCTTTGTTAGAAGGGTATACAACTCAGTTAGTACATTATAAAAAGACTTCAAGAGAACTTCTTGAACTTGTTGAATTTCAGGAAAGTGCAAACAAAGAGCAAGATTATAATAGCTTCCTATTGAGTGAATTGGAAGGAGCAGTCTTGAAAGTCGGTATGCAAGAAGAATTGGAGGAACAGTACGAGCAATTGAATAATGTTGAGAACATCATGGAGCAGTTGTCGAAAGGCGACCAGTTGTTGAATGATGAACAAATCGGTGTACTTAATTTACTGAGTGAATTAAAACAAGTTTCTAGTAAATTATCCAGCTTTGGAACTCACTATAATGAAATAAATGAACGAATTCAATCCGTTTTTATAGAGGTTGATGACATTGCTGTAGAACTACAAACTTTACAAGGTAAGGTAGAGGCAAGTCCGCAGCAATTAGAAGAGGTGGGTGCTAAATTGCAATTGCTTTTTGATCTTCTTAAAAAACATCATGCTGCAGATATTAGTGAATTACTTACAATTAAAGAAGCATTAGCTGAAAAGGTAAGTGTTACTGAAAATTTAGAAGCGAATATAAAAACTAATGAAGAAGCACTAACTAAGTCTAAGAATGAATTAGTTACGATATCAAAAAAACTCACCGAAAGAAGAACAAAGGTATTGCCGCAATTGAAAGATCAATTGGAGAAGAGTTTAGATGCTTTGGGTATGAATAGCGCTACATTTAAAATCGAAATAGCACCATCTTCTGATTTTAATTCTAATGGTAGTGACGATTTAACTTTTTTGTTCTCAGCGAATAAAGGTTCTGATTACGGAGAGCTTAAAAAAGTAGCATCTGGTGGTGAGCTATCTAGAATAATGCTGACTATTAAGGCTATTTTAGCAAAGTATGAGCATTTACCAACATTGATGTTTGATGAGATTGACACCGGAGTATCTGGTGAAATCTCAAACAAAATGGGCGATATAATGCTAGCAATGAGTAAAACCATGCAGATATTTTCTATCACTCACTTACCACAAGTTGCTTCAAAAGGTGATCATCATTTTAAAGTCTACAAAATTGATGAAGACAATGTTACCCATACTAAAATGAAAAAATTAAGTACGGATGAAAGGATAGTAGAACTTGCAGAAATGTTAGGAGGTAAAGATGTTTCAGATTCCGCTATGGCTCATGCTAGGCAACTATTGAATTAAAATAAAACACCTCATTTTACAGCTATGGTGTCCGTTTAGTTTTCAAACATCATGCAATTTTTTTAAATATCTTTGATTAGTCAATTAGAACATCATACATGGCATATAATTTATTAAAAGGCAAGAGAGGAATCATATTTGGAGCTTTAGATTCAAATTCTATTGCTTGGAAAACTGCTGAAAGTGTTCATGCTGAAGGAGGAACATTTGTATTGACGAATGCGCCTGTCGCTATGCGAATGGGTCAAATTGAAGATTTAGCAGAGAAGACAGGTTCACAGATTATTCCTGCGGATGCTACTAGTGAGGAAGATTTGAAAAATCTAGTGGAGAAATCAATCGAAATTCTTGGCGGTAAATTAGATTTCGTTTTGCATTCTATTGGCATGTCGGTGAATGTGAGAAAAGGCAGATCTTATACGGATGAAAAATATGATTTCACTACGAAAGGATGGGATGTTTCCGCTTTATCATTTCATAAAGTATTACAAAGCCTTTATAAAGCAGATGCCATGACTGAATGGGGTAGTATTGTTGCCTTGTCGTATATGGCAGCACAGCGTACATTCCCTGATTATAATGACATGGCTGATAATAAGGCATATCTTGAGTCTGTAGCAAGAAGTTTTGGATATCATTACGGAAAATCAAAGAAGGTACGTGTAAATACAATTTCACAATCTCCAACCGCAACAAAAGCAGGTCAAGGCGTAAAAGGATTTGATGGATTTATAAATTATGCGAATCAAATGTCACCTTTAGGTAACGCGACTGCTCAAGACTGTGCAGATTATACCATAACATTATTTTCAGACTTGACTAGAAAAGTGACTATGCAAAATCTTTTTCACGACGGCGGTTTTTCAAATACTGGCGTTAGTCAAGAAGTGATAGAAAAGTTTTCTCACTAGTTTAAGGAGCTTTAATAACGCTAACTCAAATTTAAGCGAATGCAATTGTCTTTTTCCTTTATTATTCCTGTTTACAATCGACCTGAGGAGATTAAGGAGCTATTGCAAAGTTTTGAAAAACAAACGTATAAGGATTCTTATGAAATTGTAATCATAGAAGACGGTTCTACTGATTCTTCTCAAGAAGTAATTACTGAATTTAATAACAGTTTAGATATTACGTACTTTAAAAAACCGAACTCGGGCCCAGGTGATTCTAGAAACTATGGAATGCAACGTGCGAAAGGGAATTATTTTATTGTTTTAGATTCTGATTGTCTGTTACCACCACAATATCTAGAAACTGTTTCTAAATCACTCTCATCGAACTTTGTTCATTGTTATGGAGGTCCAGATGCTGCTCATAGCTCCTTTACGCTAGTTCAAAAAGCAATTAACTATGCAATGACCTCTGTATTAACAACGGGAGGAATACGAGGCGGTAAGAAAGCTGTTGGTAAGTTTCAGCCCAGAAGTTTTAATATGGGAATTTCTAAAACAGCTTTTGAAGAAGTAGGAGGGTATGGTAGTATTCATCCAGGCGAAGATCCTGATTTGACATTTCGCTTTTGGGAAAAAGGATATGAAACGAAGTTGATATCAGAAGCCTATGTTTTTCACAAAAGAAGAATTGACTGGAGCAAGTTTTACAATCAAGTTAAGAAGTTTGGTATGGTTCGTCCTATTCTGAATAAATGGCATCCTCAGACATCAAAACCTACCTATTGGTTCCCTACCTTGTTTTGTTTGGGTTTCATTGCTGCAATTTTGTTTGTTGCAGTTGGAATTGTTCAGCCACTATGGCTTTTTATTTTTTATTTTTTGTTGATTTTTTGTGATTCTCTCTTAAAAAATAGAAATCTGGCGGTTGCCTTACTATCTTTAATGGCGGTCAGTATTCAGTTTTTAGGCTACGGCTATGGATTTTTAAAATCAACTTTACTTTTGGCGGTCAGTAGTAAAAAGCCACAAGAGGTTTTTCCAAATCTATTTTTCAAAAAAAATCTTTAGAAGTGATTGAAAAAATCAAAAAAGGGCTAAAAGAAAAGGAAGTGAAAGTCTTTCTTGTTTTTTTGTTTTTTTCAACGTTGGTGTGGTTTGTAAATAAGCTATCGAATAATTTTAATGGAGCGGCGGTATTTGATTTGAATTATACAAATATCCCTGAGAACCTTATGTTGGTTAATGCTTCGCATGATCAACTAGGAGTAAAGCTTGATGCATTGGGCTTTCATTTTTTAAGAATGAGTGTCTCAAATAAAAAAGTTCAAATTGATATATCTAAAACGGACAAAAAAGGGAATGAGTTTTATATATCTAAAATTGATTTTGAAAAGCAAATAGAAAGGCAATTGCCAAATTCTATGAAACTTGAAGGGGTGATGACTGACACTTTATTTTTTAATTTTCAGGAAGTTATAATCAAGAAAGTGCCTGTAGAACCTGATGTTCGAATAAATTTAGCTCAAAATTACCTCCTTGATGGTGGTTTGCTGATAGAGCCAGATTCCATTACAATCAAAGGGCCAAAGAATCAAATAGATACTATTGATTATGTTAAGTCATCGAAGATTGACTTAACAAAGTTGACTTCTGATTTTTCAGAAATGACAAGTATTATTAAATCGGAAGCATTATCAAAAACTATTTTTTCGAACGAATCAGTTATAGTAAGCGGAAAAGTATCCAAATTTTCTGAAAAAAAAGTAAGTCTTAAAATTGAGATTCTTAATGTTCCAATTGATGTTTCTATACAGACATTTCCTGAATATGTAGATGTAATATGCCTGGGCACATTAGAGACTTTAAAAGAATTGGATATATCAGATTTTCAAGTGGTAGCAGATTATCAAGAGTTGAAAAATAAAAAGTCACAAAAGTTATCTTTGATCCTTCAAAGAAAACCGTCGAAACTTTATAATGCAACTGTAATGTTAACCGAGGTTGAATATATTTTAAAACGAAAATGATAGTAGGACTCACGGGAGGAATAGGAAGTGGAAAAACCACGGTTGCCAAGTTTTTTGTTGAACTAGGCGTTCCTGTATACAACTCTGATAAAGAGGCAAAAAAACTAATGAAGTCCTCAAAAAAGGTAAAAAAAGCAATAATCGAGCTCTTAGGTGAAAATGCATATGAAGGTAAAAGGTTAAACAAAATATACATTTCTGATAAGATCTTTAAAAACAAAAGTTTACTTACAGAGTTAAATTCTATTGTTCATCCAGCAGTTCGAAAGCATTTTTTAAGATGGACGAAAAGGCAAGATTCGCCATATGTTATTCAAGAAACTGCTATAATATTTGAGAATTCAGGACAAGATTTTTATGATAAAATAATATTGGTGACTGCTCCTGAAGAAGAACGAATACAGAGGGTAATGGCAAGAAGTGGAATTTCTAAAAAAGCAATTTTAGCTCGTTTGAAGAATCAATGGTTAGATATAAAAAAGGAACCATTGTCTGACTACGTTATAGTTAATTTGAAGTTGACTAAAACTAAAATTAAAGTTGAGGAAGTACATAATGCCATCCTTGACATCTGCTAGGGGAAGGCGTTTTTTTAACATTTCTGTTAAGGTTTGGTTAAACGTACATTTTACTACACGCATAATCTTTAATTTAGCTTAAAGATGAATAAGAAGTTGTTTGTTCTTTTGGTAATCTTAATGAGTCTCTCACTCATTGGCATAATTTTCGTTCAATTCTATTGGATAAAACAATCGGTTGAAGATAAAGAAGAACAATTTTCAAATGCGGTTACAGAGGCTTTAAATAAGGTTACCGAAAAGATTGAAGCAAGGGAGCGAAAGGACTATACAGATCGCTATTTAAGTGATAAGGATAGTATTGGAAAACTAGTTGGCGCCAACTATACAAACATTATGTTTGGGTATAGAGATTTTGACTCCAATGAACTTCGCTTGTATGAGCACGGTATTTTAGAAGAAGATTACAATATCCCCTATAGTACGTTCTTTGACACAAGTAGTAATGATACTACTACGATTAAAAATTATACGAGTAGACGGCGTACGAGTGTTTTTAAAGAGGAATATGGTCTTGATGGCAAACAATATGCTTTGACTCCTCTTGAAGTTATCGAAAAAATAGGAGGTTTAAATGAAATTCAAAAAGCTGCTTACGAAGACGTTTTTAGTGAGGATGCTAAGGGAACACCGATTCATTTAAGAGTTTCAAAACAAGAAATTGAGCTGCGCTTGAATAAAGAGCTTGAGAACCGTAAAATCGATATCAACTATGAGTACGGTATTTACAGTAACGGATTACCAACTAAAGTAAAATCAAAAGGCTTCAAGTATAAAAAATCAGGTCACTATGAAGCACCAATATTTTCAGATAGTGAAGGGAATACGAATTTTTCGCTTTTGCTTTCGTTTCCGACAAAAAAGCAATTTTTAATAGATTCTATTATTGGGTTAGCGATTTTGTCATTATTGTTCACATTAATAATAGTCGCCTCTTATTCAGGAGCTATTTATCAATTGATACGACAGAAACAGATTGCGGAAATCAAAACAGATTTCATCAACAATATGACGCATGAATTTAAAACGCCGATTGCGACTATTAATCTAGCTGTTGAAGCAATAAGGAACCCGAAAATTATAGGGGACCAAGAAAAAGTATTGAGGTATTTACAGATGATTCGTGATGAAAATAAGCGAATGCATGCTCAAGTTGAAAATGTACTAAGAATATCAAAATTAGAAAAGAATCAACTTGATATTAGTAAGGATAGGGTAGATGTACACGACATAATAGCAGATGCAATTGCACATGTAGAATTGATAGTTGCAGATCGTGGAGGTTATATAGAAACTAGTTTGATAGCAACAAGAACAGATGTATTAGCAAGTGAAATGCATTTTACAAATGTAATTGTCAATATACTTGACAACGCAGTTAAATATTCTACAGAGGCACCAAAAATTGATGTTTCAACAGAAGTAGTTAAAAATAGCATCATTGTTAAAATACAAGATCAAGGTGCAGGAATGAGTAAAGCAGTATTAAAAAAAGTTTTTGAAAAGTTCTATAGAGAACACACAGGAAATATACATAATGTAAAAGGGCATGGTTTAGGTCTTGCCTACGTTAAAAAAATAGTAGATGATCACCAAGGCGAGGTCTATGCAGAGAGTGAAAAAGGAAAAGGAAGCACTTTCTACATTAAACTACCTTTAATATAAAAAATTATGGAAACGATAATCAAGAAAATTCTTTTAGTAGAGGACGACCCAAATTTTGGAATAGTTTTAAAGGACTATTTATCAATGAACGATTTTGAAGTCACTTTGGCAAAAAACGGAATGGAAGGTTTTGAAAAGTTCAAAAAAGACAATTATGACATTTGTATTCTAGATGTTATGATGCCTTATAAAGACGGTTTCACCCTTGCCAAAGAAATTCGTGAGAAGAATGAAAATGTGCCCATTGTATTCCTTACTGCAAAAACCATGAAGGAGGATGTCTTGAAGGGGTATAAAGCAGGTGCAGATGACTATTTGAATAAGCCTTTTGATTCAGAAGTTTTGTTAATGAAATTAAAGGCTATACTTCAAAGAAAATCAGCAAATACTTTGGCGGATAGTAGAAAATTCGAATTCGAAATTGGAGGATTCCACTTAAATTCAAAACTTAGATTCTTAAAGTACAAGGATACTGATGCAATTAAGTTGTCGCCAAAAGAAAACGAATTATTACGTATGTTAGCATTGCATGAAAATGATTTAATGCCGCGTGAATTAGCACTTACCAAAATATGGAGAGATGATAATTACTTTACTTCGCGAAGTATGGATGTATACATTGCAAAGTTGCGTAAGTATTTAAAAGTTGATGATACTGTTGAGATTTTGAATATTCACGGTGAAGGATTTAGACTAGTTGTCAAAACAGAATAGTCCAGTTTTAAACATAATAAAAAAGCCTTGACTAAATCGTCAGGGCTTTTTTTGTTTGTATAATTCCAGAATCTGATTGGTTATTTCCTCAGGAGGATTAACTATGGAAACCGATATAGCATCAGTTGGAACTTCTAGGGTGCTAAACTGTGATTTAAGCAATCCACTTGGCATGAAATGGTTTTTGCGCTCCGCCAGACGATCAGAAATTTCTTTGAAAGTGCCTTGTAGATAAACAAATTCTACTTGTTCAGAAAGGTTTTGACGTAATATGCTACGGTATGATTCTTTTAAAGCGGAACAAGCTATTACTGCTCCTAAATTACTATTTTCTATAGACAAACTATTCAATCGTTTTAACCAACCTTCTCTATCATCGTCGTTAAGCGGATTACCTGAAGCCATTTTTTTTACATTGGCTTCTGGGTGATAATCATCACCATCATAAAAGGGTATATTTAATGCTTCAGCTAAAAGTTTACCAATGGTGCTCTTGCCGCATCCACAAACACCCATTACTATAAAAATTGGAGCTTTCATTTTAAGCATCTTTGTCTAGTTTTTATTACGTCCATTATATCTGAAAAATCAGCATCATGATTTACCCATAAGGTATCCTGATTTTTTTTGAACCAGGTTTGTTGTCGTTTTGCGAACCTTCGGGTATTTTTTTTAATTTCTGAGATTGCAAAATCTAAATCCCATTCACCATCTAGGTGTTTAAATAATTCTTTGTAGCCAACCGTTTGTAGAGCGTTCAGGCTTTTAAATTCATAAACGCGTTTCACTTCGTTTAATAGACCTTCTTGCATCATAATATCAACTCTTTGGTTAATTCGGTCATAAATAATTTCTCGATCTGCTTTTATTCCAACGGTCAAAACATGAAAAGGTCTTTTAGGTTTTGGCTGACCAATGAATGAAGAATAGGGGAGTCCTGAGCCAATGCATACCTCTAAAGCACGTATAAGGCGATGTGGATTATCTAAATCTACTTTTTCGTAATAGATTGGGTCTAATTCTTTTAGTTGTTCTTGAAGCGACTGTAATCCGTTTTCTTGAAGCTTTTTATTTAGTGATTCTCTAATGCTTGATTCTATTTCAGGAAAACTATCTAATCCTTTGGTCACCGCATCCACATAAAGGCCGCTACCTCCCACCATAATAAGTATGTCATTTGTTTTGAAAAGTTCTTCTAAGCGTTGTAAGGCTTCTTTCTCGAAATCACCGACGGAATAAGTATTAGTAACGCTTTTATGCTGAATAAAATGATGTGTAGCACTTTCTAATTCCGAATTTGTAGGAACCGCAGTACCTATTTGCATTTCTTTAAAAAATTGACGAGAATCTGCCGAGATGATTTCAGTATCGAATTGATTTGCAAGTTTGATAGCTAGTGAAGTCTTTCCTATTGCAGTTGGACCAACGATTGAAATTAAGGTTTTTGAAATCACTCTTCTTCTGTTAAATCATAACCACATTTTCTGCAATAGTGAGCATCAGCACGATGAATTTCTGCGCTACAATTCGGACACGATCTACCTGCATCGATTTCTTGCTCTTTATTTTTTGAAGAAGCGTATTCAGCTGAAACAATGCCCGTTGGAACGGCAATTATTCCATATCCAATAATCATAATCAAGGTTGCAATCAGTTGACCTAAGGGAGTTTCAGGTGAAATATCACCATAGCCGACTGTTGTAAGGGTGACAATAGTCCAATAAACGCTGTGCGGAATGCTATTGAAGCCATGCTCAGGTCCTTCAATTAGATACATTAGCGTTCCTAATAGCACCGAAACTACTAGAACGAAAAATACAAATACTAATATTTTTGTTCTACTAGCTTTTAATGACTTAATCAGATTATTAGATTCCCCTACAAAACGCGCTAACTTGAGTATTCGAAATACCCGCAATAGCCTTAAAGCTCTAAAGGCTGTGAAATATTGAGAACCAATTAGAAAATACGAAAGGTATTTGGGTACAGTAGATAAAAAATCAATTATTCCGAAAAAACTAAAAATATAGCTCTTAGGTCTTTTAATACAAATAATCCGGAGTATGTACTCAATAGAAAAAAGAATGGTAACCACCCATTCTGAGATATTAAGAAAATAATGGTATTCGGCATCAAAGCGAGGTACGCTTTCAAGCATTACTATTATAATACTATAAACGATTAAAATTAGTAAAAGAATGTCGAATAGTCTACCGGCAGGGGTATGCGTTCCATATATAACAATATGGAGATTCCTTTTCCAACCTTTGCTTGGCCTTTCGTCTTTCAATGAGAGTTATTTAATTCTATTATTTTGAAAACTTTCTTTTTTCTAAGATAATTCTCTATGATGTGTTTGTTGTTTCTATCGCTCTTCATCGGAGTAATAATCGATTCTAAGATATGAATATTATTTATTTGATGATTTAGGTCATAAAACCCCATACCATTAAATTGTCCGTTTTTAATTAAAAAAGCGGCATATTCACCCGCTTCTCTTCCTTTTTCAACAATCACACAATTTTTATTGGCAATAGAGTGTTTTTCAATTGCTTCTTGTGCTCTTTTGTTATAATCTAAAACAGTTTCATTTTCTATGCAAGCACCATTACATTTACCGTCGTTATATTTTGAACAATTCTTTTTTGCATCTGAAAGGCCGTTTAGCTTATCACATAACAAAAATTCAGAAGTAATGTCATATAATAGGTTTTTGGCTCCGTGATTACTATTAAATGTTGTTATCAAACCAGCGCTGCCTTTGGCGTTTACTGCTGCGGTATAAAAAGTGATATAGCCTTGTTCGGATACTGTATGGTAAAGGCCATGAGAAAAAAGCTTTGATTTCGGCTTTTGATTGTATTTAGGGCGATTGCGAAATAATTCCTCATGCTCTTTTAAAAGAGCAAAAAGCTCGTTGCCAGTTTTTTCGAAGCTTACTTTTTTCGTTTCTTTCTGTAATTTTCGCGCCCGATCTCCACTTTTAGTAAAGTGTTGGTTAACCTTCTTTTTGATATTACTGCTTTTACCAATGTAAATGATATCTCCATCTTTATTATGCATGTAATACAAACCCATTTCTGAAGGGAGCACTTCGATAATATCTAATTGTCTAGGAGAAAGCTCACCAAGTGTTTCTGCTTTAACAACCGTTTTTAAAATGGATTTATCTAAGTCTTTAGATAATAGTAGCTTAAATAATTTTATAGTAGCCAATGCATCGCCATTCGCTCTATGTCGATCACTAACTGCGATGCCTAATGAACGTACAAGTTTACCTAGGCTATACGATTCTGCTTCAGGAAGTAGTTTTTGAGATAGCTCAACAGTACATAGTGTTTTTCGCTCAAAATTATAACCTAATCTTCTGAATTCAGTTCGTAAAATGCGATAGTCAAACTGCGCGTTATGCGCAACAATTACCGTGTCTTGCGTAATTTCAACGATACGCTTGGCAACTTCGTGAAATTTTGGTGCTGTTCGTAACATCTTATTATTGATGCCTGTAAGCTTGACAACAAATGGCTGTATGTCTTTTTCAGGGTTTACTAAAGAAATAAAACTGTCAATCACCTCATGACCATCAAACTTATGAATAGCAATTTCGGTTATTCCCTCTTCATTAAATTTCCCTCCGGTAGTTTCAATATCTAAAATCGTATACATGTAAATCTAATGCGTATTTCGTTCGCCAAAGATACTACTTCCAATGCGCACCATGTTGCTACCTTCTTCAATTGCTATTTGATAATCACCGCTCATGCCCATTGACAATACGTTCAAATCTTCTATACGCTCTTGAAGCGAGGTATATATTGATTTCAACTGCTTAAATTCACGACGTATTTGTGTTTGATCTTCTGTAAAAGTGGACATTCCCATGAGTCCAACAATATTAATATTTTCTAATGCTGAAAATTCTTCGGATTGAATGATGTCAAACAATTCATCTTCATTCAATCCAAACTTGGTTGCTTCTTCAGCAATGTGCATTTGAAGTAGGCAATCAATCACACGATCATGTTTTTTTGCTTGTTTGTCAATTTCTTTCAAAAGACGGAAACTATCAACACCATGTATGAGAGAAACAAATTCAGCCATGTATTTGACTTTGTTTCGCTGTAGGTGACCAATCATATGCCATTGAATATCAGTTGGTAGCGTTTCCCATTTCTGAACCATTTCTTGAACTTTGTTTTCTCCAAAGATTCGCTGACCAGCTTCATAAGCTTCTTGCAAATCAGTATTTGGCTTTGTTTTGGAAACAGCAACAAGGGTAACGCTTTCAGGTAATGAGATGCGAATATTTTTTAAATTTTGTTCAATCGACATGATAATTTTATCTAAACACAATTGTTATTACCTAGTGATAGGCTATCTCTATAATTCATAAATAGCCAATCCACTTCTAAGCTTTGGCTCTATGTATGTACTTTTTGGTGGCATTACTAAACCATCATCAGCTATTGCTTTTATTTCAGAAACAGTTATAGGTACTAAACTAAACCCAACTGCATATTTCCCTTTGTCAATATCATCTTTCATTTGTATCACATTATGCTTTCCGTAACCATACTGAATACGTTTGTCATTGCGAAGGTCTTTTATTCCTAAAATAGGTTCTAAGATAGTTTTGAATAATATTTGAGTATCTAGCTTGCTCAAAGAATCGGTAAAGGGGTACACTTTTTTTCTAAGATATAGCGAATAGAATTCACCTTCAAGATACATACCGAAATGATGTTTTTTTGAAGGCTTATATAAAATTGATCCTTGGTTTTCAATGCGATAAAACTCATCTAACTGAATGAGAAATTCTTCTTTATCAAGTCCGTTTAAATCCTTGATCATCCTATTGAATTCATAAATGCGAATTTCGGACTCCGGAATCAGATAGCTCATAAAATAGTTATATGGCTCTTTCCCTGTTTGATTTCCATTCTTCTTTCTTGCATTTTTTGCAAATAAATTAGACGACGCACTTCGGTGATGACCGTCAGCGATATAAATATCTCCTATTTCATCAAATGCATTTTGCAATTCACTAATCGTTTTATTGTTTGAGATGACCCAAAGGCTATGAGTAATTTTATCTCTAGTCGTAAAGCAATACTCAGAAGGCAATTGCATTTCTTTGCGAAAAATCTCTGAGATAGTGTCGTTATCCTCATAGGTCATTAATACAGGCTCTGCATTGAAATTCACCTGTTCTAGATAATTGGCAAAAAGCTCCTCTCTTCGTTGAAAAGTATTTTCATGCTTCTTTATTCGGTTTTCTTGATAGTCATTTACGCTAGTACCACAGAAAAGACCAGTAAACGTACTTTTTCCTTTTTTCATTTGATATAAGTACAATGAATCTTTCTCATCTTTCAATAAAACATGGTCTTCTAAAAATTCAAGATATCTATTGTGTACAAGTTTATAACGCTCATTACCGGTGACGTTTTTCGCATATTTATATCCAGGATTAATTATATGTAAAAATGAAAAAGGATTGTAATCAAGAACAGCATTCAATTCTCGTCTTGAATAATCTTGGTAAGACCTGGAAACAACAAATCCTACTTTGTCTTTTACGGGGCGAATTGCCTTAAATGGTTTAATAGCGGCCATTTATCTATATAAATTGCTTGGCAACAACTTCTGCCTTTCGAGATTCAGAATAATCATAAAAACCTTCACCAGATTTCACACCTAATTTACCTGCAGTTACCATATTTACGAGTAAAGGGCATGGTGCGTACTTCGGATTTTTGAAGCCGTCATACATTACATTTAATATTGATAAGCATACGTCTAGACCAATGAAATCTGCTAATTGTAATGGCCCCATAGGATGCGCCATGCCTAATTTCATCACAGTATCTATTTCTTGAACTCCTGCAACTCCATTATATAGTGTTTCAATCGATTCATTTATCATAGGCATCAGAATTCGATTGGCCACAAAACCAGGGTAGTCATTTACCTCTGTTGGTGTTTTTCCTAATTGCAAAGAAAGATCCATGATAGTTTTAGTAGTTTCATCTGAAGTGCTGTATCCTCTTATGATTTCTACCAATTTCATTATCGGTACAGGATTCATAAAATGCATCCCAATAACCTTTTCAGGCCTCTGTGTCGCAGCTGCAATTTGAGTAATCGAGATTGATGATGTATTCGAGGCTAAAATTGTTTCTGGAGAACAGGCGGCATCTAACTCTTTGAAAATCTTCAGCTTTAAGTCTTTGTTCTCAGTCGCAGCTTCAATAGCCAAGCTAACTTCAGACACTCCTTTGGTGAGGTTTGTGAAACTTGTAATACGTGCTAATGTTTCTGTTTTATCATTTTCAGAAATCTTTTCTTTAGCGATCATTCTATCTAAATTCTTAGCTATAGTTGCTAATCCTTTAGTCAATGATTCTTCAGAAATGTCTATAAGATTGACTTGGTATCCTTTTTGGGCAAAAACATGAGCAATTCCATTTCCCATAGTACCTGCGCCGATAACTGCTATTTTATTCATTGCTAATTTTTTAACCTATTTATTATACCTTATTTACTGCTAAAAACAATTAATAATTTGTAATGCTACTTTAAGAGCTTGGGTGCCTTGTTTTAAACTAACGACTGGTTCGGTATTGTTTGTAATTGCGTCAGCAAAAGTTTCTAATTCGTCTGAAATTGCATTATTAGTCGCTACATCTGGATTTTCAAAATAGATTTGTTTTTTGATTCCTTCTGCATTTTGTAGAATCATATCAAAATCACCAGGAACTTCAGGAGCGTCTTGCATTCGTACTACTTCAACTTTCTTTTCCAGAAAATCTACAGAGATATATGCATCCTTTTGAAAGAAACGAGATTTACGCATGTTTTTAAGAGATATTCTACTTGCGGTCAAATTCGCAACACAACCACTTTCGAATTCAATTCGGGCATTAGCAATATCCGGAGAATTACTAATAACAGAAACTCCACTTGCATGTATAGCCTTTACTTCTGAATCGACTACGCTTAAAATAGCATCGATATCATGAATCATCAAATCTAAAACTACAGGCACATCAGTACCACGAGGATTAAACTCAGCCAAACGATGTGTCTCAATAAACATCGGGTTTTGAATCTGTTCGTTTACGGCAGTAAAAGCAGGATTGAATCTTTCGACATGACCAACTTGACCCTTAACATTGAATTTTTTTTCAAGAGCGAGTAATTCGTCAGCTTCAGCAAGTGTGTTTGTTATGGGCTTTTCAATAAAAATATGCCTTCCTTTTTCAATGGCTTTTTTTGCACAGTCAAAATGCGAAAGGGTAGGGGTTACAATATCTACAACATCAACAGCATCAATTAGTGTGTTTATGTTTTCGAAATTGGTGTACCCGAATTCATCTGCAACTTTTTTTGCGTTGATAGCATCAGGATCATAAAAACCTATCAAGTCATATTTTTCAGATTCATTGAGTAAGCGAAGATGTATTTTTCCTAAATGTCCCGCTCCCAAAACACCAACTTTCAGCATATTATTCGTTTTATTCAAAAATAAACATAGTTTAGAAGTTAATAAGATTAGAAGTTTAAAAGTTTACTGTTTTATCTGCTTTTGCCTAACATTATTAAAAAGTTTTATTCTATGATAAAGATAAACTGCAGGCTGAATTTTTTGTAATTTGATATGGAAGGTTCTAACTTCGTAAAACCAAAATCAAACCTTTGAACGATACTCTAAAACATCGCGGATTACGAAATAAATTAGCCGATATACTTATTGACAAAGGTATTGTAAGCACCAAAGTCTTAAATGCTATTCGCACGATTCCACGTCATTTGTTCATAGATAGTAGTTTTGAGGGGCATGCGTATCAAGACAAAGCTTTTCCTATTGGGGCAGAACAAACTATTTCACAACCATATACCGTAGCTTTTCAAACAGAGTTGTTAGAATTAAAAGCAGGACATAAAGTTCTAGAAATTGGAACAGGTAGTGGTTATCAAACAGCTGCGTTATTACATTTAAAAGCCTCAGTATATACCATTGAAAGACAGCGTGAACTTTTTAAAAAAACCAATATTTTCTTTAAGAAAATGGGGTATCGTCCTAAAAAAGTGATTTTTGGTGACGGTTATAAAGGCCTTCCAGAAGAAGCTCCATTTGACGGAATTATTGTAACAGCAGGTGCTCCTGAAGTACCTAAAGCACTAATGTCACAATTAAAGGTAGGTGGTCGTTTAGTTATTCCCGTGGGAATGAATGATCAGATCATGACCTTGTATATTCGAAAATCATCAACAGAGTTTGAAAAAACGGAATACGGTTCTTTTCGTTTTGTACCACTTTTAGAGAATAAAAATTAATCTCCCAAAGGGCATTTATAAGAATAAATAATAGGAATGGCGTTTTACGAAAGCTCTGGCCTTTTGATCTGAACTTTTCTGTTTAATTATTAAACCCTTTTTTAATGCGCGCTAAGTCGCGTTTGTTATCACGATCTTTCATTGCTTCACGTTTATCAAAGAGCTTTTTTCCTTTAGCGAGAGCAATGTTGAGTTTTGCTAAACCGCGATCATTCAAAAATAGGTTTAGCGGAATAATTGTAAGACCAGAAGTATTTACCTCTTTGTGTAGTTTTTTTAGCTCCTTTTTATTCAATAATAATTTACGTTCAGCCTTTGGTAGATGATTGTAATGCGATCCATGCGAGTATTCATCAATCTGCATATTTATAATAAAGAGTTCGCCTCGTTCATTAAATTCACAAAAACTTTCAGAAATTGAAGCCTTGCCTTCACGAATAGATTTTATTTCGGTGCCACCCAAAACAATACCCGCCATATACTTATCAAGCAATTCATACTCAAAGCGAGCTTTCTTATTCTTTATATTGATCTTTTTCTGAAGCATAGTACAAAAATAGAAACAAAAATGGTTAAAAAGCCTTTTGTGTGCAGTTAGCCTTATATTTTTGTAAAGATTGATCTATTATTTCGAACTGTTAACAAAATAAAAACATGCGTAAAGTTTTAAGTATTCTTTTTATCGGCTTTTTAATATCATGTCAACAAGATGATAAAAAATTAGACGTTCAAGAGATCATTGATAAAAGTATTGAGGTAAGCGGAGGAGCGCTTCATGAAACTACAGCTATATCTTTTGATTTTAGAGGAAGAGAGTACACCTCTATTTTGGGTGGAGATCAAAAAGTATTAAAGCGGTTACTTCAAAATGACACCATTAAATTATTAGATATTTTAACGGGAGATAAGTTTCAACGTTTTCAGAATGACAGCTTGATTATTTTATCAGACTCCATATCAAGGGTATATAGTAATTCAGTTAATTCGGTTCACTATTTTTCTAAACTACCATACCAATTAAATGATCCTGCTGTGCATAAAGAGCTTTTAGGGGAAATTAAAATAAAAGAGAAAGACTACTATAAGGTCAAAGTTACTTTTGAACAAGCAGGAGGTGGCGATGATTTCGACGATACATACCTGTATTGGTTTAACAAAGAAAGCTTTAAGGCTGATTACTTAGCCTATGAATTTCATGTTGATGGCGGCGGTATGCGTTTCAGAGAAGCCTATAATGAAAGATATGTAGGTGGAATTAGGTTTGTTGATTATTACAATTTGAAACCAAAAACTTCAGGATCAAGCATTATACAAATAGATAGCTTGTATGAAATTGATGCGCTACAATTGTTGTCTAAAATTGAGTTAGAGGATGTTTCTATTCTCGCTCCGGACAGTTACAACTAAAATGTAAACGATCAGAAGTGGGAACCCCATTTACGATTTTCACTATGAAAAGACTGCCGTTGTCAGTATCATCCATTACTGCATATTTTTCTTCTGCTAACATCATATTGACAAATTCAGGAGTTGTATTGCTATGTCCAACGATAAGAACAGTTCTATTTTGATTGGTAAGTTTAAACTCCTCAATATCTATAATGCGAGGATCGTAATACTCTACATCCACATCTTGTTTTACTGCAATAGGCGAAGCAGTCATTGAAGTTCGTTGATAATCAGTACTGTAGATTGCATCTAACGGAACATCTTCTAATATTTCTGCCCAATGCATAGCACGGCCCATACCATCTTGATTCAATTCAGGATCAGTATTTTCCGAATTACTTCTATCCTTTTCTGCATGACGAATGAAATAAAAGGTCGATACACCAGCTATAGTA
>CALLIG010000242.1 GCA_938009735.1 uncultured Flavobacteriaceae bacterium
ACATAACCTAATAACGAGTAAAAAGCGACTACCGTTAGCCCATATAACAAGGAGGAAAGTTGCATTGGCATAAAATCATGCACATAAACAGAATCAAACAGCCAACCGTGTAGCGAAGTCTCTCCCACTTTTATTTGCCCCATTATCTTACTTATAAAACTGGACAGAAAATATATGACAATTGCATTAGCACCAGCATATCTAAATATGCTTCCTAACTTGATCTTCTTTACATCTGTTAAATAATAAATCAAAGCCAAAATTAGATTTGCCCAACCTGCAGTTACTAATACAAAACTACTTGTCCAAAGTGCTTTATTAATAGGGAAGAATATATCCCAGGCGTGACCTATGATTAACATTGCGCCACCAACACCCATTAAAATAGTTGCTTTTTTATCTTGTTTGGAAGTTAAAATCAACCCTGTGAAAATTCCTAATAGGGAACTTACAATTGAAGGAATTGTACTCAGAAGACCTTCCGGATCATAATCTGCTTTATAGTTATGAGTACCGAAAACTTTTACATCTAACCAATTTGCCAAATTATTAGGAGCCCTTTCTAATGTAGATGCTACGCCATCAACAGGAACAACAGTCATCAATAACCAATATCCTATCAATAATGCTACGGCAATTCCTATTAATGCCTTCCAATTAAAATTCAAAAATAAAATAGATGCAAAAAAGAACGAGACTCCAATACGCTGTAATACTCCAGGAAATCGAATATTTTCAAAATCTTTGAAAAAGGGTAAACTGATAAGAAATGCTCCAAGAAAAAGACCAAGGCCAATCAATTTTAAAGTTCGAATGGTTATTTTCTTATAGGTGCCTGCGTTGGCAACTTTATTTTTATAAGAAAATACGATGGATGTTCCCACAATAAACAGAAAGAATGGAAAAACTAAATCAGTAGGTGTATAGCCATGCCATTCTGCATGCAAAAAAGGTGCATAGACCGAAGACCAGGTGCCTGGAGTATTTACCAAAACCATTAAAAGAATGGTAGCACCTCTAAAAATATCTACCGAAAGGATTCTATCTTTCATAATATCTGATTTATAGGATGTCCTTTTTCATGCGGTTCCAAGCAACCATTAATAATATAGCTGAAACTATTGACACAGCTGTAAAAATCATTGCTGATGACGTTTTACCATAGATCCAATGTCCTGTTGCAAACATCATTGAATAAACCATAAGAACACCTAAAAGCATTGCCATTATTCCTGAAGGAACGCTCCACTTCTCACCTGTATCAATTTGAACATTATCAACTTTGGCATCATTAACAACTTTGGCCCAACCAGGACCACCCGGCTGAATTCTTTTATAAAAAGAACGGAGCACTTCATTTGATTCAGGTTTAGTTACAAAAGTCGCTATCACCCAAATTGCAGTAGTGACAATCATAACAAAAGGAATCTCACCCCATGTTGGAAATACACCGGTATCTGCAGCAAACAATAACGGACCTAAAGCGGTTGTCTTTAATAAGATAGATAGGATACCTGAAGCAAACATGGCCGAAATTTCAGTCCATGCATTTATTCGCCACCAAAACCATCGAAGTATAAATATCAATCCTGTACCTGCTCCAAATAATATAAGTAATTTGAAAATCTGCTCAGCATTCTGCATTGCTAAAGCTAAAAAAGCACTAAGCACCATTAGTAAAACGGTAGATAGTCTACCCACAGCAACCATTTGTTTTTCAGTAGCGTTAGGGTTTATTTGTAGTTTGTAAAAATCAAACACCAAATATGATGATCCCCAATTTAGTTGAGTAGAAATAGTACTCATATATGCCGCAACTAAAGAGGCTAAAACCACACCTAGCAATCCGCTAGGTAATTTAGTTAGCATTGCAGAATAGGCTAAATCATGACCTAATTTATCTGCAGGAACATTAGGAAACGCAGTTGCAATACTCGCAATGTCTGGATAAACTACCAAAGAAGCCAAAGCAACTAAAATCCATGGCCAAGGTCGCAATGCATAATGCATAATATTAAAAAAGAAAGTTGCCCCTATGGCGTGATTTTCATCTTTTGCAGCTAACATTCTCTGAGCGATATAGCCACCACCACCTGGTTCACCACCCGGGTACCAAGAACTCCACCATTGCACCGCTAGAGGAATAACTAAAATAGTAATCACCATTTCTGTATCACTCAAATCAGGTAAAATATTCATTTTAGAAATAACTAATTCGTTCGCCATCATAGCATCAAGACCCCCTACTTCAGGAATATTAACCAAATAATAAGCAGCGCCAATTGCTCCTGCCATTGCAACGAAGAACAGAAGAAAATCTGTATAAACTACCCCTTTAAAACCCCCTAGGGCACTAAAAACTACGGTAATTAAACCTGCGCCAACAATCGTTTGCCAAGGCTCTAAACCTAGCATAATGCCTCCAATTTTTATGGCTGCCAAATTAACTGCGGACATTGTGATTACATTGAAAATCACACCTAAATAAACCGCTCGAAATTTTCTTAAAAAACTAGCAGGCTTGCCTCCATAGCGCATTTCATAAAACTCCAAATCTGTACTAACATTAGATTTACGCCAAAGTTTTGCATAAATAAAAACGGTTAGCATACCTGTTAATAACATACACCACCAACCCCAGTTACCTGATACACCCGTTGTACGAACCAAGTCTGTAACCAAGTTAGGAGTATCTGTTGAAAAAGTAGTTGCTACCATCGAAAGGCCTAAAAGCCACCAGGGCATTGTTCTACCTGAAAGAAAAAATTCTGAAGAACTAGATCCTGATTTTTTAGAAACATAGATTCCTATTCCTAAAACAAGTGAAAAGAAAACGATAATAAAACTATAATCGAGCGTACTTAATTCCATTAGTTGGTCTGTTTGTTAGCTACTAAAGATAAAATAAATTAGAATACTTTTGTTCTCTGATTGATAAACCTTTTTTGTGACACTATTTGAAACTTCTGATATTACTACTACTGCTTGGGTTCTTGCTTTTACTGCGGCCATTGTTATTGGATTGTCTAAAGCAGGCATCAAAGGTATTGCTGTTGTAAATGTGACTTTAATGGCCTTGGCCTTTAGCGCAAAAGAATCAACCGGCATAGTGGTACCCTTATTGGTTGTTGGAGATATTTTTGCTGTTATCTACTATAATCGGCATACACAATGGAAATATATATTTCAATTTTTACCCTGGATTGTTGTTGGGGTTTTAATTGGATTAAAAATCGGAAACGACCTTGATGAGAAAACCTTTAAGATAGGTATGGCCATCATCATTTTAGTTAGTGTTGGAATGATGTATTGGTGGGACAGAAGAAAATCTAAGTCTGTTCCTACACATTGGCTTTTTGCTGGCACAGTAGGTATAATTACAGGTATTACCACTATGATTGGAAATCTTGGAGGAGCATTTAGCAACATCTACTTTTTAGCTATGCGAATTCCTAAAAATGAATTTATTGGAACTGCCGCTTGGCTATTTCTAATCGTAAATATTTTAAAATTACCCTTACACATTTTCGTTTGGGGAACTATTACAACTGAAACTTTGTTATTCGATCTAAAACTAATTCCCGGTATATTTTTAGGAATTATTTTAGGTATACGTGTTGTCAAAATAATTAAGGAAGATTTTTATCGAAAGATGATCTTGGTGCTTACTGCATTTGGCGCAGTCATGATTCTATTGAATTAGAATATATTCTTCAGCGTAATTATGACGCCAAAAGAAATTTTTGCAAACAAATAAAGCCCTGATAAATCAGGGCCTTAACAACCAACTTTAAAAAACCAACTTCTCGCGGTTGGGGGAACCAACCCGCGATAATATTTTAGATAATTAAGTAAAACGCCTCCAAATTACTGTAATTATACCTTCGTTTTCTATTTTAAGTTGCGCATTCTGGATTATACTCAATGGTTAGTGTTTGTATAGCCCTGTTTATAAATTTTTACCGTCTCATATTGGCATTCAATTGCTACTAATGAGGTTTTAGTTTCATTTTGTTTATCTCCAACAACTAACTTTTCTATGCTATCGGACGCATTACTAAAAATCTTTGTCCAAAGTGAGTTAATTAATTCTGGCTTGAATAATGTTCTTTTGTCGAAAACCAAAGCTGGTAGAATTGCATAAAGCGTCGTGACAAATACGATTGTGCTAACTGCAAAAAAGAACTCTACTATGTATGGTAATTCTAAAAGATTCATTTATCAAAAGTTTTTCTGCTATTCTAAAAATAGCTTTCTATATTAATTCTGAGGCTAAAGTATACAGACATATACTTGTGGAAAGAATAATGATGAAATAATAATTATCGCTCGTTTAACAGCATATTTCATCGATTAAAAGCATATTTATAAGGCGAATCCTACAAATATACTATTATGCGCGCATACTAATACTAGATTATTTAGGAGAAAACTTATTTTAAAATCTTATAAATAAGCTTAAGAAGGTCGTCTTTTTCAAAAGGTTTTGTCAAAACCTTTTGCATACCTGCTTTTAAGCATTCTGCGATGCTCTCTTCATAGGCATTTGCAGTAATACCAATAATTGGAGTATTCTTAATATTCTTAAAAGGGAAGTCTCTAATAAGACGGGTTATTTGATTTCCGTCAAGATTAGGCAAATTGACATCCATTAAAATCAAATCATAATTATTGGTGACAACTTCTTGAAGAACCAAAGCGCCGTCATATGCCAAATCAATTTTAAATCTATTCGTGTTTAAAAGAATCTTAAATAGCGTAGTTTGAACATAAGTGTCGTCTTCAACCAACAATATCTTATATTTCTTTTGATCTAAATGTTTCGCTTCAATTTTAGGCCTTCTTGCTTTACTTGACAACTCGCTATTAGAATCGGTAAACAATGGGTATTCAAAACTTAGATCAAAATAAAATTTTGACCCTTCACCAAGTGTAGATTGCATTTTAATAGTACTATTCATAAGAAGCAATAGCTTTTTAGCTATTGTAAGTCCCAAGCCAACACCTTTTGTTGTACCATTTGACTTTACTTGCCTAAAACTTTCGAAAATAGCATCTTTATTTTCTTCTGATATACCTACACCTGTATCAGTTACTTCAAACCTTAGGTTAACAATATTAGCCCTCTTTTGATTCAATTTAACATCAAACTGAATAGAACCCTGTTCTGTATACTTTAAAGCATTATCTATCAAATTGGTTACGATTTGATAGAGCCTTAAGCGATCACCTTCAACTAGTTTCGGAATCTTCTCATCCCATAAACAATCAAATTTCAATCCTTTTTCCTTTGCTTTGGCCTTATAGGTGAATATTAATAATTCAAAAAACTTATGTAAATCAAACACTCCTTTCTGTATCTGTAATTGACCTGCGTCAATCATACCAATACTGAGTGTGTCTTCTAACATCAGTCGTAAATTCGTATTTGATTCTTTTAGAAAATCGAGCATTTGTAATTGTTCATTCGTCATTTCAGTATCACCCAATATTTCTATAATCGCCATGATACTAGTCAACGGATTTCTAAGTTCGTGACTAAAATTTTGAATAAAGCTATTTTTAAAACGCTCTCTTTCGGCTAATTCTTGGTTTTTAAGAACCGTCAATTCGGTTTTAATAACCGATTCATTCCGAGTTTGCGTTATTTTTTGATAAGAATTGTAATGTTCGGTAAGGTCTTTAAGAATTAAGAGTAATCCCTCTTTAACTGGAGCTGCCTTAATATCAACTATAAACAATTGGTCTTCAAAAGGTATATGAATACCATAAAAATTGACTTCTTCTTTGCTTTCGAAAACTGAAGTTAGACTTTCAAAAAAAGGATGCAGTTCAAAAATAGAATGGCCAAACGCTATCTTCATTAGTGTCTGGTCACTTTCAAGAACAATGCCTGTTTTATCTATTAAAACGAATTGCCGATTGTTATTGGTGTATTTTTTTTGGTAGGTATCAAGCATCGGTAGTCAGTAATGTGGCCAATTTCAAAAACAGCGTGTTTACCTCTTTACCTGTTTTAGCACTTGTTAGAAAGTCAACTGATATTTCTTGCTCATCTAAGACCTCTTTTAGTTCGCTCTCTGTAACAAGATCTGATTTATTTCCCACTACCATTAAAGGTACCTTGGGCATTTTATCACTAATAATTTTTAAATCATCTTTAAGATGTTCAAAAGTAGATGGTCTAGACACATCAAATACAAAGACTGCACCATGGGTGCCTAATAAATATGAGTTTCTAATCGTTGCAATATCATCGGTGCCTTCTAGATCCCATAGAATTAATGAGACCTCATTTTCTACAGAAATTTCAACCACTTTTTTCGTGATGTGAACACCAATAGTAACCTTATAATTATCTGAAAAGGTATCGGTAACGAACCTACGGATTAAAGACGTTTTGCCAACTCCGAAGTGCCCTAAGACAACTATTTTTTTAGATTTTTGCATTCCCAAAATATTTTCTCAATTCCTTTTCAACTTTAGATTTTTCAACTGGAACAATACTGTTTTCCGAGTTGTTTGTTTCGAATACTAAATCTAAATTCATAGCCATAAAGCTATTATAGAAGTCGAAAATAATATCTTGTAATCTGTTTTTTGATGTAAGTCCGTAGTTTCCTGAAATCACTACTGCCATATAGTGTGTTGCAAAACTTTGAAGGTGAATTTGGTACAATTCATACTCAATGAGTTCAAGGTTTTGATCTCTTTGACTAAACGCGTCTTCAACAAATGATTTAATTGCGGTGAGCATTCCTGAGACCATTTCCTCATCCATAGCTCTTGATTTCGCAAAACTCGCTTTTAGAATCCCGGAATCTTTTTCTATAAGGAGCACCTGTTCAATTTTGGCTACATTCAAATCATCAAACATGAGTCCTTTTTCATTCTTGCCCGTAAAGGTTGACTTTACTTTTCTTTTCCAAAAAGCTAAAAAACCTAGTTGATTATTCATCTTGGCAGAAAGCAATTTCATTTCTTGCGCAACATATTTTTTAACCATTTTACCCAAAATAGGATATAGCGCATCAACTACTTCGTCTTTGTGAAGTCTAATTTCTTCTTTAAGTGTTTCGGTAATAACTGGGCCTAAGGTTTGCGGGATACTCTTTGTAAACTCCTCAATATGTTTAGAAACTATAGGGTCTACTTTTTTTGAAAGTTTTTCGCGCTCTTGAAGTGTCTGCTCTAAAAGTTCAACTCTTTGAGCAATTTTTTCCTCAAATTCGTGCTCTTCAGCAAAAAGAATGTCTTTTAAAATTTCAATCTTATCCTTTTCGCGCATTTTTGAATATATTGATTCTATTTAGAACCTATTTTCTCTCCTAGGTCAACTAAAAGTTTTCCCAACATTTTCTTGTTGACAGATACTTCACCTAAGTCCTCAATTTTGTTGTCAAGGTTTTTCTCTAGTTCTGTAATTCGAATATTTACATCAGTAGAAATACTATCAATTGAAGTATTTAATTCAGATCTTACCTCATCAATTAACTCATCTAAAACTTTCTTTTTTGCAAGTATGTCTTTTTTGAGTTTTTCGAACTCTAAATCATATGACTGTAATGTGTCTCCAATAATCAAGTTTTTGATCACATCAATTTTAGAGGCAGAACTCTCTATTTTATCTTCTAACTTAAACATCGTTTCGTGCTTTTTACTCATGGTGGCGGCGTTTTGAACTACTTATTAATGTTATAAAATAACAAAATTCCCTTAAATAGTGGGGGCAAATTACAATTTTTAACTGTGCATCTTATAAAACACGCTATAAATTCTATCAAAATCAGGTTCAACCGACCAATGGTAAAATAATACCCAATTATTAGCGAAACTTCTGAAAAACAGAATTTTACATGTGTTAGTTCATCTAACTAATATATCATTTAATAGTACGTTTTGCCTTCTTTATATTAGGTTTTGTAATATTTTTAATGCTTCAAAATCCACATGTTTCGGTCATTTATCCTTCTCATACACAACAACTTATTTGATGGTTTTGCGCAAAAACTAGTATCTTAAACATCTATTTATAATGCTTTTACCGTATTCAATACAGAGTAAATGTTAAATAAATAGTCTGACCCAGCCATTTTCATACCAAACTAAATCTTCAAACGTTCGCTACTTATGAGGCTCTTTGTCACATTTATTGGTTTATTACTGCTAAATAGCTCGTGTAGTTCGCTCGCTAAAAAGA
>CALLIG010000243.1 GCA_938009735.1 uncultured Flavobacteriaceae bacterium
AACCCGCTAACAGGAGTCCCAAAACAACGTAGAACTTCAGGTATTCAATTTCGTCTTTTTGAAAACTTCTATTGGAATACCACACATCAACATGTTGATGAAATTCCATTAACCAATGCAGCTGATTTGTATAGCGAACCATTTACGGTTTTCAATACGCGAATGGGATACCAAAAAAAGTTGTCAGATCATTTCACTATTGGCATTGACTTTGGTGTAAACAATCTTTTTGATAAAGTCTACGCACAGTCAGTACTCATAAACACACAAGGGTTCGGCGGAAGAGAACCCCGCTATTTTTACCCTGGCGATGAAAGAAATTATTATGGAAGTTTACGACTCGGTTATAAATTATAACTAAGACATCTTCATCAACCAAGACTTCATGTCTATCTCTTTGTGAATGATTGCTTTTACATCTGCAATGGCAACACGCTGTTGTTCCATAGTGTCTCTATGACGTATAGTAACCGTTTGATCTTCTAACGACTGATGATCTACAGTAATACAAAATGGTGTTCCATTAGCATCTTGTCTTCTGTAACGACGCCCAACAGCATCCTTTTGATCATAAAGTACATTAAAGTCCCATTTCAGATCATTAATGATTTCCATTGCCAATTCTGGTAAACCATCTTTTTTAACCAAAGGAAACACAGCTGCTTTGGTTGGAGCTAAAACAGCAGGTAATTTTAAAACGGTACGCGTAGTTCCGTTTTCAAGTTCTTCCTCTTTAAGTGAATTTGAAAATACGGCCAAGAACATCCGGTCTAAACCGATTGATGTTTCTACCACATATGGCACATAATTTTTATTTTCTTCGGTGTCGAAATACTGTAATTTTTTACCTGAAAATTCTTGATGTTTTGAAAGATCAAAATCAGTTCTTGAATGTATTCCTTCTAGTTCTTTAAAACCGAAAGGAAAACGAAATTCTATATCAGCCGCTGCATCTGCATAATGTGCTAATTTTTCATGATCATGAAAGCGATAGTTATCTTCCCCTAGTCCTAAAGATAAGTGCCACTTCATGCGGTTCTCTTTCCACTTTTCGTACCATTCTTTTTGGGTTCCAGGTTTGATGAAAAATTGCATTTCCATTTGTTCAAACTCACGCATTCTAAATATAAACTGGCGCGCTACAATTTCGTTTCTAAAGGCTTTTCCAGTTTGCGCAATTCCGAACGGAATCTTCATACGACTGGTCTTCTGCACGTTCAAGAAGTTAACAAAAATACCTTGTGCAGTTTCAGGGCGTAAATATAAATCCATCGCTGTTTCTGCCGAGGCACCTAACTTTGTGCCAAACATCAAATTAAACTGTTTGACATCTGTCCAGTTCTTTGAACCTGACATTGGACAAGCAATTTCAAGTTCCTCAATCAATAATTTTACATCAGCTAGATCTTCATTTTCTAATGATTTTCCAAGCCGCTTTAAGATTGTTGTTGCCTTTTCTTGATAATCAACAACACGTTGATTGGTTGACAAAAACTCATTCTTATCAAAGGCATCTCCAAAACGTTTGGCTGCTTTTTTTACTTCTTTCTCAATTTTACCTTCAATTTTAGCCACGTAGTCTTCAACCAAAACATCAGCGCGGTATCTTTTATTAGAATCTTTATTGTCAATTAAAGGGTCACTAAAAGCATCTACATGCCCAGAAGCTTTCCAAGTAGTTGGGTGCATAAAAATTGCCGCATCAAGGCCAACAATGTTGTCATTGAGTTGAACCATTGCGCGCCACCAATATTCTCTTATGTTTTTTTTGAGTTCTACTCCATTTTGTGCGTAGTCATAAACTGCACTCAGTCCATCATATATCTCGCTAGATTGAAATACATAGCCGTATTCTTTTGCATGCGAAATTACTTTCTTAAAAACGTCTTCTTGATTTGCCATTTGGCAAAAATAGAATATTATCCGATTTTAAAGACTATTAAAATATCCTTTTGAAAAATTAAGGGAATAATTAACGTGTAAAGGCTAATTATTTTAATTGAAATTCAGTCGTTTGTAGTAAGCGCTGATCTTCAAAAACATTTAAGATATAGTCGCCTGGTTGCAAAGAACCTTCTGGTATAGTAATAAAGTCAGTAACTTCAGTTTGTTCACCAGTAAAATCAATTGAAACTCTTTTACTATAAACATTACCATTAACGTTTATAGTATTGGCATTATCTTCAATAATACCCATGTTTGGACCTAAGAACTGAAAATAAAGTATTCTTTCTTGGTTCGCTAGAGAGTTATCTGCTGCAATAACAACTTGACCTCTTAATCTTTTTATGGTTGAAGCTTTGTTACTTGTAATTGTTTTGGCACCACGAACTCTGATAGCACTTGCTTGAGTTGTTTGAAGTTCTAAATATTTTTTAACCTTAAGCACCTCGTTAACTTCCTGAATCTTATCTCTTTCAAGCGCTTCGACTTTTGCTAAGGCTGCATAATTAGCTCTAATCTGCTGAATTTCATTCTGTGATGCCTCATACTTTTCAGCAAGCTGCATGTTGTTATAACTGAGATAATCATTCTTTAATTTCAAGCTATCATTCTTAGCTTCTAATCGTCGTAATTCCGTTTTAAACTCTCGCAACCTTCCAATAGTGAATTGAAGCCTACCAACTGAATCTTGCAACTGTTGCACTCTAAATTTTGAAGATTGTAAATCAAGATCATTAACCTCATCGAGTGCTATAAGCCGATCTAGATCAGCTTTCATTAGCGTCAAATCTTTAGCCATCAAATTTCTTTCGTGCTCCAAAAAATTTATTTCGCTTTTTGATTGCGCATTACTATAATAAAAGGCAATTAGAATGCCAATTACCACAGCGCACAAAGCGGCTAGTATTATTTTATAATTGAATTTTGTATCTTGTTTGTCCATCAGGTTGAATGGGCTTTAATTTTATTAAGATTTGTTTAATCGTCAGCTAACAAAGGTAATCAATGATATCAATAGCATACTAGTACCTATAGTATGTTTTGGATGTAATGCGCATTTAAATAGAGGAGAGCATCACCTTTGCACCGTTTGTCGAAATAGTATGCCACTCACCGATTACACCTTTAACGAAGAAAACACCCTTGACCGTATTTTTTATGGTCGAATTCACATAAAAAAGGCAAGTTCGTTCCTATTTTTTAGTGAAAATGGTATAGTACAGCGGCTTATACATCACCTTAAGTATAGAAACCAAGAACAAATTGGTGCTTTTTTAGGAGATTGGTATGGCCAAAAATTAAAAGAGGAAGGATATTTAAACGATATTGATATTGTAATCCCTGTTCCTTTGCACAAGAAAAAGTTGAAACACAGGGGTTATAATCAAGTTGCCCAATTCGCAGAACAAATAGCTTTACACATCGGTTCTAAATATGCAGATAATTTATTAATCAAAACAGCCAATACAAAAACACAAACCGCAAAAACAAGAATTGGACGTTGGCAAGATAATAAAGCCCTTTACGAATTGACTGACCCTAGTTTGCTCAAAAACAAAAAGGTTCTTTTACTTGATGATGTAATTACGAGCGGTGCTACTATGGAAATTTGCGCAAAAGCACTTCAAGAAGCCGAAGTAATCAACATTTATATTGGTAGTATGGCCGTTGTATCTCAATTTCAATAATCTACAAATTAATCGTTTCTTTGTTTAAGTAATTTGCTTGAATAAGTTCAAAGAATAATACCCTATGTTACGTCGGTTTTTAGCTACTTTATTTTTTCTATTAATTATTGTTTCACTAATTCAATGTGGAAGAAGGGGAGGTACGCTGACAGGGGGACCAAAAGATGAAGATCCGCCAGTTCTAATAAAATCAGAACCTGAAAACATGACTACAAATTTCAAGGGTGATAAGATTAAACTAACCTTTGATGAATACATTAAGCTAAAAGATGTTCAAGACCAACTCATCGTATCTCCGCCGCTAAAAAATCAACCGGAGATAACACCGCAAGGTGGCGCACAGAAATATGTAGAAATAAAACTAAAAGATACACTTCTTGAAAATACGACCTATACTGTTAATTTTGGTCAAAGTGTTCAAGATAACAACGAGGGTAACCCTAGCAGTTTTTTGACTTATGTGTTTTCTACCGGAGATTATATCGACTCCCTTGAACTACAAGGGGCAATAAAAGACGCTTTTAACCAAAAAGCAGATGAATTTATAACTGTGATGCTATATGAAATTGATTCAGCATATACCGATTCAACACTTTACAAAAAACCACCGAATTACATTACGAATACATTAGACAGTACCGTTATTTTTAGTTTGAAGAATATTAAGGAAGGTCAGTATGCCATATTTGCTCTTAAAGACGAAGCCAAAAACAATCTTTTCGATCAGAATGCGGACAAAATTGGATTTATAAATGACACCATATTCCTACCATCTGATTCATTGCAATTACCTGCACTTACCCTTTTTAAAGAAATCCCTAATTACAGCGCTTCGGTGCCAAGCTATGTCTCAAGAAATAGGATCATATTTGGCTATTACGGAGATGAAGATGAGGTTATAAAAATAACCCCACTTACCACGATTCCTGATACTGTAAAAACGCGGATATTGAAAGAGCGAGATAAGGATAGTATCAATTTCTGGTTTACCCCGAATGAAATGGACTCCATTGTATTTACAATTGAGAATGAAGTAAAAAAAGTCATAGACACTTTTACAGTAAAAAGACGAAAGGTTGGTACAGATTCACTCAAAATTTCTCCTAATCAGACTGGTTCTCTAGATTTTAATAAGTCCTTTTATTTGGAAGCAAATACGCCATTGACTCAAATTGATACGTCAAAAATGAAAATGATGGTGAAAGATTCTATCCCCTTTGATTTTGATGTTTCCTTTGATACAATTGCCAATAAAATTGATTTTATCTTTCCTATAGAGCCTAGTGAAAACTACACCTTAGACCTATTACCTGGGGCGATTACTGACTTTTTTGGGCAAACCAACGACACCACCAATTATAGATTGAATACCAGAAGGTTTTCTGATTATAGCAACTTGACGGTTAATTTAACTGGGGCAATAGCATACCCTCTGATCGTTCAATTAACAGATGATAAAGGGAGAACCCAAATTGAACAAATTATAAATGAAGATGCTCCAATAGAATTCAAAAATATTGATCCATCTAATTATCTGCTTCGGGTTATTTATGATACTAATGCAAATGGAAAGTGGGACACCGGTTCTTTCTTAAAAGGTGTACAGCCTGAACGAGTCAGTTACTACCCAAAATTAATTGCATTGAGACCGAATTGGGAAGAGAACACAACATTTATACTTCAAGAGTAAACACATCGCCATCATCTAAAAATTTTAGCTTTTCGCGAATTGTGGTAATATGATCTTTATGCAAAACCGCATAAATTGTTTCTTCATTTTCTGTAAAAGCTAATTGTTCACCAAGACAATCATATACTGCAGAATGACCTGAATATTCGTGACCGGTTTCGTCTTTACCAATCCTATTTACGCCGATACAATAAGTCATATTTTCTATTGCACGTGCTTTTAACAGAGTATCCCAGGCGGTAATTCGAGGTTTTGGCCAATTAGCAACATAAAGCAGCAGGTCATAATTTTCTACATTTCTTGCCCATACAGGAAAACGTAAATCATAACAAACCATAGGGCATATTTTAAATCCTTTATAATCTAAAACTAATTTTTTAGTACCTGCCTTATAGACTTCACTCTCCCCTGCCAAAGTAAATGTATGTCGCTTATCATAACGCTGATAGCTTCTGTTTGGCTGCACAAAAAAAAGAGTGTTTGTGTAATTTCCATTTTCGCAAAAAGGAATGCTTCCTACTATAGCTGATTGTTTTAAATTGGCTTGTTGAATCATCCAATCTAAAGTGACCTTTCCCTCTTCAATAGCAATATCTTGAGGTCGCATTGTAAATCCTGTGGTAAACATTTCTGGTAAGATGATCAGATCAACATCCGAAGAAATCGACGATATCTTTTTCGAAAAATTGATTCTATTCTGTTCCGGATTCTCCCAAACTAATGAAGATTGTACTAAAGCTATTTTAAGTTCTTGCAACATATGATAAAATTAGTCAAAATATACTGCTAGACAATTTTAGTGTATTGAAAAAGTGTTGGGCTTATGTAAATTCTACATTAAATTATCTCGCATTTACAAAATTGATAATCACAAGGGTAAAATAACACATAAATATGAAAAATAAGTTGTAGTGTACACGCTAAAGAAATTCCAACTTTGCCACATAAATATAAAAACCTACTTAATTCGTACAAATGGATTTCACATCAATTATCGGTAATGTAGCAGCATTGTTAACAACAATCAGTTTCTTACCACAGGCTATCAAAACCATTAAAACAAAAGATACAGGAGGTCTTTCTTTTCCTATGTATTTACTGTTTGTAACCGGCGTTACACTTTGGTTAATCTATGGTACACTAAACAATCAAATGCCAATAATCATAGGAAACTTAGTCACCCTAATTCTTGCAGGTATCATCTTGGGTTTTATGATCAAGACTCAATTTTCTAAAAAATTCAAAAGAAGATTACGATAAAATCCATAAGCAATAAAACTAAGCTTAGATTAGTCTTAGCGCCTCTCTCCTACTCAAATTACTTAGCGAAGTTCTATTGACATAATCTGAAACCCATTTCGGATTTATTCTGCTATATTCTCTAAGTACCCAACCTATGGCTTTATTTATAAAAAATTCCTTTGATCCTAATAGACCCTCAATGGTATAGGAAAGTAATTTGGTGTCTAAATTCTCTTTGTATTTTAATTGGAAAAGCAATGCAGATCTTTGCAACCAAATATTATTGGAGCTTAACCACTTATCTACAAAATGTTTTCTTTTCTCAGGGTACTTTATAAAATATGCAGCCATTAGCTTAGGCGCAATAAAATCGATAGTGTCCCACCAAGATTTGTTCACAACCATATATTCAAAAACAGTAATATCATCTTCT
>CALLIG010000244.1 GCA_938009735.1 uncultured Flavobacteriaceae bacterium
ACAAACCATCATCCGTTTTAGTCACTTTCGTAAGTCCGTGCTTTGCAAGTCCTTTTATAGATTTATCCCATTTCTTGCCACTAAGTGCAGCTTGAGTTTTAAGGGCTCCTAATTCCATAGAACCTTCCGGTTTAAGAATAGCAAGAATTACTTTTTCTTCATCCGTCAGTTCAACAGCTTTCTTTTCTGGGCGCATCTGTGGAAAGAATAATACTTCTTGAATAGAAGAATTATTAGTCAGTAACATAACCAAACGGTCAATACCTATACCAATACCAGAAGTTGGGGGCATGCCGTATTCTAAAGCACGAATAAAATCTTGATCTATAAACATCGCTTCGTCATCTCCTTTTTCAGAAAGACGTAGTTGCTCTTCAAAACGTTCGCGTTGATCAATAGGATCGTTTAATTCAGAATAGCAATTTGCTAATTCTTTTCCGTTTACCATTAATTCAAAACGTTCTGTCAAGGCAGGATTATCACGATGTTGTTTCGTTAACGGACTCATCTCTTTCGGATAGTCAGTAATAAAGGTCGGTTGCACATAAAAGTGCTCACATTTTTCACCGAAAATCTCATCGATTAATTTACCAACTCCCATAGTTTCGTCAACTTCGAGACCTAGTTTTTTGGCGGTTTCACGCAATTCAACCTCGCCCATGCCAGCAACATCTTCACCAGTATGAATTTTTATAGCTTCTAAAATAGGCACTCTAGCATAGGGTGCTTTGAATTCAATTTCGTTTTCACCGACGGTTACTTTTGAAGTCCCGTTAGCATCGATGGCTACTTTTTCAAGTAATTCTTCTGTGGTGTCCATCATCCAATTGTAGTCTTTGTAGGCTACATAGAGTTCCATTACAGTAAACTCAGGGTTGTGGGTACGATCCATTCCCTCGTTTCTAAAATCTTTAGAAAATTCATAGACACCATCAAAACCACCTACAATTAATCGCTTCAGATATAATTCATTCGCAATACGCAAGTACAATGGAATATCAAGTGCATTGTGATGTGTCAAAAATGGACGTGCCGCAGCACCACCTGGTATTGGTTGTAAAATCGGAGTTTCTACTTCTAAATACCCCTTGTCATTATAAAATTTTCTAATGCTATTGGTAATCTTTGTACGCTTTATGAAAGTGTCTTTTACGTGAGGATTTACAATCAAATCAACATATCGTTGACGGTAACGTAATTCTGGGTCGTTAAACTCATCATACATATTACCATCTGCATCTTGCTTTGGTAAAGGTAATGGACGTAATGCTTTGCAAAGAATAGAATAGTCTTTTACTAAAACTGTTTTTTCTCCAACTTGTGTGGTGAAAAGCTCTCCTTCAACGCCAATAATATCACCTAAATCTAAAAGCTTTTTGAAGACTTCATTGTATTTAGAATGGTCATCAGCTGGGCAAATTTCGTCTCTGTTGAAATACAATTGAATACGACCCTCGCTATCTTGTAGCTCTCCAAAAGATGCTTTTCCTTGAATTTTTTTACGCATCAATCTGCCAGAAATCACAACCTTTTTACCTTCTTCATAGTTCTGTTTAATGCTCTTTGAAGTAGCATCTACAGGATATAAAGCCGCGGGATAAGGGTCAATACCCATCTCACGTAATTTGGTTAACTTCTCTCTTCTGATTATTTCTTGTTCTGACAATTGCATATGAAAAATTTAAAGTGCAAAATTACCCTTTGCTATTAACATATACAAGGTCTTCAAAGATTCAAAGACTCAGGTTGTTGGGTCAATCAAAATGCAACGATTGTGGATAATTAGGAGTGTACACCTTGTTTGAGACAATAGCTTTGATATCTGCTTCTAAGGTAGTAATTGGACTTTCGATAATTCGATTGATCTCTTTTCCATTTTTATAGAAAATAAATGTGGGCACACGTTTTATTTGTAATCCCCATTCTTCGCCATTCGGACTTGTTTTATACTTTCCCTTTCTTCGGTCTAACCCTACAATTTTTAGATTTTCCATTGGGAAGTCTGCAGCTTCTAAAACTTTGATAAAGCGCGGCACTTCCCTTTTACTATCACCACACCAAGTACCCATAAAGATTAATATTTGATGTTTGGCTAATTCAGCTTTTATGGGCGAAATAGTTTCTTCATCTACTTCATATGCTTTTTGATTATTCGAATACCAGCTTTGATACGACTTTGATGAGAGTCCTGTGATATCGATTTGACCAACTAAAAATGACTGTCCGTTTTCTTGATTTATTTCTTGATTAATGTCTTGTGCTGTTGCGGTTGTGAAGATTAGAAAAATGGTAAATAAGATAATTCGATTCATGTTTTTCAGTTTTATATTAAAACCGAAAGATCTTTTAAATCGCAGCGCGTTGCTTATTTTTAGGGGTGGAAATGAGGACTAGACCCTAGGTGGAATTTTACTTAAGAGAAGAGTTCTTTGATTTCTTCACGCGAAGTAACACCTAGTTTTTTGTAGAGATTATTGATGTGTGTTTTTACGGTACTCAAACTAATAAACATGGTTGTAGCAATTTCTTTATTGGTTTTGTCTTTAAGAATCTCGTTTACAATCTTTTGTTCTTGGGCAGTCAACTTACTAACGGAATCGTCTTTTTGTTTTCTTTTTTTGCTGCGTTGTCTAAATACGAGAAACAGATTTAGAAATAAAGAAAGGCCGAGCAGAATACCTAAAACCCATTTCCAAATCGAATTACTGTAACTATTTTGTGATACCATTTGCTGATCAGTATCAATCTCGGTTTTATATAATTCGGTAAATACAGTATTTGGGTATTTCTCTTCTAATCGATCACTAAGTTCTGTGTAATAATCATTTTTAGACAGGTTTTTCAAATAGTAAGGGTAGGTTTCATTTCCTTTATCTGATAAGAAATCATAAATATAAAGTTCAGCTAAAGGTTCATTCAGGTTTTGACCAAAATCATGTAAGGTTCTGAACCATTTTTTAAAATTCAATTTACGATTTGCTTCACTTGGATAATCATAAAAATCGAATGCCATTTCTTCTTTGAGTGCATCTATTTCAAGAAAGACGTTTGATTTTTGATTCGTAGAATTAATATCACACAATATTTCATCAGCAAATGTGGTAGGGAAACTTATGTTGTCCTTGTTATTACCTATAAACAATATGTTTCTGCTGTTTTCACACCTTCCGAAGAAGTGATTTGAATCTGTTGATTGATCAGCACATTCATCCACATGAATGCGGTAAATGCGATTATCAGGAGACAGATTATCTCCTTGAAACTTAAAATAACCCAATGAATCAACAGATGCTTTCTTAATGATCTGCTCTAAATAAGGTCTTGAAAGTTTTCGGTAGTCTTCTATTATTGATAAGTAAACAGTTTTACCATCAATGTTTTCTGCAATTTGCCCTTCAAAACTATATTGTGAAATACCAGTATAGGAGATAAAGATAAATAGTAGTGAAACAATTTTTTGCAGCATGAAATAGATTAAAGTAGAAGCTTAAAAATAAAGGTTTTTGTAACAATGTGAGTACATTTGCGTCCAATAAGTACATCATCAATCAAAAATCAAAATCAAATGAGTTTTTTAAGAGTATTACTTGCTATACTATTTCCACCCCTATCGGTTATCGGTAAAGGTTGTGGTTCTTTCCTAATTGTATTGTTACTAACCTTATGTGGATGGGTACCTGGTGTTATTGCAGCGCTAGTGATCTTGAATAATCCGAATTAATTACTACAGTCAAATTAAAAAAAATATATACAGCACTTTTAAGGGTTTGACTTTCTCCTTTTCGGGGGAACTACGGAGGAGGTCTTACCCTTTATCAATTTCATATCTTTGTAGCAATGAATAAGAAGGTTATTGTTCAAGATTTAGGTCTGAAAGATTATAAAGAAAGTTGGGATTTTCAAGAACAACTTTTTAAAGAAACCATTGATCTTAAAATTAAGAATAGGAGGGAGGAATCTACTAAAGAAACTCCTAATCACTTCTTGTTTGTCGAACACCCTCATGTTTTTACTTTAGGTAAAAGTGGGGACCTTACAAATCTTCTTGTAGATGAAAAACAACTCGCGGACAAGGGAGCTACGTTTTACAAAATAAATAGGGGGGGAGATATAACCTATCACGGGCCAGGCCAAATTGTCGGTTATCCTATTTTAGATCTCGATAACTTCTTTACTGATATTCATAAATTCTTAAGATTTTTAGAAGAAATGGTCATTTTGACACTAGCTGAATATGGGCTAAAAGCAGAACGTTCAGAAGGTGAAACGGGAGTATGGCTAGATGTTGGCACTCCATTTGCTCGTAAGATTTGTGCAATGGGTGTTAGAGCTTCTCGCTGGGTGACAATGCATGGTTTTGCATTAAATGTAAATTCAGATCTAGGCTATTTCGATTTAATGATTCCCTGTGGAATAAAAGGGAAGGCAGTAACTTCTTTGAATGTAGAATTAGGTAAAAAAGAAGTTGATATGGCCGAAGTGAAGCAGAAATTACTGCGACATTTTTCAAAGCTTTTTGAGGCAGAAATTACTTTATAAAAAAACCGAGGTGTGAACCTCGGTTTTTTTATAAAGATTGCTTTTTTAGTTCACTATAGTATTCAGTTATTAGGGTCAGTCATACTTTTATCTATAGCCTCTTTTAGCTTTTTATTCACCTTAGTTTCGAATTCAGCTTTCTTTTTTGGGTCTAAACTCAAATCGTACAACTTGTATATTTCTCTAAGCTCTTTTTTTTGTTCTTCTGGCATTTCAGTTTTCTCAATGAGTTCAAGATAATTTGTAGTACCGGCAAACGGGTTATCTTCTGTACTTGCTCCTCCTATGGTAAATACTTGACTTAAGATTTTGGTCTGCTCATCTAGTAAATTCATCTGTTTTGTTGTGTCAGAAGTCTTTGCTGTATTTTTTGAAGTTGCTTTTTTTGATTGTCCTTGACATGCTGTAAAAGAGCCTAAGATGCATATTAGGACTAGTGTTATTAACGCTTTCATTGTTTTAAGTTTTAGAATTTATTTTCTATGTTTTTTGCCACAAAAGGTTAACAGGTATGAGCAGAAATAATAGATTAATGTATCGGAACAGGTTGATTCATAGTAATTTCGACGAAGTAGTAGTAATACTACAAAGTGTTTTGAACGACCCAATTATTTTTGATTTTACTGGTGAAAGACCATAAAAATGTTAAATTAGCTTTGTGCCATGTTAACCTTTGTTCTAAACGTCTATTAAAGTGCAAGAAAAGTCAATTGATATATCGCTAGAAGAATTAAGATCAGGCTCTGAAAAGGTTCTCAAGCAAGTATATGAACAGAACAGAGATAAGTTCTTGAATTTTGCTCGGCGTTATAATTTATCGGAAGAAGAGAATATAGATGTCTACCAAGACGCTTATATCGTTTTTTATGATAATATAATGAGTGGTAAGGTTGAAAAGTTTACGAGTAGTATATCAACATATCTTTTCGGAATTGGAAAATATTTGATTTTTGAACAAATGAGAAAGAATAAGAAAGTGGTCAGTTCAGAATATGATCTTTCTATTGTTGGTGAGGAGGATGAACTTGTGAGTACTATTGATATTGATGAAAAAGGTCTCACGCCTGAACAAGAATTGTTGCAAAAGCATTTTGCAACCTTAGGAAAAAAATGCCAAGATTTATTAAAACTCTTTTATTACAGGGGTTTTACAATAAACGAAATCATGGAAGCTGAAAATTATAATACTGAGAATGTGGTTAAGGCTGCTAAATCACGATGCATGAAGAGCTTAAGAGAAAGAATCCAAGAAAATGCCTGCTAAAATGGATAAAGAACTTTTATTATATAATTATTTCGCGAATAGCCTAAGTAAAGAGCAGGAGGAACTTTTTAATGAATTGCTCATTTCTGATAAAGACTTTAAGGCGCAATTTGATTTTGAAAATGACCTAAAACAGGCAATAAAAGACAAGGAAAATCACGAGTTAAAAAGCAAATTGATTGGCTTTGAAAAAGAAATTCAAAAAGAAGCTCCTGTTGCTACATCTAAAAAGTCGTACCGTTATTTAGCAATTGCGGCATCAATTACCATGTTAATTGGTTTAGCATGGATGGGTTATAAGGATGGTTCTGCTAGTTATTACGAAGACCTATACGCTGCAAACTTTCAAGAATACCCAAATACAGCTTTTACAATAACAAGAGGTGATACTAATGAATCATTAGAAAGAGAAGCTTTTGTTGCATACGAGTCAAAAAACTATGCTGAAGCGGTTAATAAATTTGAACAAATTTCACCTGAGAATAAACAGCCATATGTAGATTTTTATTTAGCTCAGTCATTTTTAAACTTAAAAAAGAATGATAAGGCAAAAGAATTATTACAATCTGTTATTGCTAATAAAGATGCCCTTGTAGCCGAATCACATTGGTATTTGGCATTGATAGCGATAAAAGAAAAAGAAGTGGAAACCGCAAAAGCTGAGTTAAAGCTGCTCACAAAAGAGTTTGATTTTAATAAAGAAAAAGCCACACAACTGCTTGATAAGCTCAACTAGCTTGTCTTCTTCTAAAAAGAAAGAAACCAGCAATTATCGATAGTAATACGAATATTCCAATTCCAACCCACATGATATAGTTTGGTGAAGTCAAGGCAGCCGTGTTTCCTGAAATAATGAATCCTGACCAGTAATATGGGTGTGACAATCCGTTTTGACGATTCGTTTCGAAAAAGCTTTTCTTAGCTTTTTGCAAGGCCTCATCTTTGTTATTTCCATCTGAAAGATTACGATAAAAAGCGTCCATTAAATTAGCCGTAGAGGCATCATTTACTTTCCATAAAGTACTTGCAATACTTGAAGCTCCGCTGTAGAAAAAGCCACGGGCTAAACTAAGAAAGCCTTCACCTCTTTTAAGCTCTCCAACACCACTTTCACAGGCGCTTAGCGTAACTAGGTCCGCATCAATCTTTAAGTTATAAAGATCACTAACATAAAGTAAACTCTCTTCAGTACCCATACTCGAAAAGGCTAAATACGAGTACTCTGGTGCGGTATCATCAAAAACCGCGTGCGTAGCTAAATGTAGCATACTATAATTAGAAAGCTGTGAAGTAAAATTTAGAAGCGATGCATTTTCATTGACATATGATTGCCCTATGAACGATTTTAAAATTTGATCAACTTCACGCTTATTATGGGGTAGGGGTAGTAATTTGTCTCTATTAGGGTTTACTTCAATTTGCTCTCCAGAAAACATTGGGGCAAAAGCCAATAACTCCCCGTTCTTTTTGTGGCGTTCTTCAAGTTGTGCATATAAAGTTGCGGAATTAGAATAGCTAATCGCATGACTTTCCATTAGATAAGAAAGGCTATTTTCTTTGGTGTTTAAAGCGCCAAACGGAATGTAATTTAGAAGTCCGTCAGGAATAATAATAAGTTTCTTTTTTTCTTCGGATGTTATAAACGGATGAACTAAATCTTGATACAATTGATAGGATATTTTGCCTAAAGCTGCAACATCTGATTTAGAATCAGCTAGCATTCCATGAATCTCTTTTATTGAATTTTCTAAGGAAGTATCTAACGGAATTCGATGAATTTGTTTGGATGCCTTGTCAACTGCAATAGCGTAAATGGCTTCATTACCGTAGAAATAGGAAATGAGTAATTCAGAAGGTACTAGTGTTTTTTGTATTTCCGACAACGTAGTTACCTCAGTATTAAATCTCAGGTCATAATAATCAGGGTGGTTCTTTTCTATGGTCTTTACAAGCGTTGTATATTCTTGATTTAATGAAAAAAGTTCATCTTTAATGGTGTTAGATTCTTCAGAATCTGAGGCGTCTTTAAGATTTTTCTCTATATAGGCGATTCGAGACTTTAATTCGTTTTCGTGTTTAAGTACTGTTTCAGGTATATTAGCAAATTTGGTTGCTCTAACTCCTAACAAAGCATCTAACAAGATAACAGCTTTACTTTTTTCAGAATAATGAAATGCTTTATCAATTAAGGTATTGTTTTGCTTACTTGCTTGATATATAGTCGCTATACCTGTTTCAAATAGTGGAAATGCATCATCGATAAGTACTAACTTATCGGAGTGATTTTTAAATGTGGGCTTTAAAATATCAAGTGTTTTTATTCCAAGGTCAACCGTTGCAATAGATGTGTGTTTGGCAGTATTGTTTTCTTGAATAGAAAGAGATTTAGCTTTGGCACTAAGTATACCTAATAAAATTTGCTGTTGCTTTATAGTAGAAGGTTCAGGGTTTTTAGAAATGTCATTAGTGACAAAATGCGGTGATAATTCTTGTAAAGCAAATTGATAGTTCTGAATTGCTTGATCATGTTGGCCCATTTGCGTATATAAATCACCTATTTTTTTTCGCATCCTAGGCCGTTGAGAGGGAAGAGAGGCGTTCAAAGCTTCTTCAAATGAGCTTAGTGCTTTGTTATATTGCTGTTTAGCGATTTGAATTTCTCCTTTGACGGTTAAGAATCGGTCTAAGAAAGGGTCGTCTGTTATAGTGTATTTGTTTAATGCATCATAGAAATACATAGCACTATCAAGCTGCGTTATGTCTTTGTGTAATGTTGCTAATGATAACCCTGTTGTAACAACACTATTGCGATTGCGTTCGGTGTAGTTCTCCTTCAGGTAGTTAAAGGTGAGTGTCCAGTATTTTTTGGCAGAATCGTATTTTTTTTGAGTGAATAAAGACTGAGCATAAAGATTATAAACTTTGTATAAGCCTTCTTTGTCCAAAGGAATATGGTCTTCATGAAGACGAATATTTTTTTGATAATATTCATCTGCAAATTTAAATTTACCGCTAAGAGAATTCATTTGAGCAATAAAACTATAGCAGATTGATAAAAAAGAAACGTCATCAGGAATAGTAGTGAAATCTGGTTTTTCACTTATGTTGGTAATTATGGCGTCAAAGTATTGCTGAGCACTTTCATAATTCTCGAGACTATAATAGAAATTTCCTTTATTATATAGCAAGTAATTCTTTTGCGCATCTCCCTTATCAGATAGAGTGTCGAGCACACTTTTACTATCTTTAATCAGTTTGTCTAATTGATCAATTGAACTTTCAATTTTGTTAAGATCATAGTGTACGCCAGCTGCGACACACAGATCATTTAAGTTGTCAATGGCCTTGATATAATCCTCTTCTTCAATCGCTAATTCGTGCATTTTTGCATAGTAGAAATAAGTAGAATCTTTGTCATAATAGAAGTGATTAAGAGCATGCGTTTCTAATTCAGTCATGCGTTCTTCATAATTTTGACCCATTATTGAAGCGCTTGAGAAAATAAAAAAAAGAATAGTTATATTTCTGATCACAGGTATGAATAGTATTTTTTAAAATTAAAATTAAAATTAAAATTGAATTGCATAAAAAAAACCTCCCGAAGGAGGTTGTAATACATAATGTTTTGCTTTAATTTATACTTGAGTATATAACGGCAAATTCTTCCATGCCTTTATCTGTTACTCCATAAGATTTAACCAAAATTTCACCTTTATAATCTTTAGTGTTCCAGACGAAATCAACATAGTTTATTGCCCCATCAACGCCTAACAGTTCTCCTGGTTCTCCAATGCTTTGTCCAAGCAATTCGTCGTCTGAACTATAAACGAATAACTGATATTTAGTATAATCTGGTCTTGGAGTAACATAAATCATATTTAGCCATTCATCACAAAGTCTTGGCCTTGGACATGGTGGTTTTGGACCTACTATTTTAAATACAGTTTCACGAATGTCAAAAAGTGATGAAATAGTATTGCTGGTAGCTTCAATTTCATTACCAACTTCTTCATAACGTTCTTTTTGCTCTTCGTTTGCTTGACCTGCATCAAATACTTGATCAAGAAATGCTTTTTCTTCAAACAATTTGTCCAAATTGTCTTCAAGAAAAGCCACTTTCAAATCATCTGCATAGAGGTAGTTTGTTTCTGTAAGGAACCCTGTATCATTTTCATCGTCGCCATGACCGAGATAATCTTTAATACAAGAAGTAAAAGAAAGGCTTATAAGGCCAACTAATAAAAAAATTTTTGTTTTCATT
>CALLIG010000245.1 GCA_938009735.1 uncultured Flavobacteriaceae bacterium
GTATCGAAGAACACCAAGAAGTTTTCGATGCAATAAAGGATCAGAATCCGCAATTAGCGAAAGAAAAAATGAAAGTGCATTTTAAAACATTATACCAGTATTGTTATAATATTTAAAACAATAAATAAGCAAAGATAAAATGGCACGATTTTGTCTTTCTTTTAAAATATTTGAAGGGAACTAATACTTAAAACTTAACTACTCGAATACTTTGGTATCGCAACACTTGTTGTAATTCATGCCAAAAACTTCATAGGTGAATTTTAAGAGTACAATTTTAAGTAAGCATTTAGCTTACTGTATTTCTTTTGCTCAATTTTAATGGCAATCAAAAGAATAAGTAATATTACCAAATCGATAAATTATGAAAACCAAAGGTTTAAGATGGTGGGTAATTGGCTTAATTGCTTTAGCCGCTGTTATTAATTACATAGACAGACAAGCTTTAGGAGTCTTATGGCCAGATATTGCGGAATCTATGTTTCCTGATAAGGATGCAGATGGTCGAAAAGAAGTATATGCATGGATTACAGGTAGTTTTGTTTTTTTCTATGCTGGAGGTCAAGCGCTATTTGGAAAAATATTTGACTGGGTGGGAACTAGAATAGGATTCGCAATCTCCATTGGAGTTTGGTCCATAGCTACTGCTTTACATGCTTTTGCCGCTGGAGCATGGACTTTTGCTATTTTTAGATCTATACTTGGTTTGGCAGAAGCTGGTAACTGGCCTGGAGCAGCAAAAGGAAATGCTGAATGGTTTCCTGCAAAAGAGAGAGCATTTGCTCAAGGTTTATTTAACTCAGGAGCAGCAATTGGAGGTATTGTTGCTATTCCAATGATTGCCTTTATGACTGTGTATTTTAGTTGGCAAATGATATTTGTTATCGTTGGTCTTATTGGTTTGTTATGGTTGTTACCTTGGTTGCTAATTGTAAAAGCGCCACCAGAATATCATCCAAATATTACTGAAGAAGAAAAAAAATATATTCTAAGTGGACAAATAATAAAGGAAGAATCAGTAGATAAATCAGAATACATTCCAACTACAGCTCAGTTATTCAAACATAGAGAAAGTTGGGGAGTTATAGTAGCTTCAGCAGCAATTGATCCTATATGGTGGTTGTTTGTAGCATGGATACCAATTTACCTTAATGGTGTATATGGTATGGACGTTAAAACTATTGGTATTTACGGATGGGTTCCGTACGCAGGAGCAATGTTAGGTGCATGGTTTGGAGGTCTTTTGGCACAAAATAGAATCAAAGCAGGATGGAATATTAATAAAACTCGGAAGCAAGTTATAACTCTTGGATGTTTAATAATGTTTCCTTCATTCTTTTTACTAATTGATCCAGCAGCTTTTGCGTCTGTATTTAATTCGGTATTTGGTTTTGTAGGTGCTAATATGAATTCGCCAACAGCGGCAGTAATAATAATGGCTATTATCTTATTTGGATTTCAAACATCTATTGGGAATGTACAAACCTTACCAAGTGATATGTTTAGTAAGAAAACGGTAGGTACTTTATCAGGATTTTCGGGAATGGCTGCTAAATTAGCTGTATTTGGATTTACAATATTAGTACCATGGTTAACAAGAGGAGAAAATTATGCACCTGCATTTTATGTAGGAGCAGGATTAACAGTTACAGCATTATTTGCTGTTTGGGTATTGATTCCTAAAGTTGAACAAGTAAAGGCAAAAGGTTAAACTAAAATAGAATAAAAATACAATTAGATTTAAACAATTATAATATGAGTAACAAAGGAAAAGTAGCAGTAGTAACTGGAGCAACCGGAGGTATTGGTTTCGAAGTAGCTAAAAGATTAGGAAAAGACGGATATACCGTTGTTTTAAATGGTATTGAAGATGAAGTAGGGGCTAAAAGAGTAGCTGAGTTGACTGCTGAAGGAGTTACTGCAGAATATCGTGGGTTCGATGTGACAAGTGAAGAAGCAGTTACTTCAAACATTAAAGCAATAGGAGAAAAGTACGGAAGAATTGATGTTCTTGTAAATAATGCAGGAGGCTTAGGTGGAAGGTCACGATTTGAAGAAATGACAACAGATTTTTACAGATTTGTAATGGCTTTGAATCTTGATTCTGTGTTTTTCGCTTCAAGGGCTGCAATACCATTTCTTAAAAAAGGAGAGCATCCTTCAATAATTAACTATACATCAAATGCAGGATGGACAGCTGGTGGACCAGGTGCAGGAATATATGGTACTTCAAAAGCAGGTGTTCATGCAATTACAAGAGCATTAGCAAAAGATTTAGCCGAATATGGTATTCGCGTAAATGCAGTATCGCCAGGTACAATTGATACCCCATTTCATGCACAAATAAAAGCAACTAAACCTGAAGTGTTTGCTTCTTGGGCAAATAATATCATGTTAGGAAGATTAGGCCAACCCGAAGATGTAGCTGGTGTTATTTCTTTCTTGGCAAGTAAAGATGCTTCATTCATTACGGCGGAAACTATCCAAATTGGTGGTGGTCAAGCTTTAGGAATTTAATATTTAAAGTATAATACAATGGAAACGCCGAAAGCAAGTAGTTCAATTTTTAAAAAATTACTTGCTGCGGTGCTTGCATTCGGCCCTGGTATTTTCGCGATCGGATATACTATTGGTACCGGTAGTGTAACTTCCATGATTGTTGCTGGTAGTACGTATGGCATGCAATTGTTATGGGTGCTAGTACTAAGTTGTATCTTTTCAGGAGTCTTAATGTTTGCCTATGGTAACTTTGCTTTAGTTACAGGAGAAACGGCGTTATATGCTTTTAAAAAGCATTTAAAATGGGGTAAACTCATCGCTATCCTAATTATTATTGGTATTTCATTTGGACAATGGAATTCCCTCATGGGTATCCTCGGAATTTCTTCAAATATAATTTACGAAATCTTCCTTATTTATTTTCCACAACTAGAAGGGCTTAGGTATGAAAGCGTTCTAGTTATCGCAATTACTGTAATAGCTATTATGTACAGCCTATTACTAGTAGGGAAATATACTTTTTTTGAAAAAGTATTGGTGCTTTTCGTAACCATAATGGGTCTTTCTTTTTTAATATCTCTATTTATGGTGTATCCTATGCCAATTGAGGTTGTTAAAGGTTTGGTGCCAAGTGTTCCACAAGTGGAAGGTGGTAAAATGATGGTTGCTGCTTTTGTAGGTACAACCATGGCCGCTGCAACTTTTTTATCAAGGCCTCTTTTTGTAAAAGGAAAAGGTTGGAGTATTAAAAACTTGAAACAACAAAAGAAAGATGCAATTATCGCAGCCTGTCTTGTGTTTGCAATTAGCGCAGCTGTAATGGCCGTAGCAAGCGGTGCTTTGTTTCATCAAGGGCAACCTGTTACTAAGGTGCTAGATATGGTGAACACATTAGAACCAGTCGCCGGTAAATTTGCACTTACACTTTTCTTTTTTGGAACCCTAAGTGCTGGCTTATCATCTATTTTTCCTTGTTTGTTGATCGCCCCGATTTTAGTCGCTGATTTTCAATCAGGTGAATTGGATACTAGCTCAAAACAGTTTAAAATAATAACTTTTATTGCATGTCTTTTTGCTTTGATCGTTCCCATTTTTGGAGCTAATCCTATTGAAATGCAGATTGTTTCTCAGGTTTTCAATGTATTTGTTCTGCCATTGGTTATTGTTGGCATACTTCTGCTAATCAATAACAAGAAGCTGATGACCACATACAAAGCGGGTATTTGGCTTAATATTGGGCTTTTTGCAGCCTTGTTTTTTTCATGTGTGATTTCGTATAATGGAGTAGTGGCTCTGTTTAATTATTTTTAGAACCTCTACTTTGATTTTCGTAGTTGTACAATACTCAATACATGCATAAATACCCCAACAGGCATTAGAAAACCTGCAATTAAGGTATACGGGTAATTAGTAAATGTAAGAGACATTAAACTGCTCTCACTACCATATAACTCAGGCAGAAAGACGGTAGATAGAAACACAAAAATGACACTTGCTAGTATGGCTATTCCTATATAGTTCCATAGTATTACCATCTTTTCAGAAATCATGTTTTTTCCAAAAGCTAGAAATGCTATTACTGGAGCAGATAAGCCAAGAATCATATCAAAGTTATATCCTTCAATGGTCACATTGCTATGAAGTATGCCATCTGCAACGGAAAAAACGAAAAGTGTTTCAACCAAAATTCGAAAACTTTGTAGATATACCAACCAACTTTTAGGAATATAATGAAGCCATGTATTATTACGATTTAAATAAATGAATATCCCTGTAAACAAAAAAGCAGGACCTATTAGAAATATTGCAAATCGAGGAGGTAGCTCATAGCTACTTAGAATATCTGTTTGGCCCAATGCGAAAATATAGAACTGCCATAATAATACACAGATGACCAAAATCACTTTTTTTCTTTTCGCTTTTGTGGCATTCGTAAATGCACCATTAATTGCTTTAAATCCTATTATAAATACTATTAAGACAATAGCTATATTTAGTAAGTGATACCAAAGTTGCAATTTCATATGCTATGTTTTAGATATTAGATTTTGGTGAATTTGATGTATTGATGATTCTCCTTCCGTTCCAATAATTTCTCTAATCTCGGTCATCGCTTTTTCCCATTCGGGAATAATGGTGTTTACCAATTTTTTTCCATCATTAGTTAGTTGGAGTAGGGGGAAGTCCGCTTTACTCACATAATTGCTGTCAACTAGCCTTTTGATATTTCGATGCAGCGATGATTTCTCCAATTTAGCAATTGTAGAGAGCTGCATTTGATTCAAAGTGTTATGTTTTGAAAGAATAAATAACAAAGTCAACTGACTGTTGGTAACCTTGAAAGGAGATATATACTTTCTGAAAATTGTTGCGGTAAGCCTATTAATGCGACTGATTTGGCCAGATAAACATTCCTTCGGATTGAATGTTTCGATATGCTCATATTCCTTCATAGAATAATAATACAATAAATAAGTTGTATATACAACTTATTTATTAAAAGAGTAATTACATCTAGGTTTTCAAATAGATGTAGTTAGAGCTATTATATATCAGGAAATATTTTAAAAATCTACATTCAATAATTGTCCAGTCAATTGTAGTAATTGCAGCTCTGCAAGCTTAGCATCGTATTTGGCAAGGTTTTTATTAGTCTCTGCATTTAAAAGGTTTATTTGAGCCTGACGGAATTCAATAGAAGTAATTCGACCCAATTGAAATTGCTCTTTTGAACGTTCGAAATTGTTTTGATTGGTCAAGACATTCTGCTCTTGAATATTGAAAATGTTTAATCTATTTTCATAAATAGCCATTGCATTTTGAATATCTCTATCAACCTCTAACTCCACTTGCTCTTGCAATAATTCTTGATTTTCATAAGCGATTTTTGAATTTCTTACACGAACGGTTGTTCCGCCACCATCAAATAAATTCCAGCTCAAGCTAGCTCCTAGTCCAAAATTCCAAGTTGTATTATTTGTGCCTGGAAAAAAAGCAGAAGCAGCACTTTGGTTTAAATTCCAGCCATAAGCCCCATTAAGACCAATAGTGGGTAAATAGCCCGCTTTGTTCACTTTAATGTCGTAAGCATTTATCGCTAAATTCTTTTCGTTTTGTAGAAGCGAAACATTATTCAATTTAGCTTGTGTCACATATTCTTCAAGCTGTAATTTGGGAATAAAACGAATTAAAGTATCCACCTCGAATTTCTCATTAAGGTTCTGGCTTAAAACCACATTTAAATCACGTTTTGTATTTGCAAGTTGTTGACGTGTATTTAGTAAATTAATACTATCATTAGTCACATCTACTTGTGCGTTCAAAATATCAAGTTTCGTGTTTTGACCATATTCAAAAGCATATTCAGCCCTTTTTATGCGTTGTGCAGAAATTTCTAACGCCTTCTGTAAAACGTTTTCATTTTCACTTAATCTTGCAACTTCAAAATAAACACTAAACAATTGAAGCATCGTATTTTCAATGGTTTCACGTGCTTGTAACTCACTAAGTTGGTATTGTTCTTTTAACCTTTTGTAATTATAAAGACGCCCTAGTCCATCAAAAATGGTATAATTTGCATTAAGTGCTGAGCCGAATCTTTGCGCTTCAGCCTTATAAAGATCTACATTGGCAAAAGGAGATCCATCTTCATTTAGTCGACCAGGAAATTCAATAACAGAATCGTCACGATTATAATTTGCTGTTGTAGCGTTTGACAAGGTTGGCAAGTATCCTGAGTTTAAGATACTTTGATTGTTATCAGCAATTTTCACCTGATTCTTAGCTACCTTGATTCCAAAATTATTTTCAAGGGTAAGGTTTACCGCTTCTTCTTTAGAAAGCAATGTTTCTTGAGCGCTTATAGTACCGCTGATAAATAATAAAATCAGAGAGATTTTTAATATATGTTTTTTCATTCTATAATTCTTGTGAAATTTCTTCAGAGCTGTCTAAATTAGCAACTATTTCAGTTTCTAAATGTTGCGTATTTTCCATATCTGCTTCAAGTAAAATATCATCTTTCTGCTCTTTAATAGCTCTTTCTACCTCTTCTTTTGTAATATCATTTCCAGTAGCTAACCACAAAGTATTAACCTTTATTTTATTACTAAATGATAAAAATATTGGTAACATCACTAGGGTAAGAACAGTCGCAAAACCAATACCGTATGCTATGGAAATAGCCATAGGTATTAAAAATTGTGCTTGTCTACTTGTTTCAAAAATAAGAGGAGTTAATCCTGCGATGGTAGTAATGGAAGTCAAAAATATAGCTCTAAATCTTGAACGTCCTGCTTCATACATAGCGTCGTCAAATTTCATTCCACTACGTAAATTGCTATTGAATTTGCCAATGAGCACCAGCCCATCATTAACCATAATACCGATTAGAGCTATGATACCTAAAAGGGATAAAATGTTCAATGGAAAATCATGTACCCAATGTCCAAATGTAACTGCGGTTAGGCTAAAAGGAATCATGATGATTAACATCAAGGGTTGACTAAAGCTTCTAAAAGTAAACGCGATAGTTATGTAGATTAATGCTAAGACTGATAGGCCTACGAGTTTTAACGAGCTTTGTAATTTACCTAATTCTCTATTTTGTCCTTCGTAAGAAGCCGTAACTGTTGGATACTTCGATTGTATCTCAGGCATGATTTGCGTCTGAATTTCTGTCATGACATCGGTCGGACTATCCTTTGGATTCTTCATGTCCGCAGAAATCTGAATTTCGCGCTGACCTTCCAATCGGTTTATTGCCACATCACCACGTTCTATCGTATAACTAGCTATTTCTTTAAGAGGAACTCTTTCGCCACTTGGAGTAGCAATTCGCATTTCATCTAAATCAGTTATGGAGGAACGATTTTCTCGGTCGTAACGAACCCAGACTCTTATTTCATCTTGGCCACGCTGAAAGCGTTGCGCTTGAGAACCGAAAAATCCGGCTCGAACTTGGTTCATTATTGTTCTAAGATCTAAGCCTAGTAAATAGGCATTATCTTTTAGTTTTAAACGAATTTCTTTAATTCCTACAGGGTCGTTATCCGCTACATCTTTTAGTAGTGGGTTTGTTAAAAGTGCACTTTTTAGTTCTTTTTTAGCTGCCTTTAGTTCACTTATATTATTCCCTAATAAAGAAACAGAAACGGGTGATCCTCCAAAGTTACCTCCTGAGCCATAAATCAAACTTTCGACGCCTATAACTGGTCCAACCAATTCACTAAGTCTGCTTGTAACCACATCAGATCTTATAGCATCGGGTCTTTCTTCACCAGGTAGCATATTAATGGTTAAGGTTGCAGAAGAAGACCCTGGACCTATTTTTTTAATTACGTTCTCAAAAAGTACTTTGGTAGTTCCTTTAAGATACTTTTCTGTCAATTCTTGATTTACAATTTCTGCCTTTTCTTCGATCATTGAAATGATAGAGTCTGTAACTTTTTCATTAGTTCCGTTTGGCATTAATAGGGTTATAGAGGCCCTATCACTAGCAATTCTTGGAAAAAATGCAGTTCGTACATAACCGCCACCAATAAACCCGAAAGCTAAAATCAAAGCCATCATGAAAAATCCGAAAGTCAATAATTTATAGCTGAGTGCAAATCTCAAAAACGGACTGTAAACCGTATCTCGCATCCAATTCATAAAGCGATCGCCATACTCATTGATAATTCGCAGTTTGGCAAAAGCAGCTGCGATTCCGGTTTTGGGTTCTTTGCTTACTGGTCTGAGCGCTTTTGAATGCGCCAAATGCGCTGGAAGAATTATTAAAGCTTCTACCAATGAAACGACCAAGGTCAAGATTACTATTACAGCAACTTCACTAAAGAATTCACCAATACGACTATCTAAGAATAAGAAAATTGAAAACGCTAAGATTGTAGTAATAATTGCCGAAATAATAGGAGGGAGTACTTCAAGCGTACCGTCTATTGCTGCTTGTATAGGAGACTTTCCTTTTTCGTGATGTTGGTAGATGTTCTCTGCAATTACAATTCCATCATCTACTAAAATACCGATAACAATAATCATCCCGAAGAGTGAAAGCACATTGATAGTTACATCAAAAAATCCTGCAAAAATAAACATCCCCAAGAAGGCAACTGGTAATCCGAAAGCAACCCAAAAAGCAAGCCGTATATTCAAGAAAAGTGATAGAAAAATGAGAACTAAAAGCATTCCCATCCAAGCATTTTCTATTAACAATTCGGTTCTGCCATTCAAGGTTTTCGATAAATCACTTACTACATTGATTTGTACATTATCATACTTTTGATTAAACTCTTCAATGTATTCATTTACCTTTTCTGCAGAACCAATTAAATCCTCAGTATTTGTACTTGTAATTGTTGTATTAACAGAGAGATTACCATCGAAGTAAGCGGCGTTGGGCGTTTCAGAAAATCGATCGCGAATAGTTGCTACATCTTTCAATCGAACCGTTTGACCAGAAGGGTCTGCTCTTACGATGATATTTGAAAACTCGTCGCCATAGTATGAACGGTTATTGGCTCGTATTAAATATTCTTCGGCGTTTGTTTTAATGTTACCACCAGTCACTAAAATATTAGCGTTACCTACAGCTTGCGATACCTCTGCAAAGGAGAGATTGTATGCCAATAAATTATTCTCATTTACAGCAATTTCTATTTCTTCTTGTGGATATCCAGAAACTTCAATTTGTGAAATTCCATCAATGGCTCTTATGTCATTTTCAATCTGCCTTCCAATTTGTTTTAAGGTAGCTAAAGGAATTTTATCTCCGCTAATGGCAAAACTTATAGTTTGCCGTACTACTTCTAGTTTAGAAACTATTAGAGGTTCCATGCCTGTTGGGAAAGTGGGTACTCTATCTACAGCATTTTTTACCTGCAAGAGCATGAAATCAATATCTCTACCCTTTTCAATTTCGACATTAATACTACCGCTGTTTTCACGAGAGGTAGATGTTACACGATCAACACCCTCTAAACCTTTTAAATTGTCTTCAATTTTAAGCACAATACCTTCTTCAACTTCTTGCGGAGAAGCACCAGGATATGTTATACTTATAGCAACGTTTTTGGATTCCGTTAAAGGAAAAAAGGATGATTTTAGAGAATAGGCACCAACAATACCAAAGCCAAAAAAGGCAATGATAATAACGTTAACCGCAACATGATATCTAATGAAATATGCTATTATATTCCTCATTATTCTTCAGTTTTAGGTGATTTGTCTTCGAAAATTTTAACCTGCATGCCGGCATATGCGCCAACAACAGGTTTGGTAATAATAGTCGTGCCTTCAGGCACTTCTTTTACGACAACCTTTTTATCTGAAAAGTAAACAGGCTTAACATCAATAATATCTAAAATAGAATCTCGTATTATAAAGATTTGATCATTCTCTAAAAGTAAAGTTCTGTCAATCTCAATGGCATCTGATTCTTGTTTAGCATCAAGACTGGCTTCGAGGTACATACCTTCTCTAAGACTTTTATCATTTACCTCTATGTATGCTTTAATAGTTTGAGTCGCTTGATCAACACTACTATTGATTCGTGATACCTTGCCCGAATAGGTTTTGGTCTTGTCAAGGCTAGTTAAGGCAACATTCTCTCCTAGTTTTAATAAATCACTATAGGTTTTACTGACAGCAACTTCAAGTTCATATACATCTGTGTTGATAAATTCACCCAATTTTTGACCAGCGCGAACTAAAGAGCCTTCTGTTACTAAGGCTTCTGTTACTACTCCACTAAATGGTGCAGAAATTCGATATTTTGACAATCGCTGCTCTAGGTTTTTAACATTATAAAAGCTGGTTAAGATTCCACGACCTGAAATAAAGAATTTCTCATTCTCTGTTGACATTTCGGGTAGGTCAGGGGTGCTTTTTGCCATATCGAATCCACTTAAATAGGCTTGCCATTTCGGAAAGATATCAGGATAATCTAATCGTAGATCAGGCATTATAGAAGTCAACTCATTATATAAGTTACTTTTAGCCGATTGAACAGTAGCAGCGTATTCTGATGCATTAATACGTATAATTGTTTCACCTGTTCTATAAGCATTTCCTGGTCTGAATAGTTTTGAAGATCCATTAAAAACACCTTGAACTTCAGAATATAGTTCTACACGTCTTTTAGCTCTTAGGTTTCCATTTGCAGGCACCATGATTGCTACATCGCCATTTTGTGCTTTTTCTGCAAAAACGGTTTTGATAACTTTTTCAACTCTTGGCTTTCTTTGAGTTTTACTATCAATAATCATTTTGGCGACAAATATGCCGCCAATAATTAGTAATACTCCTAAAACAGATAAAATGATTTTTCGCATGGTTCGGGTTATAGATAATATATTTTCATTAGTACTTTTATTGCCTCAATTTACTGAGACTTCAAAAACGTTGAATAGTTTAAAAACTTTCAAAATTTTTCTGAACTTTTTTTAATGTGTTTATTATTTGTTGCTTTTCTTTTTCTGTAATACCAGCTTCCATAGTATTGATCATGTCCTTTATAACTGGCCGTGTTTTTTTATAAACGCTTCTACCAACTTCGGTTAGATAAACCTCATTAATACGCTTATCTTCTATATTTTGTTTTCTTATGATGTAGCCCTTGTTTTCCATTTTTAGGAGCAGTCTAGCTAAAGAAGATTTATTACGATAGGTCAAAAAAGCAAGTTCATTTTGATTTAAGCCATCTTCAAAATGTAGTTTTTTAAGAATAACCATTTGTTCTTTGGTTAAATCAAGTCCTGCATTTTGAAAAGTCTCCAACATATGGTAATCGAGCATTTTCAT
>CALLIG010000246.1 GCA_938009735.1 uncultured Flavobacteriaceae bacterium
GCTGTTATTTCGAAATTTGAACCACCTCTAGGGAAAATACGTCCACCAGAAGTTGCATTTCTTGAAATACCCAAAGTATACGCTATGGAGTTAGCTTTTCCATTTGGAAAATTAAACAACCCAATATTGTAGTTTCTAAAGTCGTACAATTGATAACTTAAAGAATGTGATATGGTAAAGAAATCATCAGGCCATTGCACTCTTTTCGCTAAACCTGCAGTTACTCCGGTAATTGAAAATTGTTGGTCTTTATTAACCTCTACCCTTCCGCTATTACTATAGGAAGCTGCAAATTGTTGTGTTCTTGATAATGATAAATTAAAACGAACTGGCTTCTTACCACCTAACCATGGTTCAGAAAAGTTTAAACTATACACTCTAAAGGTTCGACTTGCTTGCAAACGAAGTGCAAAGGTCTGACCGTCACCCATAGGCACCGGTTTATAAGCTTCTCCTTTTAAGATATTACCAATAGAAAAGTTACTAAAGGAAAGCCCTAGCGTACCGATAAAACCACCACCTCCATAACCACCTTGCAATTCAATTTGACTTGAGCCAGACTCAACCAAACTATAAGCGATATCAACTGTACCCTCATTAGGGTTTGGGTTTTGAATATCTGGCGTGATCTGTTCTGCATCAAAAAAGCCTAGTTGGCCTAATTCTCTAATACTTCTAATAATATCTGACTTATTATATTTTTGACCTGGTCGAGTTCGCAACTCACGATAGATTACATGATCATTCGTTTTCTCATTACCATTAACCGTAATGTGATCTAAAAATGTCTCTTTCCCTTCAATTATTCTAATTTCGAAATTAATTGTATCGTTCTCAGCAGAAACCTCAACAGGATTAATACTTGAAAAGAGATAACCATTGTTTTGATACAGACTTGTTACATCAATCGCATCTGGTTTAGAATCATCTGCAATTCGCTCTCTTAATAAAACACCGTTATATGTGGCTCCTTTTTTAAGTCTTAGAAGTGCGTGGAGTTGTCTATCTGTGTAAACAGTATTGCCTACAAAATCAATATCACCGAAATAATATTTATTACCTTCTTCTACTTTGATTTTTAAATCAATATTATTTTCATCTACCTTAATAATACTATCTGATAATACTCGAGCATCTCTAAAACCATTTTCAGCGTATTTGTCAATCAATAGATTTAAATCGTTCTCATATTCGTCTTTAATATACTTAGACTTTTTCCAGAAACGCCCAAAAACTTTCTTTTTCGTTTTTTTAAGTGCTCTTCGTAACTTCTTCTCTGACAATTGCTCACGACCTTCAAAAATGATATTGTTTATTTTAACCTTATCACCCTTTCTTACATTGATAACCATACTTTGCGCGTTGGTTTCAGAAGTATCTTTGGCAGTAGTAATATTTACATTAGTATTTAAATATCCTTGTTTTTTATATTTATTTTGAAGGTAGTTTTTGGTGTTGGCAATCAAACTTTCGGTGATTTTCTTTCCTTTTTTAAGATCAGTATCTTCAAGGATTTCATCAACCTTTCGGCTTTTAACACCGTTTACCGTAACATTTGATAAAGTTGGCCTCTCAGTTATTGCAAGCTCTAAGAATATACTTTCACCTTCAATGTTCGTTATATAAAATTCAAGATTACTAAAAAGCTCTAAACCCCATAGCTTGTTTAATATGGCACTAATTTGTTCGCCAGGAACAGTTATCGGCTGCCCGACTCTTAAACCCGTATAGGTTTTTACTGTCTGTTCGTTGTAACTTTGAAGTCCTGATACTTCTAACCCACCTAGAATATACTTTTTGCCCTCGTCATAGGAAGTCTCCTGTGCGACGGTAAATGTGGTTGTAAAAAGTAGTAAGATTGCTAATAAAAGTTCGCTAAATATGAACTTTTTCATACCGCTAATTGAGTTGTTCGCTAGTTTTTCCAAATCTTCGTTCTCTGTTCTGATAATTTTTGATGGCCTCTACTAAATGGTCTTCACTAAAATCGGGCCAAAATACATCAATAAAATATAATTCAGCGTAAGCAATCTGCCAAAGTAAAAAATTGCTAACCCGGTGTTCTCCACTTGTTCGGATTAGCAAATCGACGTCTGGCAAATTGTGCGTGTAAAGATGGTTATTAATAATCGTTTCGTCAATATTTTCAGGAGAAATTATATTATTTTTAACTTTGATACTTATCTGTTTTACAGCATTTTTAAGCTCCTCACGACCCCCGTAGCTAAGCGCTAAAGTTAGAGTCATACCGGTGTTTTTACTCGTTTTTTCCATCACCTCTAAAAGCTCTTTATGTGCTCTAGAAGGCAAAGAAGCGATATCACCAATAGTATTCAGCCTAACGTTGTTTTTTAAGAAAGTTTTAAGTTCTTTTTTAAGTGAGGACACCAGCAATCTCATCAAAGTGTCTACTTCTAGTTTGGGCCTTTTCCAATTTTCAGTTGAGAAAGTATACAGCGTTAAATACTCTAATTTCAATTTTACGCAGTCTTCAACTGTTCTTCTAACAGTTTTTACTCCGTTTTCATGACCAAAAACTCGCATTTTACCATGCTGCTTTGCCCAACGACCATTACCATCCATAATTATGGCAATATGGCGTGGTAAATTCTCACCAGCAATGTCATCAATAGAACTCATTTACAATATATAATAATTAACAAATGCCTAAAAGTGGACTAAAGGCAAAAATCGCCATACCTAAGCTCACTTAAAACATGCTATTATATAGCATTTAAGGGCTTGTGCTAGCGTCGTGCAAATATAAGGATAGATTTTCGACTAGAAATAGTGATTTGTAAAATCACTCAAAACAGTCCATACAAGGCTTTCTTCCGAAGGTATATGTGAAGGTCACCCCTGAGAACACATACCAATCGTCACTAAAAATATTTCCGAATTTCGGATCTATTTGAAGTGCAACAGTAGATTTTTCAGGATTACTACCATCTAAATTATCAGTAAAAGTGTATCTGGCACCTATTTCGGCACCAATAATAAAAAGTTGACTTATTCTATATTTTACGCCTACAGTCATCGGAATAGCAAAAGAACCATCTCTTTGGTTTAGTCCATTTTGCAAAACTCCCGCGTCAAAATAATTATAGTCATATCTAAAATAGGTTAAACCTGTATATAAATACGGTGTAAAAGCCGGGCCTAATTTATGAAGGTTATATTCAACAAAATTAAACTCCAACCCTAATGACGCCTCTAATAAGCTATTACTGATTTCATAACCTCTTTGCTGTCTTGATGAAATGCTTGATTTAGAATCATCAGCATTAAACTCACCGTAAATAACACTCGCTCGCCATGCATAACGTTGACTAATATTCCATTTAAACAAACCCCCAACAGCATAATCTGAAGGCAGTATGAAATTAGTTCTACCGACATCACCAATATTATTGGTTCCACCAGCAAACACCCCTACTTCATAGGTTTGGGAACTTACTGCGGTACAAGCTAAAAGGAGAATTATACAAATATATTTTCCCATAAAATTGATTAGTTTTCAAATACAGTAATTGTGGTGAATTAGTTCAATCCGCAATTAACTTCTTGTTCTCAATTGATAAACAGGTTTTGGAAGTATTTATTGTTTGGTAAGATATTCAATTACGCTTATCCTCGCCCCACAGTAATTTGTTGCGAAGGGTTTTCAAAAAGCTCTCTGAAGTATATTCTATCATTTTAATGGTAAACGGTGCTTTTCTAATGAGCAATTCCTTGCCATTAGCTACTGATGCAATTCTTGAATCTAATGAAACTAAATGATTTTCTTCACGACCAGACACTTTCAAACGAATCACGGTATCATCAGAAACAACAAGAGGCCTAGCATTTAAATTATGAGGAGCGATGGGAGTTAAAACTAATGATTTTGCTGTTGGAGCAATAACTGGTCCGCCACAACTAAGTGAATAGCCAGTAGAACCCGTTGGTGTTGAAATAATTAGTCCATCTGCCCAATATGAAGTTAAATACTCATCATTCAAGTAGGTTTCAACCGTTATCATTGATGTTGTATCTTTTCTACTAACAGTAACTTCATTTAAAGCAAAATTCAATTCAGCAAATTCTGGAACACCTGAATCAGCACTTACTTCAACCAAGCTTCTTTCTACAACAACATAATCTCCTTTAACAAACTCCTGAACTACTTTTCGAACATCCTCTTTTTTAAAAGTGGATAAAAACCCAAGTCGACCGGTGTTAACTCCAACAATTGGAATACCCGTATCTTTCACATAAGTAGTTGCTCTTAGTATTGTACCATCGCCACCAAAACTAACAAACATATCAAATGAACTATCTAAACCTTCACTTTCGGTAAAAGTTTGATATTCTTTGGTGTTTTTATTTTTATACAAAAGGGAATGAAAGTCTTCCTCTATAACAATTTCGTCATCAACTTCTTGAAGCTCATCTATTAGCTCGATAACATAATCTAAAGCATTGTCTTGATAGGTTAGACCGTAAATCGCAACTTTCATGTGATTTTAGTATTTATAGGGATTTGACAAATGCTATACATAAAACATTGTAGTGATTTCAAATTCATTCGCACTATGTTACCGCAAATACCTTATACATTAAGGTATTTATCTAAATAGTCAGAACGCGCTTTCAAATCTTCTAAAAATTGGTCATCATTATTACCAAAAATAATATGATAATTATATCGTCTAAACGTTTGAATAATCTCATTCAAATTTGCTGCGCCAATCTTTACAGTCACTTGCACCACATCATTATGAAGCCCCGTAATAAAAGCACCAATAAGCTTAGTGTTATTACTTTCAACAATTTGAGCTATTTCACTAAATGAATAATCTTTGATTCCTTTTGCTACTACCAATATGCCACCTGGTTCTGTAAAAAACGGAGTATCTATAAAAACCCCCACAATATCAGTTAGATCGTAATACCCTTGAACATCTTCATTATCACCTAAAATCGGTAAAACATTTGCCTCATTTCGAGCAAAAGTCTCTAAAACATCTAGCCAATTCGTATCTCTACGAACAAAAAAAGTTTCTAAATTGTATCGATAATCTGAAACCTTCTTATCAATTTCAAAATTCTCAAGATCATTTTCACTTAGCAGCCCCAAAAACCTCCCTTTCTCAACCACGGCAACGTGTGAGAAGGTACTATCTTTAAAAAATTCGATCACTTTTTTCAAAGAATCTTCAATTTTAAAAACAGGTAATGAAGTTAATATGTGACTTTGAATGGGCATGGTTTAAATTATAACGCAAATTACTAATTATAAATATCAAAAGGTGTGCCTAATTTGTATTTTTGTAGTCGTTTTAACGAACTAATCTTTACTTTGAACGAATGACAAAACTCAGCGTTAACATAAACAAAATTGCCACCTTACGAAATGCCAGAGGAGGAAATGCACCAAATCTTCTAAAAGTTGCATCAGATATTGAATCCTTTGGTGCGCAAGGCATCACTATTCACCCAAGGCCTGACGAACGACACATTCGTTATCAAGACGCTAGAGACTTAACCCAGATATTAACTACAGAATATAATATTGAAGGCAATCCAAATGCCAAATTTATTGATTTGGTACTAGAAACTAAGCCGACACAGGTTACTTTGGTGCCAGACTCGGTTGTTGCAATTACCTCAAACGCAGGCTGGGATACTATACATCACCAAGCCTTCTTAAAAGATGTGATCAACACATTTCAGCAAAATGGTATTCGCACCTCTATTTTTGTTGACGCAAATATTGAAATGGTTGAGGGAGCTGCAAAGACAGGCACAGATCGAATTGAATTATACACCGAAAGCTATGCTAAGTCTTATGGAGAAGGAAATTTATTAGGAATAAATTCATTCGTTGATGCGGCCAAAATAGCTAACACTTTAGGACTAGGTATAAACGCAGGTCACGATTTAAGCCTAGAAAATATCAAATACTTTAAAGACAATGTTCCTAATTTATTGGAGGTATCTATAGGCCACGCACTTATTTGCGAGTCTCTTTATTTAGGCCTAGAGAATGTAGTCAAAATGTACTTAGATAAGCTGAAATGAAACAATTACTGCATTCAAGAATTATCGGAGAAGGAGACCCATTTATAATACTTCATGGTTTTCTAGGGATGTCTGACAATTGGAAAACTTTAGGAAATCAATATGCTGATAAGGGATATCAGGTACATTTAGTAGACCAAAGAAATCATGGAAAAAGTTTTCATGATGAAGCATTCAATTATGATATTTTAGCAAACGACTTAAAAGACTACATTGAACACCATCAATTAGCACCTATTGTTCTTTTGGGCCACTCAATGGGTGGTAAAACAGCGATGCAATTTGCTTGTGATTTTAGCGAATTAACCAAAAAATTGATTGTCGCTGATATTGCACCGAAGTTTTATCCTCCTCATCATCAAGACATTATTAACGGACTTCAATCTTTGAATTTTGAAACAATTAGTTCTCGCGGGGAAGCTGATATAGAATTATCAAAACATCTTAATCATATAGGAATACGGCAATTTTTGCTTAAAAATCTATATTGGATAGAAAAAGGAAAGCTTGCGTTTCGCTTCAATCTACCAGTATTAAGAACTAAAATGGAAGAAATTGGCGAAAATATAAGTAATGCAGCATCCTATGACGGACCTACTCTATTTTTAAAGGGAGATAAATCTGAATATGTAATTGCAGCTGATATGCCAGAAATTAAAAAGCATTTTCCGAATGCTATTTTAGAAACAATCGATAATGCAGGCCATTGGTTGCATGCTGAAAATCCGAAACAATTTTTTGAAAAATCGATGATATTCTTAAACTCGTAAAACTAATTCGGACATTTCGGTATCCTTTTTGCATTATTCCTTATATTATATACATATTCTAAAAATTATAAAATGAAATTTATTCTAAGATTACTCTTAAGTGCACTAGCCGTTGTAATACTATCTAAAGTGCTTCCTAATATTGAAGTGGACAGCTATTTAACAGCTGTTATTGTTGCCATAGCCTTAAGTCTATTGAACTTTATTGTAAGACCTATTATGGTAATTTTAACCCTACCTATCACCATAATAACCTTTGGTCTTTTTCTATTGGTTATAAATGCATGTATAATTATGCTAGCAGATTATTTTGTGCCTGGTTTTACTGTAAATAGTTGGCTATGGGCTATTATTTTTAGCCTCTTACTATCCTGTTTGCAATCTATATTATTCACGCTACTCAAAGAGGATAAAAAGAGTTAGAACACTATTGAACTCCAGCTCTTTAAAAACTTGGTAAGATATTTTAATTGTATTATTTTTGCATCCCCTTAAAAAAGTAAAAAGATTTAAGAAATGAATATCACCAAAGAGCAGATTGACGAATTGAATGCAGTTGTAAAAGTCGCTATCACAAAAGACGATTACCAAGATAAAGTAGATAGCATTCTTAAAGACTACAAAAAACAAGCTAATATTCCTGGTTTTAGAAAAGGTCAAGTCCCAATGGGAATGATCAAAAAACAATACGGAAAAGCTGTTTTAGTTGATGAAGTAAATAAACTAATTCAAGATAATCTTAACAAATATCTTACTGAAGAGAAGTTAGATGTTTTAGGAAATCCTTTACCAAAGCAACAAGATAACTTTGATTGGGATACTGAAGAATTTGCATTTGAATTTGAGTTGGGCCTTGCACCAAATTTCGAAGTTCCGTTAAAAACAAAAAAACCTATTACCAACTACAAAATTGTAGCTGATAAAAAAATGGTTGATGAGCAGATTGAGCGTATTCAAAAACAATACGGTAAACTCATCAGCAAAACGGAAGTAAGCAAAAAAGATGAAATTACTGGAACATTCAAAAACGAGGAAGCAGAGATAGACAACAAGTCTACTTTAGAGTTTAATATGTTTAAAGGCAAAAAAGGGGACAGCTTATTAGGAAAAAAAGCAGGAGATGTTGTTTCGATCAAAACTAAAGGACTCTTTAAAGAAGACAACTTTTTAACTAGCGTTTTAGGAGTTTCTGCAGATAAAGCAGAAAAGTTAGACATTGAAGTTTCTTTTACTATTGAAGAGGTTAACGAAAGAGAGCCTGCAAAATTAGATCAAGAGCTTTTTGATAAATTATTTGGCCCTGATGCTATAAAGACTGAAAAGGAATTGAAAGATAGAATCAAAGAAGATTCTGAAAAGCAATTCGAACAACAGTCTGATCAAAAATTGTTAAACGACGTTACCGAATATTTCATTGAAAATACAAAGTTTGAACTTCCTTCTGGTTTCTTAACAAAGTGGATTCAGATGACCGGAGAAAATCCGTTAACTGAAGAGCAGGCAAGTGAGGAATACGAAAAATCTGAAAAAGGACTTCGTTACCAACTAATTGAAGGGAAAATCATTAAGGATAATGATGTTCAAATTCAATTTGATGAACTTAAAGAATTTGCGAAAGGTTTTATCAAATCTCAAATGGCTCAATATGGTCAACTAAACCCTCAAGAAGAGGAATTAGACAATATTGCAACCAGAGTATTGAGTAATCAAGATGAAGTGAAACGCTTATCAGAGCAATTGATGAGTCAAAAACTATTGAGTCTTTATAAAGAAAAAGCTAACTTAAAGACGAAAGAGGTCACTTACGAGAAATTTGTATCAGAGGTTTACGGATAAATTTTCGAAAAATAATAAGTATCTTTACGGTGCCGAGCGTTAATACCTCGGCACCTTTTTTGTCTAAAAAATTGAACAATAGCAAATGGATTACGGTAAAGAATTCAAAAATTACGCAATAAATCACCAGGGTATAAACAGCATGTATTATGACAAGATCATGAGCAGCATGTACCCTACCAATATGACTCCAAATATTATTGAAGAACGTCAGTTAAACGCCATCGCCATGGATGTTTTCTCTCGTTTAATGATGGATCGTATTATCTTTTTAGGAACTGGTATTAATGATCAAGTTGCAAACATTGTACAAGCTCAATTATTATTTTTAGAAAGCGCAGATGCTTCTAAAGACATTCAGATATATATTAATTCACCTGGCGGAAGTGTATATGCCGGATTAGGCATTTATGACACCATGCAGTTTATCAAACCAGATGTAGCAACTATCTGTACAGGTATGGCCGCTTCAATGGGTGCGGTACTTTTATGTGCTGGCACAAAAGGAAAGCGTAGCGGCTTAACACATTCTAGAGTGATGATTCACCAGCCAATGGGCGGTGCACAAGGTCAAGCAAGTGATATCGAAATTACTGCACGTGAAATTTTAAAACTCAAAGAAGAGCTTTACCAAATCATAGCGAACCATTCAGGTCAATCGATCGAAAAAGTTCATGATGATAGTGATCGTGACTACTGGATGAAAGCTGATGAAGCTAAAAAATATGGTATGATTGACGAAATTCTAGTAAGAGATAAAGACTAGTTTCGACAAAACCTTAAATTATTAACTACTTAATTTACGTTAGGTAGTAAACCAAATCCCGTATTCTTGCGTTAATAAGGGGTAAAGACAGCAAATCGCATGGCAAAGGAAAACTTAGAATGCTCTTTTTGTGGCCGTAAAAAGCCAGAAACCAATCTTTTGATTGCAGGTCTTGATGCACATATTTGTGATCGTTGTATAGAACAAGCACATGGTATTGTTGCTGAGGAATCAAAGCAAACCAAAACCAATGACCTTTCTTCTGAACTAGTCTTAAAAAAACCTTTAGAAATTAAAGATTTTTTAGACACTTTCATTATAGGTCAAGAACGTACGAAAAAAGTAATGTCAGTTGCAGTTTACAATCACTACAAAAGATTGTTACAAACTAAATCGAAAGATGACGACATTGAAATTCAAAAAAGTAATATCATAATGGTAGGTCAAACAGGTACTGGAAAGACCCTGATGGCCAAAACTATTGCGAAAATGCTCAATGTACCTTTAGCAATTGTAGATGCAACGGTACTTACTGAAGCAGGTTATGTCGGTGAAGATGTTGAAAGTATACTAACACGCTTATTACAAGCTGCAGATTATAACTTAGAAAAAGCAGAACGAGGTATTGTATTTATTGATGAAATAGATAAAATAGCACGTAAAAGTGATAACCCTTCAATTACCAGAGATGTATCTGGTGAAGGTGTACAACAAGGCTTATTGAAACTTTTAGAAGGTACTGTAGTAAATGTGCCGCCAAAAGGAGGAAGAAAGCATCCTGATCAAAAATTCATTGAAGTAAATACAGAAAATATCTTATTTATTGCTGGTGGTGCTTTTGACGGAATTGAACGTGCCATTACAAAACGTCTGAATATGCAAGCTGTTGGTTATAGCGCTTCTAAAGCAGATGAGAATTTAGATGAAACCAATATTTTACAATATATCATACCAAGAGATTTAAAAGATTTCGGATTGATTCCTGAAATAATTGGTAGGCTTCCGGTTTTGACGCACATGAATCCTTTGGATGAAAAAACATTGCGCGCTATTCTTACTGAGCCTAAGAATGCTATTATCAAGCAGTATGAAAAACTTTTTGATATGGATGGTATTAGCTTTACAATTACTGAGCATGCCTTAGACTACATAGTAAAGAAGGCTATTGAATATAAATTAGGAGCAAGAGGTTTGCGCTCTTTATGTGAGGCAATTTTCACCGATGCTATGTTTGAAATGCCAAGTAGTGGTGAAACCGAATTCAAGGTTTCTAAGCCTTATGCTGAAGAAAAGCTTTCTTATGAAACCATAAAAAAACTAAAGGC
>CALLIG010000247.1 GCA_938009735.1 uncultured Flavobacteriaceae bacterium
AATATTATCCATTACATCTGGTAGCAAACAATTTACAGGAGCCACAAAATTAAGTCCAGTAGTATATACTTGACTTGCTCCTGCTAAACATTGATATGCATATACATCCTTTGACGTTTTAACAAGCATGTTTGCCCCTACTGTGTTCGAAGAATAGTTATTACTCGGAATTTCAAAATATTCACCATTATTGATGGTTGCAATTGGTGTATTTGAACCATTAACATAAATTTGAGTATTATCTGAAATCGCTATCACGAGTGGAAATTCAGTAGTACCATTAGTATGGCCGTTACCCCTTACAAAAACATATTCTTTTCCTAAACGATTTTCAGGTACGGGTTGATCAATACCGGCATCTCTATTTCCAGCACCTACTTGGCGACCAAAATTCATAGCGCCATTACTAATCACAATATCTTTATCTGAAACAACTGAAGCACCGATCCAACCATCTCTTTGAGCTTGGGTTGGAGAGTTACCAACATAAGCCTCAAAAACAAAAGATTCGTTCGCATCTAATATAATTTGATACGTATTATCAGTAATTCCTGCTACATTATTTCCGATCCTAAATTCACAGTCTGCATCATAACCAAATACATCAATTGTTGTATTGTCTTCTGTTGCCATTATACCAAGCGTATTCGATTTTGTATAATGATTACCAAGGTTAGGCACACCTCCCCATTTAAATTGAGTACCCATAGCTACCCGACCTTTTGAAGTTAATGAGGCTGCTTGTGCTGATGAATTACCTCTATAATTTACATAAAACTTGTTACCACTCGGTGATTCAAAACGAAGTCCACTATTGGTTAAAACCACACCAGTATTATCGTTATTAACCAAGGTGATATTATTATCTCCATTTGCTAAATTATAAACCGCTGGATTAACACTTGAAATATTAAATGATGTCACAGCTGCTGCATTTGTACCTTGATATACATTTACTGTAAAAGTTGTAGGCTCAGGTGTAGAAAGATAAATAGCTTGTTGACTAATACCTTGATTATTTGCTCCTTGCTTTAAAGGCGGCAAATAATGTAGGTCACTTAATTGTGCTTGCGCTGAAATTGAAATTCCAATTACCAAGAAGAAAAATAGTATTTTACGAAACATATTACTCATTTATTCGGGACTGGACTTAATTTGTCCAACTACAAAAAAAATATAAGTAAGTGTTATCACCAATATTATGTTGTCAAATGACCTTATGCTGTGGTATTCTTGCTTTTTAGTACTCTTTGAAGATTTAATTAACCTTTCATCTAGGTATTTGTAAAAAAATAAATGGCAGATAAATATATTATTCTTCTAATAAAAAATAATGAATCATGATTGAGATCAGTAGTTGCCAATTACAATATAAAAAAGTGCGTTAAGTGTTTAATACCATTTTTCGAAATGTTGTCACTTGAAATTAAATGTTAATCAGTTCTCAAAAATGGACTAAAAATTGGATCAAAAAGATATCATTTCATAACGCTTTTTTTACTTAATTTTGCAGTCCTTAAATTGCGCACGTGGCGGAATTGGTAGACGCGCCAGCTTGAGGGGCTGGTGGCCATTAGGCCGTGGAAGTTCGAGTCTTCTCGTGCGCACAAAAAACCTTGATAGCCCTATTGTTATCAAGGTTTTTCATTTGTTATAAGATTTCTCAGTAAATTAAAGCTTAATTATTATTGTTAAGATTTAAAGTTTTGTCATGGTATTCTTTAAATCTTCGATTTGTTTAACTATTTTTATAAAAGTATGAACAACGTTAAAAAACTTTTCAGCATCCGCGATCTAGAAAATCTTTCTGGAATAAAGGCACACACCATTAGAATTTGGGAAAAACGATACGAATTGTTATCTCCTGAACGTACCTCTACCAACATTCGCACCTACAATTTAGAGAGCCTTCAAAAATTATTGAATATCACTTTATTGTATAACAACGGACATAAAATTTCAAAAATCGCTAAAATCCCTGAAGAGAACATTCCTTTGATGGTACGCGAGATTGTTTCGAAGAACAGTATTAAAAATCACGCCATAAGTGCATTTAAATTGGCAATGATAAATTTTGACCAAACACTTTTTATAAGCACTTATAATAGTATAATTGTTGATCGAACTTTTCGCGAAGTTTTTAAAGATGTATTTATTCCATTTCTTAATGAAATAGGGCTATTGTGGCAAACAGATAGTATAAGCCCAGCCCATGAACATTTTGTGACTAGTCTTATTAAACAAAAAATAGTAAGTAATACCGAGAACCTACATCAGCTTACTGTTAAAAAAGACAAAATTTTTGTTCCATTTTTACCTGAAAATGAGATTCATGAAATTGGATTGTTATACCTTAATTATGAAATTGTACTTCGAGGCTACAAATCAATTTATTTAGGACAAACGGTACCACTAGACACATTGAAAGATGTAATGCAGTATTTTGACAAGTTATATTTTGTCTCTTATTTCACAGTTGCTCCTTCTCAAGACAAAATTGAAAAATATATGAATGATTTTTCTGATTTGATAAAAGATTTTCCAGATAGTAAATTATGGATATTGGGTTATCAAACAAGACATTTAGATTCTTCAAAATTACCAGAGTTTGTTTCAACATTTAGTTCGATTGAAAAGTTAATCGAAAATTTATAATTCAGCATTATCAAATAATCAATGAGTAAAAAAGTAACCATTATCGGATCTGGATTTTCGTCCTTATCATCAGCTTGCTACCTTGCCAAGGCAGGTTTTGATGTTTCGATATATGAAAAAAACACTACTGCTGGAGGAAGAGCCCGTCAGTTAAAACGTGATGGATTTACCTTCGACATGGGCCCAAGTTGGTATTGGATGCCTGATATTTTTGATAAATTTTTTGCCGACTTTGATAAGAAAACTTCTGACTATTATAAATTAGACAAGCTAAGTCCTGCATATAAAATATTTTTCTCGGATGATGTCATCACTATTGGTGACAGTCTTGACAAAATAAGTGCCGAATTTGAGCGTATAGAGGCTGGTAGTTCTAAGCATTTGAAAAAATTTATTTCACAGGCACAAGAAAATTATAGCATAGCCATTGACAAAGTGGTATTGCGACCAGGTTTAAGTCCTTTCGAATTAATTACCAAAGAAACTATTTTAAAAGTAGATCAGTTTTTCAAAACTATAAGTAGTGAGGTTCGGAAAAAATTTAAGAATCCGAAATTGATATCAACTTTAGAATTTCCGGTGTTATTTCTAGGTGCAAAACCTAGTAAGACTCCATCCTTTTATAATTTCATGAATTTTGCTGATTTTGGTTTAGGAACCTGGCATCCTAAAGGTGGTATGTATGAGGTTATAAAAGCAATGCTCAATCTTTCTAAAGAATTGGGTGTTCAAATTCACACAGATTCATCCATAGAAAAAATCAACGTTACTGATGGAAAAACGGTTGGTGTTGAAATTAACGGTCAATTAATTGTTAGCGATATCGTTTTAAGTGGCGCTGATTACCATCACTCAGAATCATTACTAGATAAAAAATATCGTCAATATTCAGAAAGCTATTGGTCAAAAAAGACTTTTGCCCCCTCTTCCCTTTTATTTTATATTGGGTTTAATAAGAAGTTAAAAAATATAGAACACCATAATCTATTCTTTGATACCGATTTTGAAAAGCACGCTGAAGAAATTTATGATGTACCGAAATGGCCTACAGACCCTTTATTCTATGCTAATTTTCCTTCTATAACAGACAAAAGTATGTCGCCAGAAGGATGCGAAACCGCATTTTTTCTAGTTCCTATTGCGCCTGATTTAGAAGATACGCCAGAATTAAGGCAACAATATTTCGATTTGATAATGGCTAGGTTTCAAAAAAGAACTGACCAACAAGTAGAAGAAAATATTTTATTTAAAGAGTCTTTTTGTGTTGGTGACTTCATAGAAGAATACAATTCATATAAAGGCAACGCATATGGTATGGCTAACACCTTATCGCAAACCGCTTTTTTACGACCAAAACTAAAAAGCAAAAAAGTGAAAAATTTATTTTTTACAGGACAACTTACCGTACCTGGACCTGGAGTACCACCTGCATTAATTTCAGGAAAATTGGTCTCCGAACTAATTATTAAAGCAAGTAATTCTTGATATATGAAAAGTATTTTTGATCAAGTGTCATACGATTGCAGTAAGATAGTAACTGAATCTTATAGTACCTCATTTTCGCTAGCAACTAAAATGCTTGCAACCAGCATTCGCCCTGATATTTATAATATTTATGGTTTTGTTCGCTTCGCGGATGAAATAGTTGACACCTTTCACAGCTATAACAAAAAGGTGCTTTTTGAAAATTTTGAACAACAGTTAAAAGACGCAATTGAAGCAAAAATTAGTCTTAACCCTATATTGAACTCATTTCAACATACGTATCACAAATACGATATTCCTTATCATTTGGTTGAATCCTTTATGAAAAGTATGCGAATGGATCTTACCAAAAGCGAATACCGAACTGAAGCTGAGTACAAGGAATATATTTATGGTTCTGCAGATGTAGTAGGATTGATGTGTCTAAAGATTTTTGTAAAAGGGGATACTGTTGCCTATGAGAAATTAAAAGAATCTGCTATGTCTTTGGGTTCTGCTTTTCAAAAGGTAAATTTTCTTCGTGATTTGAAAGCGGATTTTGAAGATTTAAACAGAGCATATTTTCCACATGCAAACTTGAAAGAATTAGATGAGATATCAAAAAACAAAATAGTCGAAGAAATAAAAGCAGATTTTTCGAAAGGTTATACTGGTATTTTACAGCTACCTAATGATGCAAAGTTTGGCGTATATACAGCGTACAAATATTATTACAAATTGCTTCAAAAATTACAAAAAACGCCATCTAAAGAAATAAAAAATGCTAGAATAAGAGTTCCAAACTATCAAAAATTTGGACTACTGGCAAAGTCATACGTTAATTATAAATTACACCTAGTTTAAGATGAAACTTCTATTTTGGATATTAATATTTTTAGCCACATTTTCAGTTATGGAGTTCATGGCGTGGTTTACGCACAAGTATGTAATGCATGGTTTTTTATGGAGTTTACATAAAGATCATCATCATAAAGAACATGATTCATGGTTTGAAAGGAATGATGCTTTTTTTATCTTTTATGCCGTTGTGAGTATGTATCTTTTTTATTCTGGCGCGAATGGTTGGTGGCCAGGTTGGGCTTTAGGTTTTGGTATCTTAGCTTATGGTATAGCTTACTTCTTAGTCCATGATATTTTTATTCATCAACGGTTCAAGCTCTTTCGAAGTGCAAATCATTGGTACGCCAAAGGAGTTCGACGAGCACACAAAATGCATCACAAACATTTAGGAAAAGGTGATGGAGAATGTTTCGGCATGTTATTCGTGCCTTTTAAATATTTCAAAAAGTAGTAATCTACTGTTTTAAAAGATTCTTTAACAATTCTCTGGTGCTTGTACTATTCCAATTCGCAGCGCCTGTTTTCCTGATTACTATTTTTCCCTTTTTGTCAATAATGAAAGTGGTTGGAATACTTGTAGATGATAATTGTTTAGGTGCAGCAGTAGTTTCAAAATAAACGGTAAAGTCATATCCTTTATCCTCCAAAAAAAATTTTATTTTTTCTCTTTCATCATTGGCTATCATTACAAATTTGACTTGATCGCCATAATCAGCATGTAATTTTTGTAGACTTGGCATCTCTGCCACACAAGGCGGGCACCACGTTGCCCAAAAATTCACTAGCACTACTTTACCTTCAACATTTTTAAAATCAAATGTTTCATTATTCAATCCTGATAATTCCCAGTTATAACTTGATAAAAGTAATTGTTCTTCTTTATTTAATTCTGATGGACTAAATGAAAATATTTTTGAAACAAGTACTCTAGCATGAAAACCAACAGGAGTGAAGAGCAATAAAGCCAATATAAGAACAAAAACAAGGTTCGAAATAGTCTCCCTTTTTATTCTCATTACTCTGTGATAAGGCGATCGATAAGATTATGTACCGTATCATTATTCCAATCAGCAATTGCGGTTTGATGAACGACGATATTTCCTTTTTTATCAAGAATATAACTACCTGAAGGTTTTAGGAGTTTTAATGGGCTAGGACCATCAATTATTTGATAAGTAATAGGAAACGTATATCCTTTTCTATTCATAAATTCTTCAGGTAATTCTCTTTCCTGATCCGTTATGATATAAAATTTTATATTGCCATTATACTTCTCATATAATTTTTGGATATCGTCTAATTGAGCTCGTGATGGTAAGTGCCAAGTGGTCCAAAAATTAATAAAAACTACTTTGTTTTTTGCTTCCTCAAAACCAAAAACACTCCAATCAGCTCTTTTTAATTTCCAGTCATAACTTTCAATCTTTCCTTGATTATCGGCAGTTATAATTGTTGGTGCTGTTGCAAATGATTTATTCAAAAACTCCTTACTAAAATTTCCGAGTGGCGTTACGAAAAAGGAAAGCACCAATGCAATTATTAATAAAGTATACACCGTTTGCTTCTTCATATAGGGGTTTTAAATTTGGAGTTGTTCCAAAACTAAAAAACTCCCGATGATTATCGGGAGTTTTTCTAAACTATTTCGAGAAACCCTTTCTAAGCGTCGTTTTCTCTTTTGATAACATTAAGAGCAGAACCTTCTCTGTACCACCCTATTTGTGCTTCGTTGTATGTGTGATTCGCTAAAACAGTATCTTTAGAACCATCAGCATGAACAACTTCAATGGTTAAAGGTTTACCTGGTGCAAAATCAGCAATGTCAACAAAGTTGAACGTATCATCTTCTTGAATCAAATCATAATCGCTTTCTGTAGCAAAAGTCAAACCGAGCATACCTTGCTTTTTAAGGTTTGTCTCATGAATACGAGCAAAAGATTTAACAATTACTGCAGCAACACCCAAATGACGTGGCTCCATGGCAGCATGTTCTCTTGAAGAACCTTCACCGTAATTATGATCACCTACAACTATTGTTCTAACTCCCGCAGCTTTGTAAGCACGAGCGGCATCAGGTACCCCAGAAAATTCACCTGTCAATTGGTTTTTAATGAAATTGGTTTTCTTACCAAAAGCATTGACGGCACCAATCAAACAGTTATTAGAAATATTATCTAAGTGACCTCTATAACGTAACCAAGGACCAGCCATTGAAATATGATCTGTTGTACACTTACCGAAAGCTTTGATCAACAACTTAGCTCCATGAAGTTCGCTATCTTTAATAGGAACAAAAGGCTCTAACAATTGTAACCGTTCAGAATCACCTGCAACTTTTACAACTACTCCAGACCCATCAGCATCTGGTGCTAAGAAACCAGCATCTTCCACCTCAAAACCTTTTGGAGGCAACTCCCATCCTGTTGGCTCGTCGAATCTTACTTCTTCACCACTTTCGCTAATTAAAGCGTCAGTCATTGGATTAAAATCTAAACGACCAGCAATAGCAATTGCAGCAGTTATCTCAGGAGAAGCTACAAAAGCGTGTGTATTTGGGTTACCATCTGCACGTTTTGCAAAGTTTCTGTTAAAAGAATGTACTATACTATTCTTAGGTGCATTCTTAGGATCACTATATCTTGCCCATTGCCCAATACAAGGTCCGCAAGCATTCGTGAATATTTTAGCATTTAACTTTTCAAAAACACCAAGAATACCATCTCTTTCAGCAGTAAAACGTACTTGTTCAGAACCAGGATTGATACCAAGCTCCGATTTCATTTTTACGCCTTTATCTAACGCTTGTTGTGCTATAGATGAAGCTCTTGATAAATCTTCATAAGATGAGTTGGTACAAGAACCAATTAATCCCCATTCTACTTGAAGAGGCCAATCATTTTTAGTTGCTTTTTCTGTCATATCGCTACCTACAGATGTAGATAGATCTGGAGTAAAAGGTCCGTTCAATAACGGATTCAACTCTGTAAGGTTAATTTCAATAACCTGATCGAAATATTGTTCTGGGTTCTCATATACTTCAGCATCAGCAGTCAAGTGTTCTTTTACTTGATTAGCAGCATCTGCAACATCAGATCTATCTGTAGCTCTTAAATAGCGCTCCATAGATTCGTCATATCCGAAAGTTGAAGTGGTAGCTCCAATCTCAGCACCCATATTACAAATCGTACCCTTACCAGTACAAGATAACGAAATTGCACCTGGGCCAAAATATTCTACAATTGCATCTGTTCCTCCTTTTGCAGTAAGAATTTCAGCAACTTTTAAAATTACATCTTTAGGTGCTGTCCAACCTGAAATTGTTCCAGTTAACTTAACACCAATTAATTTAGGGAATTTAAGCTCCCAAGCCATTCCTGCCATAACATCTACAGCATCAGCACCACCTACTCCGATGGCTACCATTCCTAATCCACCTGCATTAACTGTATGTGAATCAGTACCAATCATCATACCACCAGGGAATGCATAATTTTCTAGTACCACTTGGTGAATAATACCTGCACCTGGTTTCCAAAAACCAATTCCATATTTATTTGAAACAGACTCTAAAAAATCAAAAACCTCTGCACTTGTTGTATTTGCAGATTTCAAATCGGCTGCAGCACCACTCTTCGCTTGAATAAGGTGATCACAATGTACGGTGGTGGGCACAGCAACCTTAGGTTTACCAGCTTGCATGAATTGTAATAATGCCATTTGAGCTGTAGCATCTTGACAAGCTATACGATCAGGCGCAAAATCAACATAATCTTTACCTCTTACAAATGCTTTTTCAGGAGTACCATCCCATAAATGAGAATATAAAATCTTTTCTGAAAGTGTAAGTGGTTTACCTACAATCTCACGAGCTTTATCAACCTTCTCGGCCATGTTGGTGTAAACACCTTTAATCATATCAATATCGAATGCCATTCTCTATCTATTTAAGTTATTGCAATTCCACGAATTTAAGAAAATACTATGCGTAAATAAAATTTTACATAGTCATAACCATCAATTTAATAAATTGTTTTATAGAAGGTCACTATTTTAAATTAACCCCAGTCAATTTAAAAAATAATAAAGAATTGATAACGGAGTAGTGAAAGAAATTATGTTAAAGCAATTGATTGACGATATCTTCTTCAGAGATACCCTCAGCCTCAGCCTTATAATTTTTAATGATTCGATGTCTTAAGATACCCATGGCAACCGCTTTAACATCTTCAATATCAGGTGAGAATTTGCCATTAATTGCAGCATGTGCTTTTGCGCCTAATACTAAATTTTGAGAAGCCCTAGGACCAGCTCCCCAATCAATATATTGCTTCACATAATCAGAAGCGGTATCTAAATTAGGTCTTGTACTATTTACCAACTTAACAGCATACTCAACTACATTTTCAGGAACTGGAATACGCCTTATCAAATGTTGTACTTCCAATATTTCTGATGCGTTGAAAAGTGTATTTACTGACGGAGTTTCATCACTTGTAGTTGCTTTAACTACTTGTATCTCTTCTTCGATGGATGGATATTTCAATTCTATGGCAAACATAAACCTATCTAGTTGAGCCTCTGGCAATGGATAAGTACCTTCCTGCTCAATAGGATTTTGAGTTGCCAAAACAAAATATGGTAATTCTAATTTATGCTGCTTACCAGAAATGGTCACAGATCTTTCTTGCATTGCTTCTAATAGCGCCGCTTGTGTTTTTGGTGGCGTTCGGTTAATCTCATCTGCCAAAATAATATTGGAAAAAATAGGTCCTTTAATAAACTTAAAATTCCTACTTTGATCAAGCACTTCGCTACCTAAAATATCACTAGGCATTAAATCAGGAGTAAATTGAATACGTTTGAAATCTAAGCCTAAGGTTTGCGCGATCGTATTCACCATTAGTGTTTTCGCTAAACCAGGCACGCCTATTAGCAACGAATGTCCACCAGTATATATAGAAAGTAAAATTTGATCAATTACCGCATCTTGACCAATAATGATTTTTGCAATTTCTTGCTTTAATTCTTTGTGTCTGGTTACGAGGTTATTTATTGCGGTTACATCTGACATAGTACTCGTTATTCTTTTACCCAATTGTTTGCAAAGTCACACTCTTTATTTCCTTTGCTTACAGTAATATAGGTATCATCAATATGCTTGTCCATCCACTTTTTGATAGCATTATATTGTTTTTCTGTTTTGGCAAGTTGTTGAATTTTTAAATAATCTTGAGAAAAATCAGCTACATGTTCGTCATAACGGTTGGTAACTTGCATAATCTTGTACTTTGGTCCCCCACCACGTTGATCTTGCTCTAACATAGGATTCGAAATTTCGTCATCCTTTAAATCTCTTACTTGATTGTAAAGTGCAGGATCCATTTTGGTTAATTCAAATCGAGGTCCGTAGTCCTGTGGGTTACGAAGTTTTCCACCATCAAACTTAGTTTCTTTCTCGTCTGAGAAATTCAAAGCTGCTTCTTCAAATGTATATTTACCATCAATAACATTTTGACGAATACTATCTAACTCTATTTTAATATCATCTAAAGTGTTTTGAGTGATTTCTGGCTGGAGCAAGATATGCCGCACATCTCTTTCTTGTCCACGAATTTTCTCTACTAATAATATATGCCATCCAAATTGCGTCTCAAAAGGCTCAGAAACTTGACCTTCTTGTATACTAAACGCCACGTCTTTAAATTCACTTACAAAACCAGACTCTTTGGTAATACTACCAAGTGCTCCACCTGATGATTTTGACGGACCTTGGGAATATAAGATAGCTTTCACATTAAAACTGGCGTCATTATCTTCAACATCAGCTTTAATTGCATTTAGCTTATCAACTACCTTTTGTATTTCTTCTTTTGAAGGTTTTGGTTCTTTAACAATTTGCGAAATTTCCATCTCTGCTCCTATTACTGGGCGCTCTTCTTTTGGAATCTTACTAAAAAATTGACGTACCTCTTCTGGTGTAATTTCAATCTCAGAAACAATACTTTGCTGCATTTTCTCAGACAACATTCGCAGTTTGTTTATCTTATGTAGCTCTTCACGAAAATCAACCTCACTCTCTTTTTTATAATATGAAAGAACTTTTTCTATCGAACCTATTTGC
>CALLIG010000248.1 GCA_938009735.1 uncultured Flavobacteriaceae bacterium
AATAAAGTCAAAGTCAAAATTTTTATCAAGTAATCTTGTTTTAGTGGTTCTTGTCTTTCCATCTTTTAAAGAGAAACTATCAAGTACTTTGTAGTTCTTTCGAAGTCGGTTATTGATATTACGAATGAGATTTTTGGTAGCAGGGTTTACCTTATTGTGAAAAGCATTTCTGCAACCGTCAGAACAGAATTTTTTGTCGATACGACCCATGAGTTCATTCCCACATTCTTCGCACTTTTTCTTTTCGCTCATTGCTTCTTATAGTTAAACTTAACCTCTTCTGTAGTATCGCCTTGATGAATGAGGCCGTAAATATTAATTTCTTTGTCGTTTACTTTTTCAAACGTAAAGCCGTCGAAATAGAGACGGTTGCCATCCACTTTTATTAATTTGAAGCTTTGGACTTCGTCTTTTTCCTCCCAGCCTTTCAAATCACCGCTGAAATGTTTGAGTTCAAAAATCAAAGTTTCATCAAGCTGTCGAATATGGCCTAATTCATAAAAATTTACTTCTCCATCAATAACAAGTTTGAATGAAAACATCATAGAACCACCCAGAGGCGGACTCCATATTTCCTCAGTAATTCCTCCAAAAGCTTCGCCTTTCCAATGGCCTTCCATCCAAGATATTTGACTCAAAGTCGCCTTTGGCGAGGTTTCTCCTTCTTGAAAAGATAATGTGTTTTGTGCATTGCAAGAAAATGTTGCAAGTAACATTAGAATCAAAAACTGTTTCATCTTAAGTGAATTAACTTGGTTAACAATATACAAAATATCCGTTTGCAAACGCTTTAGAGAATGATTAGCGCTTTGGATACTTTTAATGAAGACGTTTAGAGGATTACAAATAGGACATTATTCAATTTTAATTTGATATTTGCTTAAGAGTCCTAATAAACCATCTTTTGAAAATTTGGCATGCTGCAATTGATTATTTTCAGGATCAATGGAGAAGTTTATAGCGCTTGTGAAATCTACCTTTTGAAGATTAGTTCTTGAAAAGATAGCTCTTTCTAGATGGCTATTTTTAAAAATTGCTCCAGTCAAATCGGCGTCGGTAAAATCAACTTCAATGAGCTTACAGTCATTGAATTCTTGATTTTTAAGTTTTAATCCGTAGAATGACGAAAGATTTAGAGTACAATTTCGAAAAGTAAAATCTAGTAGAAAATCATTGCAATCATCAAATTTGATTCCTAACATTTTACAGTCTAAAAATGTTACTTCGTTAAAAGTAGTATGTGCTAAATTGGCATTGCTGAGATTACAGTCGATAAACTCACACTCCATAAAATTCTGATTGTCTACATAACCATTTTCAAAATTACAACCTCTAAAAATGCAATTTTCATACTCACCTTTTGCCAGGCGAACTTTAATGTAATCTTGATTTTTGAAGGTTTGGTCTGCAATAAATGGAGTAGACATTAGCGTTGTTTTTTGACAGCAATTAACTTATAATCTGTTATGGAAATGTGGCCAGTTGCATCATCTTTGAATTGATACGGAAAAGAGGTTTCATGTATTCTGTTGAGTGTACCCATTGAATTAAGAGTATGCTCTAATATGGCTAACTTTTTCTTGCTATTCTGAATGCAAAAGGTGACTACCGTGTCTGGGTCGGAACCAGTTATAATTTTTTTGATGAAATCAGTTTCTTTTTGCTCGTCTTTCTTAGTAAAATGAAACATACTATCTAACAATATAAAATCAAAATTAGAAAAATCTTCATGCAGATAAATGTCCGCTAAAATACCTTTCAAACTAAGTTTTTCTTTAGCAGCCCTTTGGTTCAATTGTGCAATGCCAATAGCAGAATTATCAATACCTACTACTTCATAACCAAGACGAGCTATTGCTATAGCATCTCTTCCTTGACCACAGCCCAAATCGAGAAGTATACCTTTCGTTGAGTAAGTCTTGAGAAAAGCAATGAGTTCAGGATATGGTTCTCCAAAAAGATTCTCCGTTTGGTAGTATTTGTCATATCCTGAACTCATTAGTTCAATTAGTTTTTGATAATTATGGCTGGGATGGATAGCTCTTTATACATCGTGTTATATGCTTTCATCTCATCATTTACAATAGCTTTTCGCTCATTTGCATAAACTTGCCAATCTTTCTTCAAATCTGCCCAACGTTCCTTGGCTCCTGCAGTTACTTGTGGTTCTGCAACATCAATATATCCTTTTAAATTAATGAGTTGTGCATTTAGTTTGTTGTTGAAGTTAATAACATCTTGAAATGTTTTTTGTTTAGATTGAATCAAGTTTTCTTCCCAAGAAACAATACGTTTTGTTAGGGTTTCCCCTTTTTCTAAAAGCTCAGATGCATCATCATTATCTTTTAATAGTTTGGCGTAGCCTTCCAATTGTGATTTTGCAGAACGCATGTCATTCACAGATTCATGAATGGTTTTGAGTGTGCTCTCAATGTTATCTAACAGCGCTTGTTGCTCTTCATAGGCGGCAGGACTGCTATTCGCTTTAGGATTCGCCAAAACGGTAACTTCTGTTTCAGAGGAAATTTCATCTAATGTAAGTTTTAGTGTATATGTTCCTGGGCCTACGTTCGCTCCTGAATCTCCTCCTAGAACAAATACTTTATCAATAGAAGGCAGGTTTTCTCTGCGGAAATTCCACGTAAAACGATTGTATCCTTTTTTAGAAGCAAGCACTTGTGGTTTTGATGGTCCTCCCGGCCAAATTTTGAAATTCTTTGGCTTTTTATTGGTGTATGTTCTTAGTAATTTATCCCCATCAAACACCTCTAATTTTAAATCTAAACTATCAGCGTCTTTGGCTAAATAATAATCGAAGGTGACGCCGCTTTTCGGGTTATCTCCCAATCCGGGTCTCGGTTTGTCACTACTACCGCCAAAAATCAAATAAGTGTCTTTTGGCTTAAAGACTTGAACTGTTTCTTTCGCAGTTTTGATGTTTTGAATGGCAGCTACATCATCTAAAATCCAAAAGGCACGACCCGCTGTAGCAGCTACTAAATCATTGTTTTGAAAGATCATATCATTGATAGGAAGCACCGGAAGATTCAATTGAAACGGCTGCCAGTTTTGACCGTCGTTCAAGGAAATAAACAAACCTGTTTCTGTACCAGCATATAAAATACCTTTTTGCTTAGGGTCTTCGCGAACCACTCTT
>CALLIG010000249.1 GCA_938009735.1 uncultured Flavobacteriaceae bacterium
AACTTTATCTTCTTTAATTTGGATAGCAGGTAATCGTACATCGAATTGAACACGATCGTTACCATTTGGCTTCGCTAAAATTTCACCACCATATAATTTAACCAATTCATTTACTAAAGATAGCCCTACACCAGCACCAGAGGCATTTTCGTCTTTTTGATAAAATCGAGTGAAAATTTTATCAAATTGAATACCTGACAAATCTGATACTGTGTTTTCAAGAGTAATAAATAAAATATCTTCTTTAGTAATAGCTGTAAATCGGCAATGTCCATTTTCAGAACAATATTTCATTGCATTGGAAAGTAGGTTTGTAGTTATTTTTTCTAAAACATCATCATCATAAACCACATAGCCCATGGGTTCTATCTGAGTCGAATATTCAATATTTCTATTCTGAGCTACATACTCAAATGATGCGGTAATTGATCTTAGAAACAGCCCCAGATCACCTTGGGTCAATTTTAATTGCAGTTTTCCATCATCTACTTTTGCAAGATCTAATAATTGATCTACCAAACTGAGCATTCTATTCGTATTTCTACGAATCATTGAAAAATTATTTATATCAGCATTGGTCAACCCAGCTTCATCTAATTTAGCATCTATAGGGCCTGAAATTAACGTTAGAGGTGTTCTAAACTCATGAGAAATATCAGTATAGAGTTTTGATTTTAGAGTATTTAGTTCTTGAAGTTTCTTTGTTTCATCTTCCTTAAGCCTATAATTTAATTGCATACTCCATTTCCAATTGAAATAGCTATAAATGCTATAGGCAATTCCAAGAAATAAGAACATATATAATAATTTAACCCATTTGGCTAAATACCATGGCGGTTCTATTGCAAACGGAAAAACTGCTGTCTCTTCGTTCCAAATTCCATCATAATTGCTTGATTTAACTTGAAACTCATAAAACCCTGGTTTAAGATAACTATATCTCGCAAAATTGGTATTACCTGAATTTACCCAATCTAAATCATAGTTCTCGAGCTTATATTGGTATTGATTTTTACCTGGAAGCGAATACTGCAGGCTAGAAAATGTAAAAGTTAATGTGTTTTGGTCATGTTTTAAACTAAGGTCTTCTATCATTGCATATGGCTCATTTGCAACATCAAAGCCAGTTATGGTGGTTTTAGGTAATATCTGATTCTCCTTTAAATCTTCAGGCTTAAACCAATAGAAACCATCAAGACCACCAAAATACATTGTGCCAAAATTATCAATATGATAAGCTCCAGTATTAAACTCAGTAGCAAGACCATCATAATTAGTATAGTTGGTAACTTCAGGTTCTTTATCCCATGATCTATGATGTGTAAACTTAGTAATACCCCTATTAGAACTTAACCATAAATTATTATCCTTATCCGGCAAAATCGAATAAATGACGTCATTAGGCAGCCCGTTTTCACTTGTATAATTATAAAAAATATTAGTACTAGTATCCAAAGCATTTAAGCCTCCTCCGTTTGTACCAATCCAAAGAATTTCTTCCTTATCAAAATAAAGGCTTTTAATGTTGTTATTACTTAACGAATTTTTACCCTCTTGATAGTTATACGTTGTAAAGGTCTGCTCTTTTTCATTAAAATAAACTATTCCTGCTTCTTCAGTACCAAGCCATAAATTACCATCTGCTGCTCGTTCAACGACTCTTATATTGTTCGCTGGAATAGATTTAGAATCTTTTGGATCGTGAATGAATTTTAGTATTTCTCCTTGATCTTTATCAAATTTTATGAGTCCTTGATTCCTTGTTGCTAAATAGGTTTGTTTCGTATGTTCATCTTTGAAAACATCCCAAATTGTATTTGCCGAAAGTTTAATTGGAGTATCATTAGTGTAACTAGTAAAATTTCCAAGAGTATTGCGAATAGTTAGGCCATTTCCTTGAGTACCAATCCATAAATCATTATCATCATCTACTAATAAACTCATTATTCGATTAGACGGGACTGTATTTAAACTTCCATCATCACTTTTAAAAGACTGCCAACTATTTGTATTTGGTTCATAATGGGTAAGGCCTTTACCTGAGGTGCCAATCCATATTCCATTTTGATTATCTACAGTTATCGCGCGAACAACATCAGTACTGATATTCTCTGGTGTCTGGTAATTAGTCATCGCGTTAAATTTCTCTAAATATTCATCATAATAACTAATACCACCACCATCAGTACCGAACCATAATGTGCCTGTATAATCTTCATAAACACATAAAATGTCATTGTAATGAATCGCTTTCGGATTATACTGTTCAATATCAAAATGACTCACTTTCTCTTCTTGAAAGTTTACCATATAAAGTCCGCTACCATAAGTAGCAATCCACAACCTGTTTTTACGATCAATGTGTAAATCAAGAATATTTAGATCAAGGGGTAACGGATCGTTTAATACAAGATCAGAAATACGCCGATAAGAACTATCATTCAACTGTTTATAGTAAAGACCATCACCAAATGTTCCTACCCATTGTCTTTGTTCATTGTCATAAACCACAGCACTAAAATTTTGAGTAATTACAGAACCTGAAACTGTTTCTACATCTATATTTTCGATTTTTCTGGTTTCTGAATTAATTCTTAGAAGTGATCTATTTGATGCTATTATCATTTTACCATTCAAATCTTCAGAAATCATATATATCGTACCAAGACCAACATCCGCTAAAATTTTCTTAGCTGCTATTGCATACTTTGGTAAGATGAATAACCCTTTATCATGAGTGCCAAACCACATTGTTAGGTCTTGGCTTTGGTGTAATGCACTCACACCAGTAACACCTGCTAATGGCTCAAAACTATTAGTGTTAGAATTAAATTTATAAGGTATGCCGTCAATTGGCAGAATCCATATTTCACCTTCGCGATCTACATACACCTTTCCTAAATTACTATAGCTGGGTCTTGTAACATCTTCAAATGTAAATGGGAATTGTTCAAAGCTTTGCCCGTCATATTTATTGAGTCCATCTTGAGTGGCAATCCATAAATATCCAATACTATCTTGAGCAATAGAGATTGCACTATTCTGAGACAGACCATCTTTGACCGAAAGTTGACGAAAAGAAATTTGATTTTGAGCGCATATAAAATGAAAACCAAAAAGGCAAAAAACACAAATTGTGGTTTTAATGTACTGACTAAGAGTGGCATAATTTTTCATTTGCACAAAGAGGAGTAATAATACAATATTTAAAATTGTTAAAAAAAGATTATAGTTTTTGTAAAATCATTAGCAGAAATTCAAACATTCATAAGCAGTTGAAAAAATAGTTGTAGCTTGTAATAACAGGTTCTTAACTTTAAATATTTTTACTTCTAATCATGCAAAAAGCAATTCTTCTATTCTTTCTAATTTTCATGATTGTACAGAGCAATTCATCTTTCGGGCAAGAAGCTAACTCTGAAGATAACTATGAAGATAACTATGAATACAAAGAAGGTGACCCTTCTGGTATAGGAAAATGGTATATGGGTCGAGAAATTGCCCATGTCATGGGATTTCAAGGTATGCGCTGGTTAGAACGACCTGAACGAGAAAAAGAAGAAAATACAACTACTTTACTATCTAATATGGATATACAGCCTAACGATATTATCGCCGATATAGGTGCTGGCTCAGGTTATCATGTATTCAAAATGGTCAAGCTAGCTTATGAAGGTCAAATTTATGCGGTAGATATACAAGATGAAATGCTGGAAGCGATTCAGAACAAAAAAGAAAGTCTTGGAACTCTGAATCTAAAAACTGTAAAAGGCGGGGAACAATCGGTAAACTTAAAAGTTAATTCTGTTGATAAAATTCTAATGGTAGATGTATATCATGAATTTAATTTTCCACTAGAAATGCTAGCTTCTATGCACAAAGCATTAAGAAAAAACGGAAAACTTTATCTTATAGAATATAGAGGAGAAGATGATAATGTGCCTATAAAATTACTGCATAAAATGACCGAAAAACAAGCCGTAAAAGAAATGAACGCCGCTGGGTTTTCTTTAGAAAGCAACACGGATAATTTACCTTGGCAACATTGTATGGTTTTTATAAAAAAGTAGACCACCATATTAAATTATCTATATTCATTTGCAAAAAAGAGAATCATTAATAGAAATCTATGAACAATACTTCAGTTGAAGATTTTATAAAAGACATACCCAAAGCGGAACTTCATATGCATATTGAAGGTTCCTTCGAACCAGAACTTATGTTTGAAATTGCACATCGAAACGGGATAAAAATTAAGTACCCGAGTGTAGCCGCATTAAAAAAAGCATATCGTTTTAATAATCTTCAAGAGTTTCTAGATATTTATTATGCAGGCGCAGCAGTACTTATCAAAGAGCAAGATTTTTATGACCTCACTTGGGCCTATCTTACTAAAGTGCATCAAGAAAATTTAGTGCATACCGAAATCTTTTTCGACCCTCAAACACATACAGAAAGAGGAATTTCATTTGAAATTGTTATAAACGGCATTCGACGTGCTTTAGAAGATGGAAAGGAAAAATTAGGTATTAGTTATAGATTGATCATGTCATTTTTAAGACATCTTGATGAAGCTTCCGCTTTCAAAACTTTAGAAGAAGCCATACCATATAAAGAATGGATTGCTGGTGTTGGTTTAGATTCTTCAGAATTAGGTAACCCGCCTTCTCTGTTTGAGCGTGTTTTCGCTAAATCTAGAGAAGAAGGTTTTTTAGTGGTTGCACATGCAGGGGAAGAGGGACCTGCCGAATATATTTGGGAAGCTTTAGACCTTCTAAAAGTAAACCGAATTGATCATGGAAATCGCTGCTTAGAAGATATTGATTTGGTAAAAAGACTAGCAAATGAACAATTGCCGCTTACACTTTGTCCATTATCAAATTTAGAACTCAAAGTTGTTGAAAATTTGAAAGATCATCCTGTAGTTGAAATGATGAGCCATAATTTGTTAGTAACTGTGAATTCAGATGATCCGGCCTATTTTGGTGGCTACATGAACGCTAATTACATAGCTATTGCCAAGGCCCTAAAATTATCAAAAAAACAAATTACCAAATTGGTAAAAAATAGTTTTAAGTCAAGCTGGTTGTCTGACGATGAAAAAGAAGAACACCTTTTAAAGGTTGATCAATATTTTAACGATAACTAGCTAAAATAATATTTCGTTTTTATAGTTGAAAAAATAAGCGCTGATTGAAAAAAATCAAACAACGCTTCTCTAATTCATATTATGTTTAGTTGGCAACGAATCAATTAACAGTTGTCAATCTGAACAGTCATTTTACCTGATTTGTAGGTGATAATAAGAGGGATTTTTTCTAAAGTACATCGCGGCTCAATTGTAAACTGAATCAGACCCTTGACTATAAAATCAGTTGTAACTTTTCGTTGTAATTGTAGCCTGTAGTTTGTATTAGTTCTTACCCAATTTATAGTGCCATTTACAAAAGGATGTGGGTCAATTTCTTCAACAGAAAGAGGTGATTCGATAAGATCAGACATGAGTGCTATAGTCTTGTTTTCATCAATAACTAAGGTGAATTTACCTTTAAAATCTCTTTTAGAATTTGGAGAAACAAAATGTGCATCATCGTTAAGATTTATTAAAACCGTCAAATCGTAAATATCATTTTCAACTTTATTCATTTGTACTTTTAACTCATAAGGTTCTAAAACACTAACCCTATTTTCTATCGTATTTTCCAGCATAGCTAATTCCATTTTTATAGGCTCTTCGATTGTCGAAGTAATTAAGGATGACGGTTTATCTGATTTACAGTTTATAGTTGTTACGAGTAAAATTGATGCAAAAATTCTTTTCATGATTGTTTGTTTTAAGATTTCTATTAGGCCTTAAAATGAGTTAACTATGATTATTCATTTTTAAGACGAGATAAAACTATAGCAGGTAAATGATAAAAGTGTCAAAAGAATGTAAAAGAAGTGTAAACAGTTGTAAAATATCAAGAAATTGTATGTTATTTACATGCTTTATGAGGAGAAGATATTATTTGTACGGAGTATTAGTGTTGCTGTTTGTTATTGCCTTGTTCTATAAAAAGACAGACAATAAACAAGAACAATTCTCTGAAAAGGTAAAGGTAGCACTTCGTGTAGTTGGTAATCAATTGCTGTTAGCGCAACAAGACTCAACTTCACTCGTCTTACCTGTTATTGAATTAGAGACTTCAATCTATCAAATTGCATTTGAGAATGAGCTTACATTTAATCCAGCTAGTTTAGTAACCTTTATAGATGACAGTTTTCAGCAATTGAAATTGCCAGAAAATTATAGAACAGCGGTTATTAGGTGTGTTGATAAAGAAGTCGCATATAGTTATGAAATGAATGTAGGTAAAGAAATAACCCTAATTCCTTGTGGTGGACGTTTATTACCCAGAGGTTGTTATAACATTAGTATACGATTCATTAACTTAAAACATGCCCAATCTAATACAAATATCTATTGGTATTTATTCTTATTCCTAATGGTATTCGTTTGTATTGAAGTATATCTATATTTTAAAAATAGTTCAGAAGTGCAGATGTACGGCAATGATAAATTTTCTGCATTAGGTAGTTTTCGCTTTTACCCTGAACAAAACAAATTAATTAAAGAAGCCTTAGAAATAAGTCTATCAAAAAAAGAAGGGGAATTATTAGCCATTTTTGTTACCAATCAAAATAAGGTGGTTAAAAGAGATGAATTAACTAAAAAGGTTTGGGAAGATCACGGTGTTATTGTGGGTAGAAGTTTAGATACCTATATCTCTAAACTAAGAAAAAAGCTAGAGAGTGATGCCTCCATTAAAATTACCAATGTTCATGGTATTGGCTATAAACTAGAAATTATTAAGTAAGCAGAATCGTTGATCTTTTTTAATTAATTAAAAAAGGCTGAATTACGCTAAGTGGTTGAGAATAAAGATGTAATTTCGCGCCTTGTTAAAAATAGGTCTATGAAACGTATTAGTCAATACAAGAAGTTATTTGGTGTAGAAAAAGAGATTGATCTTAAAACACTAAAAAAAAGTTACAGAAACTTAGTCAAAGAATGGCATCCTGATAAATTTCAAGATGGAGACCCAAAACAAGCAGAGGCTGAAGTTCAAAGCCGTGCTATTATTGATGGCTATCATTTTTTGGTAAGTATTGCACCTGAGACCAAAGCCGCAAATCTAGAAGCGTATACCGAGACCATTACAAATTCTGGAATCGCAGATTACTTTCACAAAGGTTTGCTCTTAGAAATCACTTTTTTAGACGGTACTACTTACGAGTATTTCGGAGTAACAAAACCTATCTATCAGAAAATGATTAATTCAAATAAATTGAATCGTTTTGCTAAACGAACTATCTACCCTAATCATACATATAGAAAATCAAAACGTACGCTACAAGAGGCTTAAGGTGTTGCTTTTTGGTTTATTACTAACTTAGAATATAAGTTAATAATCCTTTTTAAAAGGAAACTCATTCTCGTTTACACGATTCTCAGAACTCGTGTACTTATCTTTGCTTAAATTTATTTTATGTCAAAACAGTTTTCCGATTTAGGAATTAACGAACAGCTATTAAAAAGTCTAGCCGACTTAACTATTTCTGTTCCTACCGATATTCAAAAGAAAACGATTCCAATTCTATTGAAGAAAAAGGAAGATCTGGTCGCTTTGGCAAAAACTGGAACTGGTAAAACCGCTGCTTTCGGATTGCCTTTACTGCAGTTGATTGATACAGAAAACAAAGATGTACAAGCATTAATACTAGCTCCTACGAGAGAGTTAGGTCAACAGATTTATGTAAACTTAGTTTCATTTGCAACACATAACCCTGATATTTCCATTGCTTCCGTTTGCGGAGGTATTCCTATAAAACCACAAATCGAACGCTTAAAAGAAGCAACACAAATTGTTGTGGCTACTCCAGGGCGATTGATAGATTTAGTCCAGAGAAAAGCGGTTAACATCAAAAACATAAAGTATTTGATTTTAGATGAAGCTGATGAAATGGTCAGCGCACTAAAAAAGGATTTAGATGTTATTGCTGAAGAGATTCCTAAATCGAGAAGGACCTTATTGTTTACAGCCACAATGCCAGGTACTGTGAAACAATTGGTACAGAATTATATGTCAAAGCATGTAGTTCATATTGAAGCTGATATGGCACAGATGGGTCATAAAGGTATTGATCATCAATATGTTATAGTTGAACCTATTGAGAAACTTGAAGTATTACTTCACTTTTTAAATGCAAAAGAAGGAGCACGGGGTATAATTTTCTGTAAAACAAAGGCAGCAGTTAATAAACTTGCTAAGAAATTAGCCATCAATAAATTCTCATCAGGTGCTATTCATGGTAGCTTATCGCAAGGTATTCGAGATAGAATCATGGGTCAGTTTAGAGAAGGGCATATAGATATACTGGTAGCTACTGATTTAGCTGCCCGAGGTATTGATGTAAAAGAAACCGCATTCGTTGTTAATTATCATCTGCCTGATACATACGAGGCTTATGTACATCGAAGTGGTCGAACGGCTAGGGCAGGAGCAAAGGGACTCTCTTTAAGTATTATTCAAAAGGAGGAACTTAATGATATTCCTGAATTCGAAAAAGAACTCGGTATTACTTTTAGTGAATTCCAAAAACAAAATGCAGAAACCAGGGAAGAAACCAATTTGGTTTTATGGTCTAAAAAAATATTCAAAACCAAACCTGATCGTACGGTTTCACCAGAGACTAAAGAGCAAATAAAAACGATATTTCATCATTTGACTAAAGAAGAGTTGATAGAGAAAGTGCTAGCCGATCATGTGAAACAAAATATTAAGTAATCTCTATGGCTAATAGCATTCGAACACAACAAGAAATATTAAATAAATTAAATATAGCTGCATTGAACCCAATGCAAGAAGAAGCTATTGCAGTAATTGAAAAAACAACCAATACTGTTCTACTTTCTCCAACGGGTACTGGCAAAACTTTAGCTTTTCTGTTACCGCTTGTTAATGCATTAAATCCTGAGAGTACTGACGTTCAGGCAGTAATTCTAGTTCCTTCACGGGAGTTGGCTATTCAAATAGAGCAGGTAGCTCGAAATATGGGATCTGGATTTAAAGTAAATGCGGTTTATGGCGGAAGACCAATTTCTAAAGATAAGATCGAACTAAAGCATACTCCAGCAATTTTAATTGGAACACCAGGAAGAATTTTAGATCATTTTAGTGCTGAACGTTTTTCGAAAGACAGCATTAAAACAGTTGTACTAGATGAATTTGATAAGTCTTTAGAAACTGGTTTTGAGACCGAAATGAGAGCGATTATTAATGAATTGCCAAATTTGAATAAACGTATTCTAACATCGGCAACAAAAGGTGTTGCAATTCCAAGTTTTGTTCGCTTAGACCAGCCTACAATTATCAATTATTTAAAAGACAAAAAAGTCTCTAATCTTGCTGTTAGAACGGTAATTACCAAAGAGAAAGATAAACTAAATACATTATTTGAATTACTCCGTCATATTGGTAATGAACCCGGAATTATCTTTTGTAATTTCAAAGACAGTATTGAATTGGTTCAAGATTTTCTAGATAAAAAACGTGTTAATTATGCCTGCTTTTCAGGAGGAATGGATCAAAGAGATCGAGAACGTTCCTTAATTAAATTCAGAAATGGCACCTGTCAAGTGCTCATCGCTACTGATTTAGCAGCAAGAGGAATCGATATTCCCGAAATGAAATATATCATTCATTATGAGCTCCCTAGGGCTTTTGAAGAGTTTACACACCGTAATGGACGAACTGCACGTGTAAACGCAAAAGGAACCGCTTATGTTTTACAATGGGAAAAGGAACTTTTACCTGGTTTCATAAAAAAAACTGCTCCATTAAATATTTCTGAAAAAGCAACCTATATACCCCCATTTTGGGAAACCTTATTTATTTCAGGCGGTAGAAAAGATAAAATTTCTAAAGGTGATATTGCCGGTTTGTTCTTTAAACAAGGTGGGATCAATAAAGATCAGCTGGGTGTTATTGAATTAAAACAAGATTGTGCATTTGTTTCTGTTCCTATTTCAATAGCCAAAGATTTGGTTGAGAAACTAAATAATACACGATTGAAAAAGAAAAAGGTTAGAGTGACTATTTTGTGAATGAATCCTAGTGCACAATATTCAATTTAATAATTACCACAGATAAAATTACACCTATCAGTAACAGTAAAAACATGTAGTTTAAATACCATGTTTTAAGTCATTTTTAATTTCTTCTGATTGTGTAATAAAATTTGAAACATCTTTTGCCCAAATTTGATAGGTCGTCTTTGATGGATGAACTCCATCACTAAAACAATCCTCTGGCTGTATGTTAAGATTAAACCTTTCAATAAGATCTACGCAACTTACATTTCGAGTGTAATAATACACGTGCTCAAAATCTTTAACTATTGTTTCCAGTTCCTTACCTAGAATTGCAACTAGATTTCCTATTGTAAATTTTATAAGAGAAGTAAATGCAGGAAACTCTTTGATCGGAGGCATATTTATAAATACAATAGGAACTTCTTTAAACTTTAATCTTAGACTTTTAATAAGTTCACGAACGTCTTTACTCCATTTTCGAGGAGTATTTAACTCAAAAGCATCATTACCACCTAGACCAATCACAACAAAGTCTATAGACTTCTCGGTAATTAGATGTAGAATCTTTTCCTTTATTCTTTTTGCGGTATAACCACTTTTCGCATAGACTTTCCAATCTATATTTGTTTTAAGTTTAGTAGCCAATTCATTTGCTAAAGCACCAGTAAAACCTTCTTGGTGGGTACGAACGCCTACACCGGCAATAGTACTTTCACCAATAGTTATCATTCGTATTGTTTTTTTAGAAAAAACCGAACTGAAACCATTGACTCCTTGCGCCTCTGGTAATTTAGGGACAGTCGCCTTTATTTTCCTTCCCTGCAAATACATTAATGGTAAAAGCGGAATTGTAATGATAGAACCTAAAATATACTTTATGTTCATAATTGTTACTTATGGTTATTTATCTCTCAACGATATGGGTTTCAATCGAATAAAACCTAAGGCGTCCAATACCTTAATTATCAAATAGGTGATGTCAATTTCATACCATTTATACCCAAAATTAGGGCTACTAGAATGTTTATGGTGATTATTATGGTACCCTTCACCCATCATTAAGAAGTCGAAACGAAATAGGTTTTTACTGGTGTTTTTCATTTTGAAATTTGCATAGCCATAAATATGGCCGAACCAATTGATAATAACTCCATGAATGGGCGCCATTAAAAAGGTTATGGGTAATAAAGCCCATTGCCAAAGTGCTGTTGTAAAGTATGCGAAAAACAAGATATAAAGCGATATCCAAAGTACTCTAGATAAGCGTGAACTTGCAAATTTATCAAACCCCTTCCATTGCGGAACATCTTTGGTAAAACGCTGATCAACTTCGATTCGTTGTTTGTTGATATCTTGATAAATTGTTTTTGTTTTCCACATCATGGCAAACAAATTAGCATCGTGAGATGGTGAATGTGGATCCTTATCTGTGTCTGTATAGGCATGGTGCATTCGGTGCATGATTCCATAACCATAAGCACTTAGATAACTTGAGCCTTGAAAAATCCACGTCAGAACGAAAGTTATACGTTCTACAGTTTTTGACATTGTAAATACTTGATGTGCTGCATAACGGTGTAGAAAGAAAGATTGAAAAAATAAGCCTCCATACCAAAGAACCAAAACAAAAATTATGATAATCATATCCTTTTTTTTGTAAAGGTAATTTGATGTTTCAGTCCAAACAATGAACCCAAATCAATTAATGTATCTACAATCGTTTCCGTATTCGGCTTAAAGCTTGTGCAGTAACACCAATATATGAACTAATAAATTTTAATGGAATCACCTTTAAAAGTTCAGGGCGTTCTTTAAACAGTTTAGTATAACGTTCTTGCGCTGTAAGATTCAATAAGTCTTGTTCGCGCTTAGACTTTAACAAAAATAGGCGTTCAGAGGTTAACCTTCCGATAAGGTTTCCGATTTGTGTTTTGTTATATACTGCTTGTAGATCTGAATAGGTAATACTTAAAATACTTGTTTCAGTTAGGGCTTGTAATTGATATGCAGAGGGTTGTTGTGTCAAAAATGAATCATATGCACTTATAAACTGATCTTTAAAACTAAAGCCAAAAGTGATTTCTTTTTCCGGGTCTTCTTTCGGAATAAACAATCGCACAACACCTGATTCAATAAAAGAGATATGATTCTCTATTTCATTAATCTTTAAAAAAATTGCTTTTTTAGGAACAATGCGACGCTGTAATTTTGAAATAAAAAAATCCCAATCTGAATTAGATATCGTTGCTATCTGATCTAAGTATGTTTTTATCTGTTTCAAATTTTCGTATCCTAAAGTTTGTGCTTACAAATATAATTATTCACTATAGATTTTAAAAAGTAGATATCAAACAAAAGTAATCTTGGAAGATGATGCACTAGTAATATCATCAAATGTTTTAAGACTAAATCATAATAGTAAGATAAAACTCATGTTAATAATCCTTACAACGAAACTATTTTAGAGTGTTCCATAAAATAGTCTTCAAACCGTTTTAATTTCGGATGTGACTTTTCAGAGTAAAGCACATATTGACACTTTATAATACTTTGCGTTATAGACATTATAGCATCATAATCTGATTTTTGAATTAAAAATTCGGCATCATCAATACTTAGTATCTTTATTTGAGAAGTGCTTACACCATTTAATAAAAATAACTTATTCATTGACTTGGGTGTGGTAATAAGAATATCAATGCCTTCAAAAATTTCTGATTTTTGTACATCAATATGCAATTGCTCATAACCTACGTAAACACGTAACGAATTGTACTTGGTATAGGTCATAAAGGCAGCATATAATTCTAACGCTCTTTCTTTGTTTTCTACGAGTACAACAGCTCTCGGGGAATGCCCATCTTCCTTACACTTTAATTTTTGTAAAGTAGTAAGTATAATCGTGGTGGTTTTACCGCTATCTTTTGGCGCTATACAATATACATTAGCTCCGCTTTTTATTACTGGTATGCTTTTACTCTGAAATGGAGTAGGGGTTTGAATTTCAAAACGCTCAAGCGAATCTTGTATGTCTGCGTGTAACTTTTTAAAAGGCATAGGAGTTCAGAAAATAAGCGATTAACATACTATAATAATGAATATCGCAAAGATACCACTAGAAACTGAATAGCTCAACTGTATAAAAATAAAGTCGATTTAGTACCCGAAATAAATATTTTAAAATATGATCAAAATTTTGAGGTTGGCATTCTATAATTCATTGTTATTACTAGCCTTATTATAAATAAGCTCATAATCGTTATCATTCGGAATATCATATTGAGGGCATTGCGTTTTTCTAGCTTCATATTTGCCTTCTTCAATGGTTGTCCAAAAAGTATCTCCAAATAACTTAAAGAAGTAACGCTTGTCAATAAATGCTTCATGCTTCTCGACTATAGTATCTCTGTACATTGTTCTGGAAATTGTATCGCTTACTACTTTCTCGTAAGCAATACTCTTTTTTTGCAGATATTTCACATAGGTGGTATCATTACAAAAAATGATCTTTTTGGGTATTGCACTTCCTTTATTTCTCCAAACAATATCATTTTCATCAACTGTAAACTCATACTTAAAGCTGTAAGTAGTACCATAATTTGAATGCGTGAATATACCAGTACTAGTCGCTACTTTTTCAGTTTTCAAAACTTCTATGAGCCTATTATTAGAAAGTAACACACTAGTGACATTGGTATTTATTTCTTCTTCAGTTGTACATGACATAAAGAAAAGCAATCCTAGGATAGTTAATAGTTTAGTTTTCATTGGTTAATCTTTTGAAGTCCAAGGTATCTGACTGTTATCATAAACCTTTATGAACCAAGATTATTGTTATCACAAGTGATCAAGTCTAGATCTATCGGCCATTCATTAGTGATTACCGATATAGGATTGCTAATTAGAGCATTTATGATACAAATTTCATATAATCAAAAGAAGTGTTTTACACTTTAAACCGTTTAAATCGAATCACCGAAAACAGGGTAGGAGATTTGTTTTTAAACTAACATCATCTATGCTCTAAACTAAAAAAACCGACTATAAAAAGTCGGTTTTTTTAATACTGTTACTTATATGCTTTTACAAATAAGTTTTTAAGATTTGATTCTGTGATTTATTACGAAGCATACGAATTGCTTTCTCTCTTATTTGTCGAACACGTTCTCTGGTAAGATCAAAAAGCTCTGCAATTTCACTAAGACTCTTAGGTGCGCGTTCACCAAGTCCATAATAAAGGCGAATAATTTCTCTCTCTCTTTCAGGAAGGCTTCTTAATGCTTGATTAACATCTGTATTAAGAGAATCTTGCATCATTTTAGCATCAGGCCGGTTGGCATCTTTTGAAGCTACCACATGGTATAAATTCGAAGATTCTCCTTCCTGAAAAGGTGCATCCATAGACAAATGCTTTCCTGAATTCTTCATTGCAAGCTTAACTTGTTTGGCACTCATATCAAGCTCTCTGCCAATTTCAATGGCACTTGGTGGACGTTCATGGCTTTGTTCTAGGTAAGAATAAACCTTTTTAATTTTACTTATTTCTCCTATTTTATTTAATGGTAAGCGAACCATTCTTGATTGTTCAGACATGGCTTGTAAGATGGCTTGACGAATCCACCATACAGCATAAGAGATAAACTTAAAACCTCGAGTTTCATCAAAACGTTTAGCCGCTTTTACTAAACCAACATTTCCTTCATTGATTAAATCGGATAGACGTAAACCGCTGCCTTGATACTGTTTTGCGACAGAAACCACAAAACGTAAATTGGCATTTACTAATTTATTAAGGGCCCTTTGATCTCCTTCACGTATTCTTCTGGTCAATTCTACTTCCTCTTGTACTGTAATCATTTCAATTTTTGATATTTCTTGGAAGTACTTTTCTAATGATTTAGTGTCTCTGTTTGTGATTTGTTTGGTGATCTTTAATTGCCTCATATATATTTATATAGTTTTTAGGATTACTTATATATAATATATGGTTTTTTATCAGAAAACCTAATAAATAGAAGGTTATTTTTTAAATATTGTTTCTTTTATTAAGTATTTGTGATTTATACAATCATAAGTGTAAGTCATACATAGTAATGCTTCAAACTTCTTTTCAAATCTTTATGCACCTTATAAAAAGTAATCTCATTTCCATTATTATTTTATACATTTAACTTCAATCGAAACATTACTATGACTGATAAAAAGAAAAGTTTTAATATCCGATCGATCTTAATAGTTCTAATCATTCTATGCAGTTCAAGCTTTTCATCTTGTACATCAGAAAAGGAATGGGTTTCTATTTTTAATGGAAAAGACTTAACCGGTTGGACAATTAAAATAAAAGGATATCCCTTAGGCGAAAATTTTGGGAATACCATGCGAGTGGAAGACGGACTATTAAAAATTCGATATGATGGTTATGGTCCCGAGTTAAATGATCGCTTTGGCACTGTTTATTATAATAGAGAACTAAAAGATTACCGATTGAAGGTGGAATATCGTTTTGTAGGCGAAACGGCTCCTGGTGCTCCTGAATGGGGTTATCGCGATAGTGGTATTCAATTTCATGGTCAACCACCAAGCAGCCAAAAACTAGATCAAGCATTTCCTGCCTGTTTGGAATATAATTTTCATGGAGGGAATGGAACCGATGATCGCCCTTTAGGCGCTGCGTGTACAAATAGTATGTTTATTGAATATAAAGGAGAAAAGAATACGACTACATGTATTCCTGCAGAAGTGCTCAAGACCTTTCATGGTGATCAATGGGTAACGGCGGAAATAGATATCAAAGATGGAATAATCACGCATTACGTCAATGGAGAAGAAATTTTAAGCTATTCGAATCCTACTTATAATCCTGAAAAGGAAATTGCCAAAATGCTTATGATTGATGGTGACACAAAAGTAACGGGCGGCTATGTTTCTTTACAGTCAAACAGCCACCCTATAGATTTTCGCAAAATTGAACTATTGGAATACTAAGTATCCGATAGAACCAAAATACTTATACTATTTATAATTCTACCTTTTTACCAGTCTTTGCTGCTAAAAAGATAGCATCGATTATTTTCATATCCTTGACACCTTCTTCGCCATCTACTGGCACTATAGGCTGAACACCATCATAAATTAGTGCTGCCATACCATCCATCTGTAAAGTTTGATGTGTTACATGGGGTTGGGGTAGTGGCCCTTTATGCGTGCGGCCTTCAATAGGACCATAACCTGTGGACGGTTGCATTTCAACAAATCCGTCAGAACCTGTCATATAAAAACGGTCTAAATTATTCATGGCATAAGTAGAAAGACAATTCGCAACAGCGCCACTCGGAAAGCCCATTTGAAATTGAATTGTCTCATCAATACCTTCTTTAAATTTAACAGGATCCGTTTTTGTTTCTTGAGCAGTTATCCAAATAGGGTCTTCTCCCAACATGTAACGAGCACCGTTAATAGAATATATTCCAATATCCATCATGGCACCTCCGCCAGATAATTCTTTATTTAGACGCCATTGAGTAGGGTCTCCAATCGTAAATCCTGATTGCCCTTGAAAAAATTTAGGCTGTCCGAATTCACCATCTTGCCTCATTTTAATAGCAGCCATGGTTTTAGGTTCAAAATGCATTCGGTAGCCAATAAGCAGCTTTACATTTGCTGCTTTACATCCATCAACCATCGCTTGACCTTCAGCAGCATTAATACCCATGGGCTTTTCGCAGATGACATGTTTTCCTGTTTTCGCTACCTTAAGTGTTTGCTCTTTGTGCAATCCGTTAGGCGTAATAATGTATACCGCATCAATATCAGGATTGTCCTTTATAGCATCGTAATTTTCGTAGTTGTAGCAGTTTTTTTCTGGAATGTTATACTTTTCTTTCCACTTTTCAATTTTTGAAGGGGTACCACTAATCACACCAACTAACTTAGCTCGCGTACAAGTCTGCATAGCCTCTGCCACTCTAGTTCCGTAACTACCCAAGCCCATTATGGCTACCTTCAATATTGGTCCTTCATAAGGTTCACAAGAAGTGGCAAATAAATTTAATGGAGTAGATAAAAGCGGTAGTCCGACAGTAGTTAAGGATACTTTCTCTAAAAATTTTCTTCTCGAGCCCATAGGATGGTTTTTACGTTAGTTACTTTTTAAGTACCTAAATATAAGGATTCTCCTATTGCAACGAAACTAATATTTCCGAACTAAAAATAACCTAAACTTAAATTTATAGAATAATCCCACAACTTTTATATCTTTAATGCTCTAAACTCATCAATTGGAATTCGAAGATCAATTATTATTTTTTTTTAGCGCCCTTGGAGCCTTTAATGGTCTTTTTCTGAGTTTGTACTTCGCTTTTATCATTAAAAATAGAAATAGAGCTACCTATTTTTTAGCTGCCTTGTTGTTTGTTATAAGTGTTCGAGTTACCAAATCTGTATTTCTACACTTTTATCCTGATACCTCTTCTTTATTTATTCAAATAGGTCTAACTGCCTGTTTCCTTATTGGGCCTTTCCTTTATTTATACACTAGAATAGCGACAAAACCTGAAAGCATAGGAAAATGGAGATGGCTCATTCATATTATTCCTATTATAATATTTATGATTATTACTGGTATACTTTACCCATACAATGAACATTGGTATTTATGGCAACGAGGATATGATGGGGTTTTTGGATATATGCTGCTGTTTCTATGGACCACATATCTTATTGCAGCAATTTATCAAGTTCGATTTTCATTTGCGAAATTGTTTTCTAAGACGGAAAAACCGAGTACGCTTGATTACTGGATTATTAATATTGTTGTTGGTTGTTTTCTCGTTTGGCTAGCTTATAATACGGTCAGATATACATCGTATATAGTAGGTGCTTTATCTTTTTCGTTTACACTTTATATTAGTTTAATGATTTGGTTCTTTAGAAGACGACAGCATAGTTTGTCTTTTCTTTCACCAACAGTTAAATATCAAAATAAAACGATAAGTGATGTTGAAGCACTATCAATTGCTGATAGCTTACCTAAGCTGTTTGTAGAGGAGAAGTTACATCTCGATGCTGATTTGAAGCTTTTAGATGTGGCTAAGCGACTCCAGACAAAAAAACATACATTATCTCAATATCTCAATGATACTGTAGGCCAAAGCTTTTCAAACTTCATAAACGGATATCGCGTTGAGTCCGCTATGGAAATGCTACAATCTAATAAAGTTTTAACAATCGAAGGTATTGGAAATGAATGTGGCTTTAAATCAAATACTTCTTTTTATACCGCCTTTAAAAAACATAAAGGCATGACACCTGCACAGTTTAAAAAGTCCTTAGAATAGGCCTTATTTTCTACGGAATTATAAATCTGTAGGCCTTAACAGTTCAAATTTTACATTTGTTTATTGATTTAGAATAGTTTGGTAGAAGATTCAATTAATGAGTTTATTCATCAAATCAAAATCAATGAAAAAGACTATTTATACCCTTTTATTATGTACCTCGTTAATATTTAGTTGCGTAGAAAATACCAACAACTCAAGTATTGCAACTGAACACGAAAAGACTCCTGAACGGATTCTATTCATTGTATCCAACGCACATTTTTATGGTGATTCAGATCGGAATACTTCCAATCATTTTTCGGAAATAGTTCATGCCTACGATGTGTTCGAAAATGCAGGGTATGATATAGACTTTGTGAGTCCAGAAGGAGGGGCAATTCCCATCGGTTATATAAATACCTCAGATTCAATACAGAAGCGATATATATACAACAATGATTTTATGGATGATCTAGAGTCTACCCAAAAACCAAACGTTATAAAAGCAATTGATTATAAAGCTGTCTATTATGGTGGGGGTGGAGCAGCTATGTTTGGTGTAGCTGATAACAAGGCCATACAAGATATTGCGATGCAGATTTACGAAAATCAAGGTGGTATTGTTTCCAGTATATGCCATGGTACTGCGGGCATTGTTAATCTACAATTTAAAGATGGCAGCTACCTAGTTGCAGGAAAAAAAGTAAATGGCTTTCCTGATGCTTTTGAAAATATGGAAGCTGATTACTATAAAACCTTCCCGTTTTCTATTCAACAAAAAATTATAGAGAGAGGCGGTGATTTTCAATTCTCATCAGAAGGATGGGATGATTTTATGATTACTGACGGAAGATTAATAACCGGACAAGACCCATCTGCTGCGGCCTCGGTAGCAAAAAAAGTTGTAGAAACATTAGAACAATTATAAACAATACATAAACTAAAAGGAAATGAAAAAAGTAGTAACATTATTTTTATTCTTCACATATATAGTAAGTTTTGCGCAGGAAGTGCAAAAACGTCAAATAACATCTACCCAGATGGACTCTATTTTTTCTAAATGGGATACTTCAGATAAGCCAGGTATAGCCGTAGGTGTAGTTAGCGATGGTAACATATTATTTACCAAAGGGTATGGCTTGGCTAATATGGAACATAAGATTCCGATTAATACGCAAACCAAGTTTCCTATCGGAGATATAGCCAAAGAGTTTACCGTTTATGCCCTTTTATTGTTAGAGGAAAGGGGCCAGCTTTCATTACAGGATGATATTCGAAAATATATGCCTGATTTGATTCCTTTTTCCCATTCCATCAGTATCGAGAAATTGATACACCATACAAGCGGATTAAACAATGAAGCTGTTTCTAAGGCACTTGCTGGCTGGACTACTGAAGATACTTTTACCAAAAAACAAGCGTATACTATGGTGCAAAATCAGGTAAAATCTCTATCTACTAGTGGGAGTGTGCAACGTAC
>CALLIG010000250.1 GCA_938009735.1 uncultured Flavobacteriaceae bacterium
GGATATAAGCCAATTATAGTATGGCCATTTTGAACTTTCTCCATTACAAACTCTTCAAACAAAGTCATTTGAAGGCATTCATCTGCTACCTCGTTGACTATGTTGGCAGGAATAACCATAATTCCATCATCATCACCAACAAGCATATCTCCAGGAAAAACAGCAACATCACCACAAGCAATGGGCTCATTAATAGCGATGGCTTGGTGTAAAGTTAAGTTGGTAGGAGCAGAGGGTCTATTGTGATACGATGGCATTTCTAATTCAGCAATCTCAGAAGAATCGCGAAAACCACCGTCGGTGACAATACCTGCAACTCCTCTTACCATTAATCTTGTTGCTAAAATTGAACCTGCAGAAGCCGCTCTGGCATCTTTTCTACTATCGATAACCAATACTGCCCCTTCTGGACATTCTTCAACAGCAACTCGTTGCAAATGCTTGGGGTCTTTAAAAACTGTAATAGGATTTAAATCTTCACGAGCAGGAATATAGCGCAGGGTATAGGCTTTTCCAATCATTATAGGTTTGCCCAATTTTAGTGGATTAACATTTTGAATGAATTGGTTTTTAAGGCCTTTTTTGAAAAGACAAGTAGCTATTGTTGCTGTGCTTACCTTCTTTAATTTCTCTATAGTCGATTGATGTGTCGGTATCATAATGTTCTTACCTTTTGATTAAAATTACTCCGCTTGTTGCCAAGTTTCTTTTAGAAAATTTAAATCTTTTTTCATTTTTGAAAAGACCTCCTTTTTATCAATAGTCAATTTTGCTGCACCATGCTCTGCTCCACCTAGATCATATTCCAAGTGTAACGAAATAGGAACATTGATTTTATACTTTTTTAATAACGAAAAGTATCTATTGAAATCTACCATGCCTTCACCAAGAGGAGTGTTTATCGGTTTCCATTTTCCATCTACCTGTCCCCATTTGAAATCTTTAATTACTATAGATTTTATATAAGGTTTAATTTGTCTCAGACCGAGTTCCCAGCTATTTCCTCCTTCAACAACTGCATGTCTGATATCGTATTGACATCCCATGTTTTCATTATTTGTTGCCGATAGAATTGCTGGTAAATCCCATATTGGTGCTCCCACATGCTTACCAGCATGGTTTTGATAACAGCCAATTAAGCCTAAACTCTTATTGACTAACTCTAATGCTGCAGCCTGTTGACCAAATGTTATTTGGCTTTCAGTTATCGTTTTATCTTCTGGATATTTTAGCCAGCCTGTGCGGTAATGTGTAACTCCTAAACTACTGGCAGTTTCCAATACCGCCTTTTGTTCTTGTTGAGTAGCATCCCAAACATTAGTGGTCATCATTTTAGGATTAATACCATATTTTTTCATGGCGGTAATAGCCTTAGGCAAATCAGTAGCAACCATTTCGGGTATCACATGCCCTTTTGGTCTAACGGTTAAATCTAAACCTTTGAACCCCATTTCGGCTGTAGCTGCCGCCATCTCATTATAATCAAGAAATTGCAAATGTTTTGAGAATAAACTTATCTCAAGGTCCTCTTTAGGTTTTGGAATGGGAGCTAACAACGTTGGATTAAAGCTCATTAAAGGAATGCTCCCAACTGCAGCAGCAGAAAGTTTAGTAAAGTTTCTTCTTGATATTTTTTGCTTACCTTCTTTCATAATCAAGTATTTATTTAACTTCCTAGGGCAGAATCAATGCCAAAAACTTGTGAGTCTTACAAATATATGTATTTTTGGTAAACCAAACTGGTTAACCAATTTACATTCTATTTTTAAATTGAATTCCATTAATAACGAAGAATATATCTCTTAAAAATGAAGAAATCATTACTAATTCTCTCGGTACTTTTTTTAATTGTGGCTTGTGGTGAAAAATCAAATTTAAATTTGAATGTTGTCAAGGTGAATAATCCTGATGAGTTAATTACAGCTATAGATAGTGCTAAAGCGGGAGATAATATTGTTTTAGCAAACGGAGTCTGGAAAGATGTTCAAATAAAATTTCGAGGAAAAGGAACAGAAGACAATCCTATTACGCTCAAAGCAGAAACTGCTGGTAAAGTTACCATAGAAGGAGAATCATATTTAAAATTTGGAGGTGAATATTTAGTGGTAGAGGGGCTACATTTTAAAAATGGATTCTCACCGTCTAATGCAGTTATAGATTTTAAAATAGGCCAAAAAGATGGACCAGATGAAATATCAAATAATTGCAAGGTTACCAATTGTGTAATAGAAGATTTTAATAAGCCTAAACGAGATGATAGCGATTTATGGGTGCAGTTTTGGGGGCGACATAATGAGTTGAGCAATTCTTATATAGCAGGAAAAACGAATAGAGGACCAACGGTGCGAGTTAGTATTTCAGGTATTGAAAGCATTAATAATTACCACCAAATCATAAACAATCATTTTGGGCCAAGACCAGTAAAAGGTGGGCCGAGTGGAGAAACTATTCAATTAGGAGATAGTTATACCTCTATGTCACCAAGTCATACGATGGTTGCTAATAATTTATTTGAAGAATGTAACGGCGA
>CALLIG010000251.1 GCA_938009735.1 uncultured Flavobacteriaceae bacterium
TCTATATGACGACTTATACGATTGTGTACATCGGGCAGGTTTATCACTAGATCAGACTGTGTTATTGATCCGAGTAAATGCATTTAAGTTTACAAATAAATCCAAAAAAGAACTACTGTGGAATGCTCACTTCCTGCTCAATAAAGCTCCTAAAAAAGAAGCCCTGCCAGAGTTATTTCAAGTAAAGCCTAAGTCGTATGACCTACCACAACTCAAACAAGATAAACATGAAGACACCTTTGATGAAATCGAGTTATTAGGGTTTCCGCTGCAGAGTCCTTTCACACTATTGCGTAAGCAATATCCTACGATGATCAAGAGTAAAGATCTCAGCAAAAACATCAACAAGATCATCTATACGATGGGCTACCTGATCTCCGTCAAAAACACCAAAACCAAGAAAAAAGATCACATGTACTTCGGTACATTCTTAGATCAGGATGGACACTTTATAGATACGGTCCACTTCCCCCCCATAGCCAAGAAGTACCCTTTCACTGGTAAAGGCATCTACCTCATAAAAGGAAAAGTGACCGAGGAGTTTGACTTTTGTACTATAGAGGTGCTGGCTATTCGTAGAGAGGCTTTTATCGATGACCCTAGGTATGTCGATGAGCATCCTAAGATTAAGAAGTAGAAGTAGGTAGTGGAAGGGTTATATTGGTGAACATCCTACGTTATTTTGTATCTTAGGTGTTTAACTTTTTGATAAAAAGAACAGCGCTTAACTTACAATTAAATGAGCAAATATGAAAAACGGTGAAATAAACTATACAACTCTAGTATCGCAAATACAATTAGCCGACAGCTATTTTAAAACAAAAATTGCGCATACAATTGATCAACACCTTACTTTAAGAAATTGGTTGATTGGTTTTTATATTGTAGAGTTTGAGCAAAACGGTAACAATAGAGCTAGCTATGGCAAGGAAATGTTACAAACACTTTCAAAGCAATTAAACGAAAAAGGGTTATCATTTAGAAATTTAAAACTTTTCAGGCAGTTCTATCAAGCCTATCCAATAATTGGGCAGACACTGTCTGCCTTTTTTAAAAACACTACAATTAGGCAGGCACTGTATGCCTCTTTAGTCCATAGTATAGATAAAAACAAAAAAGCTTTTATATTTCCGAAAGAACAAGTATCAAATATTACACAACTAAAGCTAGAGCCTTATCAGCTTTCGCCAGATACATTACTCTCGAATTTATCTTTCTCACATCTAGTAGAACTAATTAAGGTAAAACAACCACTAAAGAGAGCCTACTATGAGATTGAATGTATTAAGGGAGTATGGTCTGTCAGAGAGCTTAAACGCCAAATAAGCAGTTTAAGCTTTGAACGAAGTGCTGCTTCCAAAAACCCAAAATTACTTGTAGCTCAGTTAAGTACTACTGACAACATAATGACGCCGGATGAACTGATAAAGACACCCTATGTTTTCGACTTTCTCAATCTACCAGAGGGTATATTAGGTTCGGAGTCAAAACTTGAACAAGCACTAATCAACGATCTTAAAAGCTTCATCCTAGAGCTGGGTCATGGCTTTTGCTATGAAGCTCAACAAAAGAGAATAATCATAGGTGGAGAGTACTTTTTTATTGATCTCGTATTTTACCACCGAATACTGAAATGTCATGTAATCATTGAATTAAAAGTAGATGAATTTAATCATGCTCACGCAGGCCAACTCAATACATATATTCAGTATTTTAAGACTCATGTTAAACAAGAAAACGATAACCCTCCGATCGGTATCCTACTATGCACTAATCAAAATGAAGAACTGGTACAATACGCATTAGGAGGTATGGATAAAAACCTATTTGTATCAGATTATCAAACAGTACTGCCTACAACAATACAGCTAGAGGAGTTTTTGAAAGTCGAGAAGCAAAAGTTAGAATAAGTTTGGGTTTAGGGTTAATGCTTGAAAACTAATAACCTCTAAAATAAACATCTGTTATATTTAATATCACTATATTGGTCGTATTATAAAATTGGGAGTCCATGTGCTAATTGTCTTCTTCGCCTATCTCTTATGACCGCCATTGTTCAACTTGCATGTATGTTCAATAGCCAGCGTTGTAGCATAGAGTATGTGAATTTTGAGCATTCATTCCTTAGAGTTATGTCTCATTAAAAAAAATAAAAATTGCCCTATCTAAACTTCATTGTACATTCACATGAAACTACTCAAGTCAAAGTGAGATACTTTTGTGACTACTTCAAACTATGCAATAATAGATTAGGTATTTTACCGGAAATGGAATTTGAAAATCCCCTTTCATTAATACAGAAGTGCATATTTCAACTCGAGTACAATTCTTCGAAATCCAATGTATACTTAGCAAATTATTTTGGCAACAGTCTTTTAGACCCAGAGGGTTTTATTAAAAGATTCGTGCAATTCAATAATGTTCATATCCTGATAAAAGAATTTTTGACTATACCAGTCAAAAAAAGATCTCGATGGATTATAAATAATACTGAATTAACAGAAGCATTCAAAAATTTATATGAAGAACTAGAAATGAGGATGCATGATGAATTAATATCTTCACTCACAAGTTTTTTAAGATGTAGTCATAAACTTAATAAACACAGGGATGATATCGAATTTTGTGCAAGAATGTTTATAACTGAATTTAGACTTCGCGGTCATACACAAAATGAAATAAGCGAAGTCATTTCGAAAATAATGTCAGACGACATAACAAAATTTCCTTTCCCTCCTGAAGTTACAGACAAAAAGGACGAATTGAACTACAAGGAATTATTACAGTCATTTCTAAATGAACGAACTTTTAATAAACAATTTGAAGGGATAAAAAACCAGTTAAATATCAACTACTATGATTGGACTATATTCTATCGTATTCAAAATATCACAACCAAAGAATTCAAAAATTTCGAATTAGAATATGACAAAGTGATTTTTCTAAGTCCTTATCATAAAAAATTACAAAAACTAAAAAAATATGTGAAATCAAGAAAATTGCTTAATGACTTTTTTTCAAAGCAAATTAATTTTTTAATCGTTACTTGTCAAGTTAGATCGCATAGTATTGAGGCTGCAAAAATAATTGCGGATGAAGAAATAAATAAGGCAATTCCCATACTAAACAAAGTTTGTGTTAATACTCCAATTCTGGATGACAGTTATTATTTATCTTCAGATAATTGGGAAACAGCTGAAATCACGAAAGGCCCAAAACAAAAACTGACTAAATTCAAACCGAAGTTTATTGAAAAACTTTCAGACAATCCTTTCACGTTTTTATCTGAATGCACCAGTGATTCAAAATCAACTATATTGTTCTACGAAAGTAAGCATAGAGAAGCACAAAAAAAGAAAGACATCTCAATTCTATGGGAGTATTTAGAAAACATAATTCCATTAAATAATGAAGGCAGAAAACAAGTAAAAGAAATTGCTAGTAACATCCTAACTTTTGATTTTAGATATCGCATAAAAAACGATTTAAGGTTCAATTTTTTAAACATGACATCCCCGTTCTCTGCATCATCTGAAGAACTAGGTATTTCAAGCGAACGACAATATGAACTAGAAGGGAATTATAATACACTGAACTTAAGAAAATTAAAGAGTGAATTTTCTAGACCTATTATTAAAAGAACAATTTCACTATATGAAAAACATGCCTCAAAGAAAAACCTAGAATCAATTAAACAATATTATTATCGTATTTTAACTGAGGTTTTTGAGCAAAGAAACTTTATCGTACATTCAGATAAACTAAACGAAAAACATTTAATAAAACTGAAAGCTATTTTCCCGAAATTAGTATATCATTTAAGGAATACCATTTTGCACGAAATTTTAGAAAAACCTGACCTTTCTTATAATCAAATAATTACGGATTTAAACAAAAAAGCCTCGATATTAATAAAAAACGAGACATAAAACTAGGTGATGATCGCATATCCTCCTGCGTCGGAGACGGCGACATACCATGATACGTTATGCTTAATCAATAATGAAAAAACAAATAGGAATATCAATTATAGTAATTGGCTTCATAATTAGTCTGGCAAGCCCATATACTGTAATGATAATTGGTGTTCCAACATTTATTCTTGGTGTGATATTATTGTGGATAAGTAAAACGAATAAACGAACAAAAATAATTTGGTCTTTAGTACCTCCAATTTTATGGATACCACTAACAACCCTTTGGTTGTTTATGTATAATTCAATTGGCAAAATGAATGCTCAGAAAAGAGATTATTACATAAGTGAAGACTTCAAGGGGGCTGTAGTAATTGTTGAATCAAAATGTGGGAATGAGCCAATTCTTAAGGATGATAGATTACAATTTGAAATTCCGAAAACTGGAGTATACTTATTTAACGGAGAGTTAAAAAGTGGGCATATTGATAGACGAATATTTCTCAAAAAAGAGAACGGTGAACTTAAGCAATTGAATGGTGGAATTTGGCCAACAAAATCCGAAGAAAAGGATACTACAGGAAGTGAAACTGTAACTGGATTTTGGGGCGGAACCTTTGGAACAAGATATGATCAATCAAATAGCGAATCAAATTTCACAAGCATAAATATTGAAACGAATAAAGTTTATACAGACAAACAAATATGGAAAATGAATAAAAACCAAGACGATTTAATAGATATTTTGATAACCAAATGTAAAAAATAGACTCAGCAAAATCAAGTAAACGCCTGACAGGATTGTAATCCTACCAGTACGCTTCTCACACCACTCCCGATATGCATCGGGATCCGAGTCTCTCCAATAAACACCAGAACAGGCTAAACGGCAGCTCACTAAATCGAAAGTTTCAACTTTGAGTAGTAATCAATCATGGATTCATACCCTCTGCGCTTGAGTAGTGATACTTTTATAGTTGTACCTACAATCGAACTTTGAGCGACAGCCTAGCATCCCATATTTTTAACTATTTTTAAGCAACGGTATTTACACGAACTGCCATTAAAACCTATTTATTCAAAATCAACTAAAGATGAAAGTTACAGCTGAGAAAAATGAAAAAGTTGCAAAAATGATATTTGCATCTATTTATCCACTTTATTTGAATAGGTTGGAAAAAAATGGCAGAACAAAAGAAGAACTCAACAAAG
>CALLIG010000252.1 GCA_938009735.1 uncultured Flavobacteriaceae bacterium
GAATAATATCATCGATATGCTCTAGCCCAACAGAAACACGAACCATACCGTCTGTTATACCTGTTTCGGCTCTTTCTTCAGTAGATAATTTACTATGTGTTGTCGATGCAGGATGCGTCACAATACTTCGTGAGTCGCCAAGGTTTGCGGATAAAGATAATAGTTTAATGGAATCAAAGAATTGTTGACCTGCTTCTAAACCGCCTTTCACCTCAAATGCAACTACACAACCGCCAGCCTTCATTTGCTTCTTCGCAATCTCATATTTCGGATGCGATTTCAAAAAGGGATACCGCACCCAATTCACTTTTTCATGACCTTCTAAATACTCAGCAAGCTTTAACGCATTTTCACAATGTCTGTCAACTCTTACAGCCAAAGTTTCTAAACTTTTAGAAATCACCCAAGCATTAAATGGCGAAAGTGCCGGACCTGTGATTCTTGAAAAGCGGTATATTTTTTCTATTAAGGCTGCGCTACCAACTGTGATTCCGGCCAAAACACGGCCTTGACCATCCATTAACTTAGTGCCAGAATGAATTACTAAGTCAGCGCCAAACTTAATTGGTTGTTGTAAATAAGGAGAAGCAAAACAATTATCAATTACTAAAATCAAATTATGTTTTTTAGCAATCTTTCCTAATTCTTCTAAATCGAGAACATCAACTCCAGGATTAGTCGGAGATTCGGCATATAGGATTTTAGTGTTAGGTGTTATTAAACTTTCAATGCTTTCTAACTCATCAATCTTAAAATAGGTGTGTGAGATATTCCACTTTGGAAAGAAATTATTAAACAACGAATGCGTTGACCCAAAAATGCTTCGTGCCGATAGAATATGATCGCCACTATCAAGTAAAGCAGCAAAAGTGGAAAATACAGCTGCCATTCCTGATGCAAAAGCGAAGCCAGCTTCGGCTCCTTCCATTTGACACACTTTATCTACAAACTCATTCGAATTCGGATTTGAATATCTAGAATAAATATTACGTTCTTTTTCTTCAGCAAAAGAAGCTCGCATATCTTCTGAATCTTCAAACACAAAGCTTGAAGTCAAGTATAATGGAACTGAATGCTCTAAATTTTGCGAACGTTCTAATTGCGTTCGTATAGCGTTGGTTTCGAATTTGTTTCTAGTATTTTCTTCCATTAAACTCTCATCAATCATTTAAACATTTGAACCTATTTTTAGACAAAAGACCGCTACGCTTAAAGAATCAAGAAAAAAGATTACTCTTGTCTCATGTCTCATGTCGCTTGTCTCATGTCGCTTATCTCTAAAATTATCCTTTCTCTGCAATTCTTAAAATATCTCCAAATACGCCCCTTGCTGTAACTGCTGCACCCGCTCCTGCACCTTGAATCACCAAAGGATTTTCTCCATAAGATTCTGTATAAATCTCGATGATCGAGTCAGATCCTTTTACTTGACCTAGCGCACTTTCTTTTGGCACAGAAACAAGTTTTACGTCTAGCAAGCCTTTTTCTTTTTGAAGGTTTCCGTGTAAATCGCCTACGTATCTAAGCACGTAACCCTCTTTCTGATTCTTTTTGATTTCATTGAAGGTATCATCCAACATTGCTAAATTTTTCAAGAAATGATCCACTTTCCCATTTTGTAATTGTTCTGGAATCAAATTCTGAATTTTTATATCTGAAAATTCATTACTTAACTCTAATTCTCTAGCTAAAATCAAAAGCTTACGACCAACATCATTTCCTGATAAATCTTCTCTTGGGTCAGGCTCTGTAAATCCTTTAAGCATTGCATCCTTTAAAATCTGAGAAAATGGCGCATTCACTTCTGAGAAGGTATTGAAAATATAGCTTAATGATCCTGAGAACACACCTTTAATTCTTGTGATATTCTCACCTGAAAGGTGCAACAACTTAATCGTGTCTATCAAAGGTAAACCTGCGCCTACATTGGTTTCATATAAATATTGCTTTTGATTTTTAACCAATTCTTCTCGTAACAATTGGTAATAATCAAAGCCCAATGTATTTGCGATTTTATTGGAGGATACCAAATCAAAACCATTCTCTACAAAATCGAAATAATGAGCAACAAAATCTTGACTCGCGGTATTATCAACAACTATCAAATTTTCTAAATGGTTCTCTTTTGCGAATTCAAAAATATCCTCAAGTTTGTATTCAATCCCTTTTGATTCAATAGCAGATTTCCATGATTTAGGAATCCCTTTTTTGTTAAGTAACATTTTTCTTGAATTGGCTATTGCAAAAACATTCAAGTCAATTCCCTTTCGTTTCGCAATAGTTTCCGAAGACTTTAATATCTGATCGATAAGGGTTCCACCAACATTACCATGTCCGAAAATAGCAAGATTTACTTTTTTACTAATTCCAAATATTTGACCGTGCATTACATTCACAGCTTTATGCAAATCCGACTTTTTAAGTACTAAACTCACATTCTTACCAGAAACCGTATTGTTGAATAATAATGGAATAATTTGATTCTTAATAAGCGCATTATACGGTTTATGAAAAGTGCTCAAATCTTGCCCCACAATAGAGACAACAGATACATCATTCACAACCGTGATCATATTAATATCTTTCGCTTTAAAATCACGAGAAAACTCTTTTTCTAAAGCTCTTCTCGCTTCTTCAGCACTATTCTCATTAACCACAAGACCAATACCACGCTCTGATGAGCCCTGCGATATAATACTCACATTAATATTTTTATCTTCAAGTGCTTTAAAAATTCTGGCATCAATACCAACCTTTCCTAAAAGTCCCCTACCCTCTAAGTTTACAAGCGCGACATCTTCAAGAATTGATAGCGATTTTATACCCTCTTTACTAGATTTAGCACTTATCAAAGTGCCCTCGTTATCGTCATTAAACGTATTTAAAATACGTAGTGGAATATTTTTTTCTATTAAAGGGATAATCGTTTTTGCATGAAGAATAGTAGCTCCGAAATTTGCCAATTCATTTGCCTCGGCATAAGATAGATTCGATAGTCTTTTAGCTTCTGAAACATAATCAGGATTTGCTGTGAAAATACCATCTACATGGGTATAATTTTGTAGTTCTTCTGCATCTAGAAAATTTGCCAACAAGGCGGCGGAATAGTTACTCCCATTCCTACCTAATGTAGTTGTCACCCCATCTTCATTAGATGCGATAAAACCTGTAAATACAGGCACTACATTTGAAGCTAGTGCAGAAAATCTCTTTAAAACATTTTCCTTTGAAACAGAATCAATCAACTTGGCATCACCAAACGTATCATCCGTTTTTAAAAGTTCTCTTGAATCAATAAACTTGGCTTTTACACCATTTCCAATCAATAATTTAGTTACTAATTTTGCTGATATTATTTCGCCATAGGCCAAAACTTCATCTTTAATTTTCGGACTGTAATCGCCCAACAATGAAATACCTTCAAAAAGCTTCGCGAGATTTTTAAATTCTACGGATAGATTTACATTACTAAATGTATGTTGTTGATATTTTTCGAAGGCTTCAAAATCTTTGATGTAATTCTTTCCGTTAGCAGCTTTTTCAAGCATGGCTTCTAGTTTATCTGTTCCCTTTTCACGGGCAGAAAGTACAATAGCTATATTCTCTCCGTCTTTGACTTTTGATTTTACAATCTCTAAAACTCGACCAATTCCTTCACCATTGCTTAATGATTTTCCACCAAACTTAAGAACCTTTACTTTTTTAGATTTACCGTTCTCATTAAAAATACTATTGAGCAACTTTTGCATTTGCTCAAACTCAATTAAAAATGCATCGTGACCATGTAGCGATTGAACTTCACCATAGGTGACATTACTATTTGCTTGAGCTAATTGTTTGAAGGTGTCTTTATTCTCCTTAGCCGTAAAAAACAAATCAGAATCAACCCCAATAATATGAATATTGGTATCACTATTTTGAAGTTTCAAAAAATTCTGATCTCCATCTCGAACCACATCAATAGTTCTTAACAATTGATTCATTAATTTATATGCAGACAGTTGAAAACGTTCTTGTAGTTTCTCACCATGGTGCAATAGCCAACTTTCTACATTAAAAACCTGAAGTTCTTCATTGGTGCTTCTTTTGAATCGTTCTTTGAACGATTCTGGAGTACGATAACATAGCATAGCGTGCATGCGAGCATCATGAACCGGTTGTTTCGAATTGACTAAAAATTGTTCTTGTATCTGGCAATTTCCTATTAACCAATCTGTCGATTTCCAATCAGACGCCACAGGAATTAAATGCGCCGTTAACTTAGGATTTAGCGCTGCCATCTCCCAGGCAATTCCTCCTCCTAATGATCCGCCAATAATAGCAAAAAGACTTTTAATTTCTAATTGTCTAAGTCCTTCTAAAAAAATATGAGCAATATCACCCGCAACAAAATCTTTATAATTATCAATGACAAATTTGTCATGTCCGTTACCCGGAATATTAAAACAAAGTATCGTGTATTTTTTAGTGTCTATACATTTGCCATCACCAATTAAAGCTGACCACCAACCGTCTTTTCCTGTAACATTTGAATTGCCAGTTAAGGCATGATTTACCAGAACAATTGGAGCAGTATGTAGCTTTTTACCAAACTGTTGGTAAGACAAGTCAATGCCTTGCGTTTTACCGCTTATAGTGGTGTAGTTCTTGATTTTTAAATGGTGAAGCATAATATAGAAATGCGAATGATTAGATAATAAAGTTAGTCTCCTCCATTTATCAAAATAGAGGAGACTAACTTTAACTAGTTATTATGCTAAAACCGATTTGTCGATAGCAGCGAAAGCATTTTCTAAATCTGTTTTTAAGTCTGAAATATCTTCTAACCCAACTGAAAGACGAATTAAATCTTGACCAACACCAGCTGCTTCTTGTTGCTCAGCTGTTAATTGTTGGTGTGTTGTACTTGCAGGGTGAATGATTAAAGACTTCGTATCACCAATATT
>CALLIG010000253.1 GCA_938009735.1 uncultured Flavobacteriaceae bacterium
CCATGAAGTTCTCCGAACTCACTAATCATTCCAGGAGCATCTTGCGGAATTCGTTGCCATACCGAACGTTCATCTTCTCTAAAGTTCATCCTAGAGATCTGAAGGCCCCATATTTGCTCTTTAGCCTTTCCAAATTTTAATTGACTAAATGGTATTTTAGCTTCGGCTGTCCAACCCTCACTATTAATTTGGGAGGCGGCATACCATATCGGATTCCAACTATCATCCCAATTATCGCCATTCTCAGAAACAAATTCATCACCTTTAACTCCGGCTGCAGTTACAGTAAAAGAAAAAGCAGTTCTTTTATCATGATAACTATCTATAATAATGGTAATACGGTCTCCTGCAAAAGTATCACGTCTTGATAACCTTTTTTCAATTTTATCAGGTTCAGAATCAAAACAGCGATATGCCACGTACAAAAATTTCTTATCGTAAGTAATTTTATATTGGGTCTGTTGCTCTGGCTGTGTATTCTCATCAGGTACCCATTCAATAAAATCTTTGGCCCATTCCGAACTGTTCCACCCTTCATCATCCAAAGAACCATCAATTGTAATCGATCTACCCTCTATAATAGGTTGGGTTAAATACACACGTTTTGTAACAATTTCAGTTGAATCTTGTGATAATAAGGAAAAAGGTGCTAAAACTAATGTGCAGAAAATTACAAGGGAAAGCTTCATAAATATTGGTGATTGATTTAATTTTGATGATTGATTTGTCAAGTTATATAGATGCAAAAGTAGTTTTGATGTTACAGAGTAAAGGAGATTTTAGCCTTTATTTAACAGAAAAACACAAACTATTAAATGAAAAAGCAAAACAGATCAAAAAATCTAGAAAATAAACTGAAACAAGCATTTGTATATCTAATTAATAATTGTAAATTTGCACCCCGTTTATAGGGATTGAAGTATTTAATCGTAAATAAAGTAGTAGTGGATACATTAAGTTATAAAACTGTTTCAGCTAATAGAAAGACCGTTGACAAGCAATGGTTATTGGTAGATGCAGAAGGTCAAACACTAGGGCGTCTTTCTTCTAAGATAGCAAAACTGTTAAGAGGAAAGCACAAGCCAAATTTCACCCCGCATGTTGATTGTGGCGATAATATCGTTGTGATCAATGCTGAGAAAGTTACCCTTTCAGGAAATAAGTGGGAAGAAAAAACTTATAAGCGTTACACAGGTTATCCTGGTGGTCAACGTTTCACTACAGCTAGAGAATTATTGGAAAAGAACCCAGGTCGCATTGTTGAAAAAGCGGTTAAAGGAATGCTTCCAAAAAATAGGTTAGGTGCTGAATTGTTTAGAAACCTCAAAGTATATGTAGGTCCTAATCATGATCAAGAAGCTCAAAAACCAACGGTAATCAACATAAACGACATTAAGTAATGGAGACTATTCACAAAATAGGAAGAAGAAAAACAGCTGTTGCTCGTGTTTATCTTTCTGACGGAAAAGGAAAAATCACTATCAACAAAAAGGATTTGAACGATTATTTTCCGACAGCAACCTTACAATATAAAGTAAATCAGCCTTTCACTTTAACTGACACAGTAGGTAACTACGATGTTAATGTTAATGTATATGGAGGTGGAATTACTGGTCAAGCAGAAGCTATTCGCCTAGCATTATCTAGAGCAATGGTAGAGATTGATGCAGAAAACAGATTGGTTCTTAAACCAGAAGGTTTAATGACAAGAGATCCAAGAATGGTTGAACGTAAGAAATTCGGTCAAAAGAAAGCTCGGAAGAAATTTCAATTCTCTAAGCGTTAATAACAAAATTATCAGGTGCTCTTTTCGAAGAGCACCTTTCTTATATTTTTTAACTAGTTCATTGAAAGTCTCTTTTACGAGACAATTAAAAATCCTATATCTGCAAGTGCATATAGGTAAATTAGTTTAGCATCTAAATAATAGAGGCTTCTTAACCCTGTTGAGATACCACTCTATTATTGCTAATTCATAAGAACGTAAACTAAATTTAAAATGGCGAAAGTCGAAGTAAAACAATTATTAGAAGCAGGTGTACATTTTGGACACCTTACAAGAAAGTGGAATCCTAACATGGCGCCCTACATCTACATGGAGCGCAACGGAATTCACGTTATCAATCTTTACAAAACAGTTGCAAAATTAGACGAGGCAAAAGAAGCCCTTTCTAAAATAGCTGCTTCAGGAAGAAAAATTCTTTTTGTAGCTACTAAAAAGCAAGCGAAAGATATCGTTGCTGAAAAAGTAGCAAATGTAAACATGCCATATATTACTGAAAGATGGCCTGGCGGAATGTTGACCAACTTTGTAACTATTCGTAAAGCTGTTAAGAAAATGGCGATGATCGATAGAATGAAGAAAGATGGTACTTTCCTTACTTTATCTAAAAAAGAAAGATTACAAGTTGATCGTTTACGTGCTAAATTAGAAAAGAATCTTGGTTCTATCTCTGAAATGACACGTTTACCAGGTGCGCTTTTCGTTGTTGATACAATGCGTGAACACATCGCAGTTAAGGAAGCTCAGAAATTGAACATTCCGATTTTCGCGATGGTTGATACTAATTCTGATCCTAGAGATGTAGATTTTTTGATTCCGTCAAATGACGATGCTTCAAAATCTATTGACATTATCATGACTCAAGTTACTGATGCAATTGCAGAAGGTCTTGAAGAACGCAAATCAGATAAGCAAGGAGAAAAAGAAGGTAAAGAACCTGCTAAAAAAGAAGCTCCAAAAGCAGAAGCTCCTAAAAAAGCGGCGAAAGCTGAACCAGTAGCTGAAAAAGCACCCGCAGTTGAAGAAACTGTTGCTGCAGCAAAAGAGGAAGCTCCTAAAAAAGACGTAAAGAAGAAAGAAGCAGCTCCTAAAAAGGAAGCAAAAGCTGATAAAGCAGATGACCTAACTAAAATTGAAGGTGTTGGACCTAAAGCTGCAGAGGCTTTAGCAAACGCAGGACTTGACACCTTCGCTAAGGTTGCTAAAGCAGAAGCTGATAAAATGAAAGAGATTTTAACTGAGGCTAGTTCTAGAATGGCTCATTTAGATCCGACTTCATGGCCAAAGCAAGCAAAAATGGCGGCTGATGGAAATTGGGACGAGCTAAAAGTTTGGCAAGACAATACAAAAGGTGGGGTTGAATAATCAAACCTTATAAAGGAAAACAAATAAATTTTTCTCGCTTTCGCGGGAAAGCAATAAAATAAGATTACGTTATGGCAAAAATTACCGCCGCAGAAGTAAACAAATTAAGAAAAGCTACGGGTGCAGGTATGATGGACTGCAAAAATGCCTTAGTTGAAGCTGAAGGAGATTTTGACAAAGCAATTGATGTTCTTCGTAAAAAAGGACAAAAAGTTGCTGCTAAAAGAGCTGATAGAGATTCTTCAGAAGGAGCTGCAATCGCAAAGGTTAATGCTGAACAAACTGCAGGTGTTGCAATCGTTTTAGGTTGTGAAACTGATTTTGTTGGTAAAAATGAAAACTTTGTAGCATTAGCAAATCAATTTGCTGATTTAGCAATGAACTATAACTCTAAGGAAGAGTTTTTAGCTGCTGATTTTGGAGGAATGACTGTTGCTGAAAAACTAATTGAGCAAACTGGCGTTATCGGAGAGAAGTTAGAAATAACTGCTTTTGAAAAATTAGAAGCTCCTTATGTTGGTAGTTATGTTCACATTAACAAAATTGCCGCTTTGGTTGGATTATCTGCAAAAGTAGATACTGCTGAAGTATTAGGTAAAGATGTTTCAATGCAAATAGCATCAATGGGCGCAACAACATTATCTTATAAAGATTTTGATGCTGCTTTCGTTGCAGCTGAAACTGAAGCTAGAATCGCGGTTATCGAAAAAGATAATGAAGAACTAGGTCGTTTAGGAAAAACGCTTAAGAATGTACCTCAGCACATCTCAATGGCTCAATTAACTCCTGAAGTTATGACTCAAGCTGAAGAAGCTGCGAAAGCTCAATTGAAAGCTGAAGGTAAGCCAGAACAAATCTGGGATAAAATTCTTCCAGGTAAAATGGAGCGTTTTATTTCTGACAATACTACTTTGGATCAAGAACAATGTTTATTGGACCAAAATTTCATCAAAGATGAGAAAATCAATGTTGCAAAATATGTTGAGTCTCACGGCGATGTTTCAGTTACAGGCTTTAAGCGTGCGACTGTAGGATAATTTAATATCAGACTAACTCAAAAAAGAACCGCTAGAGAATTTCTCTAGCGGTTCTTTGTTTTTAAAAACTTCTCTTAATTGCTTCGTATCATAATATCACCATTCATAGTCTTAAACAGCAATTCATCTCCACCACCGTTAATAGTGCCCGTAACCCATTTGTCTACATTTACTTTATACACCCCGGAAGAAGTTTTCTTTTCATCCTTTTTTACATTACGAGTCATTTTCATCTCGTAATCAGTAAATATTTCACCATTGTCGGTTTTGGCTTTAATATTGGCTTTAAGACCACTAGGAAAAGTAACATCTAAATCACCGTTTAAACTCGTAAAAGCCATGGGCGACTTATCATAGCCTTTGGTAAAAGTCACAACAATATCTTTATTTAAAGCATCTGCGATTACTGAGCCACCAATATCAGTTAAGGTAATCGCGCCATTTAAATTACTAATTTCCATTTCGCCAATGACACCCTCTACTTTAATATTTCCGCTGTTTGTGGCTCTCAGATTTAAAGAGAAATTTTCTGGCACTCTGATTTTAAAATCAACTCTCTTATTATGTTTTTTCGATTTAACGACAACTTTATTGTTGTACTCTTCCACACTATACTCCAGAGAAGTATCGCCAATTCTTCGCATACCATCCTTCATTTTTGCCGGCTTCTTGCTAGTATTTCCAACGGTCTCAATGATGACATCTTTGCTGCTATGTGCTATAACGGTTATAGAACCATAAAGTAAACTCAGTTTTAACTGCCCGTCTTCACCTGGGTTACTTAATGGAATGGTAACAGGTTCTCCATTTTCCGTTTGGGCGAAACCAAATCTTACCATACACAGCAAGAAGATTAATAGCCCGACAGTAAGTACTGTTTTGTTTTTCATGATTTTATTTCTTTAAAGTTACGTCGCCATTAAGAAGGTTGAAATCTAATTTAATTCCACCTTCACCAATTCGATACGATTGATTTGCACTCATATTATATTTTACACCTTTACCATTTTTAGTTTTCTTTTTTACCAATTCAGGACTCAGCTTCGTTGTATCATAATTGGTGTATAAATCACCATTTAAGCTTTTAAAAGAAACATCTGCGTTTAGGTTTTCTTTAAAAGTGACGTTGATATCGCCATTTAATGAATTATATTTTGAATCTCCAATCGGGTTTTTATAATATGTAATATTAATGTCTTTATTTAATGCGTTTACATCGGTCTTACCTGATATATTATCTAAAGTAATGGCACCATTAAGATTGTTTACAATGATTTCATTGCCTTGAACATCTTTAGCATAAATATCTCCGTCATTCATTGTTGACAATTCAACATTAGTAGATTTTGGAACTTTTAATACAAAACTTACATCAAAACGATAGTTAAGTTTTACCCATCGGTTGTTTCTGGAATTATCATATCTGCCAGTTTCTGTATTAAAATCGTTATTCGGTGTTTCGACGTACACAAAAATTCTATTATTAAGCTCCTCTATTTTAATTCTTATTTCTTGTTTACCATTATCGACATAGCTTTCCCGCTTGGCGGAAATAGTTCTCTCCGCTTCAAGCTTAATTGAGCTCCCTTCATAGCCCTCAACACGAATGGGACCGTTAATATTCTTTACTACAAGACTATTTTTAACAGAATTAGATGAGAAATTCAATTCCTTGGTAATGGTTTCATTAAATTTTTGCGCCAGCCCAACTTGGAAGCATATAAATGCCAATAGCAACATACTTGATTTAATAGTTTTCATGATTGTTCGTTTTTTGATTGTTTATATAATGTGATTGATTGATTCTTGTAATTTTTGCTTCACGGTATTATCTATATCGGGCTGCTGTAGTAATTCTTTCATTGATTCTATTGATGTTTTTTCTTGTAACGCAACCATTAAATCTGCCAATGCTAGTTGAACTAAAGGCGATTCTTGTAATGCTATAGACTTTACAAGACCCATACGCACTACAGGAGTATCAGCATATTTCGCCAATGACTCAATTGCCACTAAACGCACGTTAATATTTTGATCTTTATTAAGTGTCGTAAACAAGGCCTCAATGACCCGTTCAGTTGCATCATTCAACTTCGCCGCCTCGTTCATTCCTTGTAATCTTTTATTTGCTGAAGGCTGCTCTAATAATGTTAAAACCAATTGCTCTCGAACTTGCTCGGTTTCTGTATTGGAAACATTACCCACTTCAATAACCTTAGGATCAGGTTTAGAATTCAAAAAGTATCCCACACTTAATCCAATCACTAAAAGCAACATACCGAATGCTAATTGAGGTTTTTGAATGGTATTAAAAACAGACGAGAGTTTCTGAAACCAATCCAACTTTGGGCTTTCTTGATTTTCAACTTTAAGATGCAGCATGTCAAAAAATGAATCATCCATTTTTTTAGAGGGTTCAGGAATATCAAATGCATCAATTCCTTCCCAAGTATTAGAAACAGCATTAAATTCTTCTTGGTGCTCAGGGTTGTTCTCTATGAAGTTTAAAAACTCTTGCTGCCCTTTTTCATCCAGTTCACCAGACAAAAACTCTATCATCCATATTTCAAATTTTTCTTTTTCCATAGCTATCTTGTTTCCAATTGTAGAAAAATTGCTCTTAAATCTTTTAATGCTCTATGCGCTTTTACCTTTGCCGCACCCTCGGTACAACCTAAAATTTCTGCTACTTCGCTAAATTTTAATTCTTTCAACTTGCTAAGCACCAACACTTCTCTTTTTTCAGGGGCCAATAGCTTCATTGCTTTGTTTAACACCTTCACATCATCCTTTTGATGCAATAACTTATCCGTATTCTCCGAGGCCTCCATTTTATAGTCGACCGCAGTAACATCGATTTGATTAAATGCTATTCGGTTTTTTCTATAATAATCATAATTTACATTTCGAGCAGTTTGAAACATCCAAGCTGTAAAAGAACCTTCTCCTGTAAAAGTGTGCTTGTATTTCAACATTCGTTCAAAAACATTTTGAACCAAATCCTCACTTACAGAAGCATTGTTATTCATATTATAAAAGAATCCGAAAAGTCTTTTTTTATGGCGTTCATACAGCAAGCCAAGTTTATCAAGTTCACCTGATTTTACTTTTAACATTAATGCGTTGTTGGTCAATTCTTGCATTTCACTTTTTGGTCTACAAAAGGGTAAACCGCTGTTTTTTAAAAAGGTTACAAAAAAATCTAATATTCTTTATTAAGATAAGGTTTAATATAAAAAAAGCGCCACATGAAGGTGGCGCTTTAGTATTATAAAATTATTTTTTATTCTTATCCTTTCATCCAAGCCTCTTTCAACTTAGCCTGCTCAGCAGTAGCACCTTCTATCGGCACAAGTGTTTCAATCTTAACAACTGGTGTGCCAGCAACTCCTTTTAATTCTATTTCTTCTTCACCCCTTTTCACCACCATAGTTATTTCAGTCTCTGGAGGCCAGGTAAAGCTCTGTTGCATAACAGGGCCAATGCCTTCTAAAGTAATCGGAGTACCATTAATACTTTTAATGATGTCGCCACCTTGCGCACCTAAATCGGTTAAAAAACTACTTAAGCTAATACCTTTGCGAACAAAAATAGCATTATCATTTGATGGGTCAGCATCTATAAATGGCACTTCTTGATCTAAGAAAAAACGCCCACAAGGTTGTTCAGCAGAAGCTGCAATAAGTCCAACTTTAGCGAAATATGTATTATAATCCATTGGTACATCACCAATTACATGAGTGTCAAAGAAATTTTTCAATTCAGGGTAGGTCATAGCAACAATCTCATCAATGAGTTTTTCATCTTTAAACGGAGTCATATCTCCATATTTTGATGAAAGCTCTTTCATCAACCAAAGCACTCCTTTTTCACCACCACTCCATTCACGTAATTGCAAATCAAGAGCCAAATTAATCAAAGTTCCTTTCTCGTATACATTTGCATAATTCGCCTTGTAGGGTTCTTCCAAAATATTTTTACTCATTTCAGTAAAAGACATTGCATCATCATATGTTTTTGCATTGCTAATCTTATCCATAATTCTTTTGAAGAAAGCTGGCTCATCAATTAATCCTTGCTGAATTTGAAAAAGGTTTGCAAAGTATTCTGTCGTGCCTTCATACATCCAAAGGTGTTGTGACATCTTCGGATCATTAAAATCAAAGTATTGCACCTCTTCCGAATGAACATTCAACGGAGTTACAATATGAAAAAATTCATGCGAAACCACATCAGTCATTGTTTCCTCTAAAGCCTCTTTTGGCATAACCTCAGGAAGCACAACAACAGTTGATGTATGATGTTCTAAAGCTCCAAATCCGTTAGCATCGGTTGCTCCCATTTCTGACAGATACAATAAAATTGAATATTGTTTTGTGCCATCAATATCACCTAAAAACGTTTTCTGCGCTTTCATCATCTTTTCCATTTGGTCTTTCAGGCTTGCCGCCGTATAAATACCATTAGGAGAATAAACACTCAAGGTGACAGAGATATCATTAATTAGAAAAGTCTCCGTATCTGCTTTTGAATACAAAATAGGATTGTCTATAACCTCAAAATAACGACTCGCCATAAAACTATCCCAAGAAGGATCTGGTTTTTGGCTTGGCTCTTTGCCTAAAGAAGTTGTTGCTATCAAATCTGCAGGCTTCTGAATAGTTAGTATATATGGTACTTCTTTAAGATTATTAAAATATCCTACAAAGCCATGAAGGTTTAAAACAAAGTTTTCACCTACTAAAATATTTGTTCCTGATGGCGAAAAGACAGCTTCCTCTTGCTCCCCCTCACTATCATAAGTATCGTTGACCAAATAGGTGATTTTATCAAGGCTTTTTCCGTTAGAAATATTCCAAGTATTATCATCAGATTTTGTAGCGACTAATTCTTTACCATCATAATCGATAGCTTTAAAACCTTCAATATATTTACCGTAGTTGTCGGTACTATAAGTACCCGGTACGGTCTTGGGAATAAAAAAAGAAACGACATTCGTAGTGAATGCTCCAGGATTTATTTCAACCATGACCTTATCATCGTTGACATTTACCAAGTCAATCGATGTCATAATTGGTAATTTATCTGCAGTAACTAAAGCCTTTGTAGAGCCACAGCCATAAAGTAAAACTCCCATTAAAAAAACTGTACAAATATTCTTCATTTCTTATATTTTTCTTTGGATGCATAACATCCCTATTTAAAATTGCTTTGCAAGAATATAAAAAAGAATAGTCTCAATTGTTAATATTATGAAATAATTAAGGGCTTATCCGTGCTACACCAAATCCATATCATAACTTTTTTTGATTATTTTTGTTTGAAATAATCAAAACAAATGCAATACAAAAGAATCCTTTTAAAGTTGAGCGGTGAAGCGCTAATGGGAGAAAAGCAATACGGCATAGACCCCATTCGAATCGCAGAATATGCAGATGAGATCAAAGAGGTAGTAGCAAAAGGAATCGAAGTAGCTATTGTTATTGGCGGTGGAAACATTTTTAGAGGTCTTGCCGGTGCAGCTACTGGTATGGATCGTGTTCAAGGCGATCACATGGGTATGTTAGCAACTGTAATTAACGGACTAGCATTACAAAGTGCTTTAGAAATTAAAGGCGTTGAAACCAGATTGCAATCAGCTATAAAAATCAATGAAGTTGCTGAACCGTTTATTCGAAGACGTGCGATGCGCCACCTAGAAAAAGGACGGGTTGTGATTTTTGGCGGAGGAACGGGAAACCCATATTTCACTACCGATTCAGCAGCCGTTTTAAGAGCAATAGAAATAGAAGCTGATGTGATTTTAAAAGGAACACGTGTAGATGGCATTTACACTTCTGACCCTGAAAAAGATAAAACAGCGACTAAATTTGATTCTATTTCATTTGCTGATGTCTTGTTAAAAGGATTAAAGGTAATGGACACAACTGCTTTCACTTTAAGTCAAGAAAATGAACTTCCTATTGTTGTTTTTGACATGAACACCAGAGGAAATCTCATGAAATTACTTGAAGGACAGAATATTGGAACTACTGTAAACGTCTAGTAGACTATCAGTCAATTAAGTTTTGGTATGGTTTCTGTAATAAGAGCTTTCATAATGAATTAATTATATTTAGAGAATGAACGAAGAAATAACTTTTATACTAGACGCAGCAAAAGAAAGTATGGATGCTGCAATTGCCCACCTTGAAAAAGAGTTTGTAAAAATTCGTGCTGGTAAGGCAAGCCCGGCTATGTTATCAAATGTGAAAGTGGACTATTACGGCTCGCAAACACCATTGTCTCAAGTTGCAAACGTAAGTACACCAGATGCTCGAACGCTTTCAGTTCAACCCTGGGAAAAAGGAATGCTTCACGAAATTGAGAAAGCAATTATGAACGCCAATCTAGGGTTTAACCCAATGAATAATGGCGATATGGTCATTATCAATGTACCGCCTCTTACCGAAGAACGCAGACGCGATTTGGTAAAGCAGGCCAAAGCTGCGGCTGAACATGCCAAAGTAAGTATTCGTACTGCACGTCAAGATGCCAACAAAGAAATTCGAAGTACAGATGATGCTTCTGAAGACTTAAAGAAAAATGCAGAAGGTGATGTTCAAGAACTTACCGATACCTTCACAAAAAGAATAGATACCTTTTTAGACAAAAAAGAAGTTGAGATTATGAAAGTTTAATCTTATCATATAATAGCAAACAAAAAACGACCCATTGGGTCGTTTTTTGTTTTATGTATATTGAATAAACATCCATAATTTCATTTCGAGCCCTTGATTCTAGGAACACACTTCTTAGTTTTCTACCTTTGCTGCCGAGAAATCGGATATGGCAAAAAAATTACCTCAAGGCTTTTGGGCAAGAACCGCAAGAATCATTCTTCGCAATCGAATTTTGATTCTAATAGGTATTGCAGCTATTACCGTTTTTTTAGGTTTACAATGGAAAAACATGCGTTTTTCAAGTTCTCAGGCAAATCTCTTACCTGATGATCATCCTGTTAATGTAGAATACGAAACTTTTTTAGAGCAATTCGGTGAGGATGGTAATGCTGTGGTATTTGCAATTAAAGATACTGCCCTTTATTCCCCAGAAAATTTTAATCGCTGGAATAAATTAAGCAAGCAATTAGCTGCTTTTCCAGAAGTTGATTTTGTTCTTTCTACGGATAACATACAAGAACTTGTAAAAAATAAAGAGAAAGAAACTTTTGAGTTGCAACCATTAATCAAGAAGCAGCCTGAAACTCAGAAGGAAATTGATAGCATCACTTCGCATCTTTTCAATAATATGCCCTTTTATGAAAGTTTGCTTTTTAACAAAAAGAGCAAAACTATTCGTACAGTAATGTATTTAGATAAAGACATTGTGAATACTTCTGTTCGCAAAGATTTTATTTTACAAGACATGAGTTCTCTTGTCGAAAGTTTTGAGGAAGAGACTAATCTTGATGTTCGTATTTCAGGCATGCCTTATATCCGAACAAAAAACTCTCAAAATATCATTGGTGAAATAGGTGTTTTTATTATGGCTGCATTGGGGGTCACCTCACTACTCTTCTTCTTTTTCTTTAGAAGTCTTAGAGCCACATTGATTTCAATGGGAGTAGTTATTGTTGGTGTTATGTGGGCTTTTGGTATTCTAGGCTTACTACAGTATGAAATAACCGTGCTTACCGCTTTAATTCCTCCGCTCATAATTGTTATCGGAATTCCGAACTGTATTTTCTTGATTAATAAGTATCAGCAAGAAATAAAAAAACATGGTAATCAAGCATTATCATTACAACGAGTAATTGCTAAAATCGGGAATGCAACCCTAATGACGAATGTGACCACAGCCTCTGGTTTCGCGACTTTTATTGTCACAGATAGTAAGCTGCTGAAAGAATTTGGTATCGTAGCATCAATCAATATCATTGGCATATTCATTCTATCGCTATTAATCATTCCGATTATCTACAGTTTTTTACATCCGCCTAAAACCAAACATTTAAAACATTTAAACAAAAAATGGATTGATGGTTTTGTAAACTGGACTGTGCGCGTTGTTCGAGAACAACGCATTGCGATTTACGCAACGTCTATTGTACTTCTAGTCATGAGTATTATTGGTATTTACCAAATTGATATTTCAGGAAGTATTATCGAAGACATGCCCAAAAAAGAGCAATTCTTTAAAGATATACGCTTTTTCGAAAAAGAGTTTGATGGTATTATGCCCGTTGAAATAGTGATAGACACCAAAACACCGAAAGGAGTTTTAAAGCCTGCTACGTTAAAAAGAATTGATCGTCTAGGAGACGTTATTGAAGAAATTCCGGAATTATCAAAACCGGTTTCCGTCGTAAACCTAGTCAAGTATTCTAAACAAGCCTTTTATAACGGCATTCCGAAATACTATCAATTACCTACCTCACAAGAGAATTCTTTTATAATGGACTATGCCCAAAAATCATCTGGCAATAGTAATTTATTAAAGACTTTTGTAGATAGCACAGGTCAAAGTGCTCGGATTACAACTTTCATGAAAGATGTAAAAACGAGTCGCATGGAAGATATTGAAGCGCGATTGCAAGAAAATATAGCCAAAATTTTTCCTGCTGAACGCTATAATGTTTACATGACTGGTAGTGCATTGTTATTTTTAAAAGGCACAAAATATCTTGTCAAAAATCTGATTCTTTCGTTAGCTCTCGCCATTGGTTTAATTGCTTTGTTTATGGCCTATTTATTTCGTTCGTTTCGAATGATTATTATTTCACTTATCCCAAATTTACTGCCGTTACTTATTACTGCCGGGGTCATGGGCTTTGTTGGCGTACCTATTAAACCTTCAACGATTTTGGTGTTTAGTATTGCATTTGGTATTTCTGTTGATGACACCATTCACTTTCTCGCCAAGTATAGGCAAGAACTCATTGCGAATAATTGGCGTATTAAAGTATCTGTTTATGCTGCTTTAAAAGAAACAGGCGTAAGTATGTTCTATACTTCTATTGTTCTTTTCTTCGGCTTTTCAGTATTTATAATTTCTAATTTTGGCGGTACGGTAGCCTTAGGCGCTTTAGTTTCTGCAACCTTGCTTTTCGCCATGTTAGCAAATTTGGTACTACTGCCTTCACTTTTACTTTCTCTTGAAAAAAGTATTGCGAATAAAGAAACGCTTAAAAAACCTCAGATTGATATTCTACCAAAAGGAGAGGATAAAACAGGTGTTTAATCATTATGCTTATTGTAAAATTTTTATCCACTTGACGCATTAAATTTTCTTATCCAAAAGGCTATCTTTGATTTTTAATTTTTTCAGATGAAATCAATTAGCGTAAAAAAAATACTTACTACAAAACCCGAATCGCAAAAGGTCGTATTAAACGGCTGGGTTAAGACATTTAGAAGCAACAGGTTTATAGCTTTAAATGATGGTTCTACAATTAATAACATTCAATGTGTTGTTGATTTTGAAGAGTTCGATGAGCAGTTACTGAAACAAATAAATACTGGTGCTGCTTTAAGAATAACTGGTGAGTTGGTTGAAAGCCAAGGACGGGGTCAAAGTGTTGAGATTCAAGTTAAAGACATATTTGTACATGGTGGTGCTGATCCTGAGGTATACCCTATTCAACCAAAGAAACATTCTATGGAATTCTTGCGTGAGCAAGCACACCTTAGAGTTCGAACAAATACTTTCTCGGCAATAATGCGGGTTCGTTCTGCTTTATCTTTTGCTATTCATCAATATTTTCAGCAAAACGGCTTTTATTATTTTCATGCGCCTATTGTTACAGGTTCAGATGCCGAAGGAGCAGGCGAGATGTTCAAAGTAACAACGCTGGATAGTAAAAATCCACCACTTACTGAAGATGGAGAGGTTGATTACAAACAAGATTTCTTTGGAAAAGAGACTAATCTGACGGTTTCTGGTCAGTTAGAAGCGGAAGCATATGCCATGGCATTAGGTAAGGTTTATACCTTCGGACCTACATTCAGAGCTGAAAATTCAAACACTTCAAGACATCTTGCTGAATTCTGGATGATAGAGCCCGAAGTTGCGTTCAATGATTTGAACGACAATATGGATCTTGCAGAAGACTTTATGCAAAACGTGATTAAGTACGTTTTGGCAAACTGCGTCGATGACCTAACTTTTCTTGAAAAGCGTTTGTTAGATGTTGAAAAAACAAAGCCGCAGGCAGAAAGAAGTGAAATGGCTTTGATTGAAAAATTAAAATTTGTTTCAGAAAATACGTTTAAACGTGTTTCATATACGGAAGCTTTTCAAATATTAAGAAATAGTAAACCCAATAAAAAGAAGAAGTTCAAATACCCAATTAACGAATGGGGAGCTGACTTGCAAAGTGAGCATGAGCGCTTCTTAGTAGAGAAACATTTTAAATGCCCCGTTATTCTATTTGATTATCCTGCAGAAATCAAGGCTTTTTATATGCGTTTGAATGAAGATGGTAAAACAGTTGCTGCCATGGATGTTTTATTTCCAGGTATCGGTGAGATCATAGGTGGTGCGCAACGTGAGGAACGATTAGATGTTCTAAAAGAAAAAATGGCTACGCTAAACATTCCAGAAGAAGAGCTTTGGTGGTATTTAGATCTGCGTAAATTCGGAACTGCTGAACATAGCGGATTTGGACTAGGTTTTGAACGCTTAGTATTATTCGCTACAGGCATGGGTAATATTCGAGATGTCATCCCATTCCCAAGAACTCCTCAAAATGCGGAATTTTAAATGCCCTAATCTGGAGTGTTCATGAAATAAAATGTCGTTTTTTTCTTTAACTTTATAGAAGACCTTGAATAAACTTTAATGCTAAAACAATTCTTACAATTCAAATTATCGCAAAAGCTATCACCACAGCAGATACAGCTGATGAAGTTGATTCAATTGCCTACGCAAGCTTTTGAGCAGCGATTAAAACAAGAATTGGAAGAAAATCCAGCATTAGAAGGCGGAAAAGAAGAACCAGACAATATTGATGATGAATTTGAAGATGCCTATGAAGAAGAATCTGATGCTGATATTGTAAATACTGAAGATATCAATATTGACGATTATTTAAGCGATGATGAAGTGCCTGAATATCGTACAAAAGCTAATAATTACAGTACCGATGATGAAGTAAAAAGTATGCCACATGCTGCTGGTATCTCTTTTAATCAGTATTTGATTACACAACTCAACACGTCTTATCTTAATGACGAGGAATGGAGTATTGCAGAGTTTTTGATTGGTAGTGTTGATGAAAGCGGTTACATAAGAAGACCATTGGCTGATATTACAGATGATTTGGCGTTTACCCAAAACATTTATACTGATGAAAAGAGTATTGAAAAAATACTAAGTCTTGTTCAAGAATTAGACCCAGCAGGTGTTGCAGCTCGCTCTCTCGAAGAATGTTTAATTATTCAGTTGCGACGTAAAGAGGTTACACCAAGCATTGAATTGGCAACTGCAATTCTAGAAAAATCGTTTGACCAATTCACTAAAAAACATTACAAAAAACTCATTCAAAAATATAGCATTACTGAGGATGAATTAAAAGATGCTATTTCTGAAATTGAAAGGTTGAACCCAAAACCAGGAGGGTCTTACGCCGGGAATAACCGGACGATAGAACATGTAGTACCTGATTTTTCTATCCGAATAGCTGAAGGAGAGTTAGAACTAACACTCAATGGCAGAAATGCTCCAGAACTTCATGTGTCAAAAGAGTATAACAATATGCTTAAGGGATACAAGGACACTAAAAAGAAATCGAAATCTCAAAAGGATACGGTAATGTTCATCAAGCAAAAATTAGATGCTGCCAAATGGTTCATTGATGCTATTCGTCAAAGGCAACAAACATTGTTCATTACAATGAACTCTATCATGCACTACCAGAAAGAATATTTCTTAACTGGAGACGAACGAAATCTGCGGCCCATGATTTTGAAAGATATTGCAGATGAAATAAAGATGGACGTATCAACGGTATCTCGTGTGGCAAACAGCAAATATGTAGACACCCCGTACGGCACCAAATTGATTAAGGAATTCTTTTCTGAATCAATGAAGAATGATCAAGGAGAAGATGTTTCTACTAAGGAAATAAAGAAAATTTTAGAAACGGTGATTCGCGATGAGCCAAAGAAAAAGCCGCTTACTGACGATAAATTAGCAAAGATTCTAAAAGAAAAAGGATATCCTATTGCTAGAAGAACTGTTGCGAAATATCGCGAGCAACTTGATATACCCGTTGCGCGATTGAGAAAAGAGATATAATGCGCATTTTCCTCCAGTTTATTTCCTATTTATTTCACCCAATTCTCATCCCTATTGCAGGCACTTTAGCTTATTTCTTGATTACACCAAGATTTAGTCCAGATGAATTTCAGAGCGGTAATATTCTTCCTATTTTCATCTTAACGGTCGTTATCCCAATAATTTCTTTCCTCATTCTAAAAAACTTAGGCTTGGTTAGCTCAATTTCTTTAATAGAAATTAAAGAAAGAAAATATCCTTACTACATTAATATTGCCCTTCTCTTTATGATCATCTACAAGGTAATTCCGAATAACTTTACTGCTGAGTTATATTATTTTTTCATCGGACTTATTGCAGCTACATTCACCTCTTTGTTACTCCTATTTTTAAATTTCAAGAGCAGTATGCATTTAATGGGAATGGGTAGTTTATTTATGTTTTTAGTTAGTCTTAGCGTTCATTTTGAGATCAATATTATCATTGCGCTTAGTCTTTTTATTCTTGCTACTGGTTTAGTAGCGACTTCAAGACTGTACTTAAGAGCCCATCAAAAATCTGAAGTTATCTTCGGCTTTTTAATAGGCTTCTTTTCTCAATTACTTACAATAAAGTTTTGGCTCTAAAATAGAACTCCATCCTATTTTATAATATTCTGAAATGCGTCGCCTTCATAAGTAGTATAGTTTATTTTCAAAGCATTGATTTCTCGTAATTTCTGCTTGACATCTGAAATTAATCCCATAGTTGCTTTTTTATCTACTTTTAATGAAACCGTTATAAATGATCTTAAATGCTCTGGCTTTTTATTGATTTCTTCCAAAATTATCAATCCGAAATTTTCTAGAGAAACAAATCGGTCATTAACCTGAATTTTAGGCTCGGTACCCAAAGCAACATCAAAGGGCTGTTCAGGCTTACCAACATAAACCGTAATAACTCGATCTTTCTTTTCTAACTTTTTTATCTCGCTAGCATTAGGCAATTCGTTTGCTACCTTAAGGGTATCATCTTTCATCACCGTTACAGTCATAAAGAAAAACAATAACATAAAAACGATATCTGGTAATGATGCAGTTGATACTTCAGGAGTCTTAGCGTTCTTTTTGAATTTAAATTTTGACATGATTTCTATGTTTTAGTTACGTTCAGCTTCTGATAATTTCATCGGATACAATTCTTGAATCTTACGAATCTTAGCTTTTAAATCCTTTTTATCCGCAATAGAGGTTTCAGAATTTGAATACAAAGCCTCTAAGGCTGTAAAGTCCGTTCTAAAGAGTCTTTGTGCTTCTCTGTTGCGCAAAGCATTATAAGCAGCCACTAATTCGTTTTGAACGGTGATATACGTACCATAAGTTGTCTCACGATTACTCATCAAAGAAACTATTGCCTTATTTGGGTTATCAGACGATTTCACATCACGTTCACCTTTACAATAACTACAATACCCTAATTCTTCTATACCATATCCGCCATTATCTAAAAATGCTATGGTCATTTCTCGTAAGTCTTTTAAATCAGTTAATTCACCATCAACGAGAAGTTCGTCATTACCATTAATCAAAATAGGAAATATGTTTCGCCTGGGAATTGGGGGAGGAATTTCGGTTCCCTCCCTCGGTAACATCCGATCTAAACCAGCATCAGTTTCGATACTAGTGGTTACCAAAAAAAAGATGAGTAATAAAAACGCAATGTCTGCCATTGAACCTGCATTCACTTTTGGTGCTTCTTCTCTACTAGCCATATAATATATTTTAAAGATTTAACAATAGTCACCAGTCCGCATAAGCAGAAAAATAAATCAAGAAATGGGAAGTTGTAAGAAAACGAATATTAGATATTCTTGATTTTAAGTTACCAAGAAACATGCCAAATCTTAAAGAAATCTTAAAATTAGGATTGTAACAAGTAAGAAGCGTTGTTTGAAAAAAGTAGAAGTACTATAATATATAGAAGATAAATCCAATTCGTAACGGTTTGATTTTAAACTCTTCATCATTGATGGTCACACCGTCATTAAGCAACCCCGTAAGACCGTAGTAAACATGCATATTAAAATTATGATAGCCAAAATTAAAGGTAATACCATACTGCAATTTTCTAACATCAGTATTATTAAAAGAACCTTTAAAGCTTTCATCATTAAGATCAGCGACGAATTTTGATCTTGCGTTTATTACATAGCTTAATTTTAAGCCAGCATAAATACGCCAAAAATTATATTCTGAAGCGTTAGAATTTCTCCAACGAAACTCGAATGGCATCTCAACCAAGTGAGTTTCAATTTTACTTCTCTTTACATCAAGATCCTCTAGAGGTAATTGATATTGAATATCATCACCAATGTCAATAGCTCTTATATTAGTATAATAAGTATTCAGTCCAAGGCCTAAACCAAGGCCTAAACCTATATTTCTATCCGCGTTTAGCGGAATGTCTTTAATAAACCCTGATTGCAATCCGTATGAAAAATTACGCTGGCTTACATCATCAGGCAAACTAAGCATAAAATTATAGGTAATACCTGCATAAAATTGATCTTCAAGATAACGTTTATCAACTGACGTAGAATCTTGTTCAGTCTGTGCAGCCAAACAGATAGGTATGCTAAACACCAAAACTAAAAGACAAATTCGCATATAACCAAAGTTAATAAAATAAAAAACGCTTCAAACTAAAAGTCTGAAGCGCATTTCTATAAGTTTGAAAATAAATTCTGCTAATCTAAATTATTGAATGCATCACCACTTCCAGTTGTATAATTCACTTTAAGTGCATTTACCTTTCTAAGCTCTAATTTAATATCAGAAATTAGACCCATATTGGCATCTTTATCAACCTTAAGCGAGGTAGTAAGAAAGTTTTGAAGGTCTTGTGACTTTTTAGCACGTTCCATCAAAATATAATCACCAACATCAGTAGGGTTAGCAAATTTATCATTCAGTTGAATTTTTGGCTCCGTTCCGAATGTCTTTTGAAATTCATTGTTCGGAGATCCAACATAAATAGTAATTACCCTTTCCTTCTTTTCCAACTTCTTAATTTGGTTGGCAACAGGTAATTCATTCTTTACCATTACCGAGCTGTCTTTCATAACCGTTACAGTCATAAAGAAAAACAAAAGCATAAATACAATATCAGGTAAAGATGCAGTAGATACCGCAGGCAATTCACCGTCTTTTTTCTTTGCAAACTTTGACATATTATTTGATTTAAGCTTCTAAATTAATTTGATGAAGATGTTTCTGCCTCAGATAATTTCTGAGGAAACAACGCTTTTATACGCAAGACCTTTTCTTTAAGTTCATCATATTCAGTCTCCCCTAAACTTTCCTTAGTTTGTGGGTCCAAATATGTTGATTCTAAATCTACAAAAGTTCTTTTATACAATCTCATTGATTCACGATCACGTAATTCGTTGTATGCCCCTACCAATTCGTTCTGAACTGTTATATAGATACCATACTTCGTTTCTCTATCGCTTTTCAAAGAAATAATTGCTTTAGTAGGGTTATCAGAAGACTCCGGATTTTTCTTGCCCTTACAAAAAGTACAAGAACTATCTCCGTTGTTATCTAAAAACTCCATTGCTTTTGCTCTTAAATCTTTAAGGGCAAGCACATTGTCATCTGCTAACAACCTACCGTCCTTATTAATAAGTACTTGAAAGATGTTTTTCTCCTTAATAATAACTTCATCTTCTGGCGGCTCCATTGGTGGCAACATACGATCTAAACCTGCATCTGTTTCTATGGTAGTTGTTACCAAGAAAAAGATAAGTAGCAAGAATGCAATGTCTGCCATAGAACCGGCGCTTACTTCTGGTGCTCCTCCTCTTCTAGCCATAATATTTTATTTACCTGTTACTTTTTTGATTGCTCCCCATGCGATCACACCAACTGCAATCACTAATAGTAGTCCGAACATATTGATACCAGCTCCAACACTTCTAATAGTGCTTTCTGTGGTTACAATTTTATTCTTCTCAAACATGTCATCTACGCTAACATCAGTACCACTTGCAAGACCATAGGCAATACCTAAAACTACAAGTAATCCAACGATACCCATAAGGGACTTTTTAAGTCCGCCCGGGGTAGCAACCATGTTTTTCAATCCAAAGATTAAGGTAGCAGCTACTGCTACAGCAAGAAGTATATAAGCTAGCATGAACATTGCAGATATTCCTCCGCTCTCCATTTGTTCCGCATCAGGCATATCACCGTCCGGCATGAAGAACAATAGTATAAAGCCAATAACGCTTATAACTATCAATCCAATTTTTACAATTTTATACATAATATTTTGGTATTAAGTGCGACAATTATTTTTTGTGATCTACCAACATATCAATTAATGATATTGAAGAATCTTCCATGTCATTTACAATACTATCAATCTTTGCGATGATATAATTATAAAAAATCTGAAGTATAATAGCCGTAATCAAACCAAATACAGTTGTTAATAATGCTACCTGAATATCACCTGCAATTAAAGATGCACTTAAGTTACCAACAGCAGCAATCTTTTCGAAGGCTTGAATCATACCTATTACAGTACCCATGAAACCAAGCATTGGTGCAATAGCGATAAATAAAGACAACCAAGAAACGTTCTTCTCTAGTTGACCCATTTGAACACCACCGTAAGAAACAATCGCTTTTTCAGCAGACTCAACACTTTCACCAGCACGATCTAAACCTTGATAGTATATAGAGGCAACAGGTCCTTTTGTATTTCTACAAACTTCTTTTGCTGCTTCAACACCACCTGATGCTAATGCGTCTTCAACTTGTTGTTTCAATTTGCCTGTGTTAGTTGTAGCCAAATTCAAGTAAATAATTCTTTCAATCGCAACTGCTAATCCTAAAATCAAACAAATAAGTACGAAGCTCATGAAACCAGCTCCACCTTTAATGTACATTTCTTTTAAAACCTGTGTAAAACTCTTGTCATCTGAAGCGGCTGGCGCTTTCTGAATCATTGCTGCTGTTGCAGCAACTGTAGTTGTTAGATTTGAAACTACATTAGCTGTAGTTGTTTTTGCATTTACGGTATTTGTACTTAATACAAACAACCCAGCTAGTGCTAGGATAGAGAATAATCTTTTCATTTCGTTCAAACTTAAATTTAGTTAGTTAATCAATCGGGTTAAAGATAAAAAAAAATCGTAATAATGAAAGTAAAATTTAACTGCAGAGAGGAAGGGATTCGAACCCTCGATACACTTTTGGTGTATACACACTTTCCAGGCGTGCGCCTTCGACCACTCGGCCACCTCTCTATTTGAGCCTTTAAGGTCCGCCAAATAACGAAAAATTTATTAGTTAGAAAAATTAAAGATGTTATTTTTATTGCATTTCTCCTCTTAGCGAAGTTTCAAAAATGGTTTTAAAAGTTTTTGAAGAAATATTACTACCCAAAAGATACATCAGCTTTGTGATTGCAGCTTCAGTTGTAATATCCTTACCATTAATGATTTGCAATTTCTGAAGCTGCTCACTTGTCTCGTATTGACCCATGATAACACTACCTCCAGAACATTGTGTTACGTTGACAATATGCAGCCCTTTTTTTATTGCAGTTTTCAATTCAGCGATCAACCATGACTCTGTTGGCGCATTACCAGCACCATAAGTTTCTAAAACAAGAGCCTTCAAGTTTGGTGTTTCTAAGACACTTTTTAAAAGATTTTGATTAAAACCAGGAAAAAGTTTCAAGATCGCTACATTATTATCCAAAGATTTGCGAACAAAAAACTTTCTTTTACGCTTTTTTGGCGCTAAATACTCATCATAAACTTTTAAATGAACTCCAGATTCAACTAAAGGAGGGTGATTTAAAGAAGCAAAAGCTTCAAAATGTTCCGCATTTATTTTTGTAGTTCTATTACCTCGGTACAATTTATATTCAAAATATAGACCAACTTCTTGAATAACGGCCTTTCCTTTTTTCTGCAAAGCAGCAATTTGAATAGATGTTATTAAATTCTCTTTGGCGTCAGTTCGCAAATCACCAATAGGCAATTGTGAACCCGTAAATATTACAGGCTTTGCCAAATTCTCTAGCATATAACTTAGTGCTGATGCAGAATAACTCATAGTGTCACTACCATGCAGTACAACAAAACCGTCATGCGATTCATAATGCGACTCTATTATACTCGCAATATCAATCCAATGATCAGTATTAATATTTGATGAGTCTATTGGGTTTTTAAAAGAAACACTATCAATATGACAATCAAGTTGTTCAAGCTCTGGAATATTCTTTAAGAGCTTTTTAAAATTGAAAGCTTTCAAAGCGCCTGAATCATAATCTTTAACCATACCAATGGTACCACCAGTATATATGAGAAGGATATTTGTTTTTTTCATCGGACAATTAATTAAATTCCAAAAACTGCTTTTGAATTCTCTGTGGTAACCTCAGCTATTTCAGCTGCAGACAAGCCAAAGAGCTCAGATAGTTTTTCTTGTACATTAATAATGTAAGCACTTTCGTTTCTTTTTCCTCGATAAGGTACAGGTGCCAAATAAGGTGAATCTGTTTCTAACACTATATTTTTCAAATCAATTTGATTTAAAAATTGATCAATCTTTCCATTCTTGAAAGTGACAACACCTCCAATTCCTAACTTCATATTATATGAAATTGCTTTATGCGCTTGTTCTAATGTTCCAGTAAAGCAATGGAAAATTCCGAATAGGTCATCCCCTTTTTCCATCTCAAGAACTTCAAACACCTCATCAAAGGCATCCCTACAATGAATAACTATGGGTAACTTATTTTTTTTAGCCAAACGAATTTGAAAACGAAACGCTTCTTGCTGTTCATTCAAAAACGTTTTATCCCAAAACAAATCAATACCAATTTCACCAACAGCATAGTATTTTTCTTTGGCTAGCATTTCTTCGACATGCTGTAATTCTTTTTCAAAATTTTCTTTCACATGCGTGGGATGCAACCCCATCATCAAAAACATAATATCAGGATATTTAGTTTTCAAGTCTAACATCGCATCAGTATAGGTAGAATCAATTGCGGGAATAAAAAAACGTTTTACACCACAATCTAATGCACGCTGAATAATAAGGTCTCGGTCTTCATCAAAAGCCTCACTATAAAGATGTGTATGCGTATCAGTTACAATCATAAAACAAAAATAGTTTATCTCTTTTACTATTATCTTTGTTTTAAAGAAAATGCACATGGCCAGTTTGAAAAAATTTTTAGAGAAAAAGAGCTATACCAAAGTGCCGCTGATACTTACTTCAACTAACCATTTTGAAATAGTCGCAAAAATCAATGGGGCAACGGGTCGTTTTATTTTAGATACTGGCGCTTCAAACACCTGTGTGGGATTTGACAAAATAGAATTCTTCGGCATTACCACTAAAGAATCAAAAATAAAAGCAGCAGGCGCAGGAGCTACAAATATGGAAACTTTAATTTCTACTAAAAACCATATTGAAATTGGAGCATGGCAAAAAAACAAAGCCAAAATAGTTTTATTTGACCTTGTTCATGTCAACGAAGCCCTTACTGCTCACAAGACACTACCCGTTGATGGCATTATTGGCGCTGATATTCTCAAAAAAGCAAAAGCAATTATTGACTACAATAAACGTTATGTTTACTTAAAACAAAGCAAATAAGACTGTTACCTAATCGAATATCTTCCTTTTTACATCGAGTAAATTAGGTGTTCGACACGCATTTTATTCTCTTTGTACCCAAACTTAACCTACAATGAAAAATTACAGAATTCGTGCTGTGGCACTTCTATCTGTTCTACTAGTCGCAGCATCATGCGGCAAAGACAACGATTTATACGTTGCATTAGAAACAGAACAAGATGATCTTAAAGATCAAATCAATGATGTGAGCTCTTTGGTAGCTTTACAGTTATTAAAAGATAATTCTTTAGCGACCATTCCACAAGACCCCAAAAATCCAATTACACAAGCTAAGATTGACTTAGGTAAACTATTGTTTCATGAAACTGGTTTGGCATTAAACCCAAAACAAGAAGAAGGCATGAAAACCTATTCTTGCGCTAGTTGTCATCAAGCAAAAGCAGGATTTCAAAGTGGCATCAAACAAGGCATCGGCGAAGGCGGTTCAGGATTCGGACTGTTTGGAGAAGGACGTGTAATAGCTGATAATTACGAAGCGACAAATATCGACGTACAGCCTATTCGATCTCCGACAATCTTAAATTCAGCTTTTCAAGATGTTATGCTTTGGAATGGACAATTTGGTGGAACAAAAACCAATGCTGGTACTGAATCTGAATGGACAATCGACACACCCAAAGAAACAAACGCATTAGGTTTTGAAGGTATTGAAACACAAGCTATTGCCGGCTCTGATGTTCACCGATTGAAATTTGATCCTGAAATGATTCAGGCCAATGAGACCTATAAGTCTCTCTTTGATGAAGCTTATCCGAATATTCCTGTTGAAGAAAGATATACGAAGCTTTATGGCGCACTAGCGATAGCAGCCTATGAAAGAATAGTAGTGGCTTCAGAAGCACCTTTCCAAAAATGGCTGCAAGGCGAAAACTATGCCTTGAACGAATCTGAAAGACAAGGCGCTATGTTGTTCTTCGGAAAAGGACAATGTTATACCTGCCACTCAGGACCTGGATTAAATGGAATGGAATTTCACGCTTTAGGCATGAATGATCTAAGCGGAAGCGATGTTCATGGCATCATTGACGAAGCAACTAAAAAAGGTCGCGGAGGATTTACAAAGAATCCAGATGACGACTACGCATTTAAAACACCAACCTTATACAACTTAAAGGATGTGAATTTCCTTGGTCATGGAGGGAGTTTTTCAAGTGTAAAAGAAATCATTGTTTACAAGAATGCTGGAATAGCTGAAAACTCAGAAGTTCCTCAAAACAAATTATCAGATCAATTTAAGCCTTTAGGCTTATCGGAAGCAGAAATTGATCAACTAACCGATTTTGTAGAAAATGGTTTGTATGACGACAATCTTGAACGTTATGTGCCAGATGCTTTACCAACCGGTCAATGCTTTCCTGATGCTGATCCACAAGCTAGAGAAGATATGGGCTGCAACTAGACCCTTTTGTAGAAATAAAAAAAGCGTGAAAGTATTCCTTTCACGCTTTTTTTATTTCTAAGTTTTACTAAACTACATTTCTAGAGCCTTCTTTACATTATTGTTCATTAGTAATTCTTCAGGATTTTCTAACGCTTCTTTAACAGCAACTAAGAAACCAACTGATTCTTTACCATCAATAATTCTGTGATCATAAGACAATGCAACAAACATAATTGGTGCAATTACTACCTGACCGTCTTTTGCGATTGGTCGCTCTACAATATTATGCATTCCTAAAATTGCACTTTGAGGTGGGTTAATTATAGGTGTCGATAACATTGAACCAAACACTCCACCATTAGTTATAGTGAAAGTTCCTCCAGTCATTTCATCAACGGTAATCTCCCCTTCTCTCGCACGAATAGCCAAACGTTTTACTTCAGATTCTACACCTCTAAATGTTAGGTTCTCAGCATTACGAATCACAGGAACCATTAATCCCTTAGGACCAGATACTGCAATACTTATATCACAAAAATCATACGACAACATTTCTTTACCATCAATCATTGAATTTACTGACGGGTACATTTCTAATGCACGAACTACAGCTAAAGTGAAGAAGGACATAAAGCCTAAGCCTACGCCGTGTTTCTCTTTAAAATCAACTTTGAATTGTTTTCGCAATTCAAAAATAGGAGACATATCAACCTCGTTGAACGTAGTCAACATTGCCGTTTCATTCTTCACAGAAACTAAACGCTCTGCCACCTTACGACGTAACATAGATAATTTAGAACGAGACTCTCCTCTAGTTCCACCCGTAGTTGCTGTACCCATTGAAGGGTTTGCTTTCACAGCGTCATCTTTTGTTATTCTACCATCTCGTCCTGTACCTTTTACAGCGCTAGAATCAATTCCTTTTTCATCCAATATTTTCTTTGCCGCTGGTGAAGCTGTACCAGTAGCATAGCTTTCTTTAACTGGCGCCGCTACTTTTTTCTCTTCTACTTTTGGAGCAATTTTTACCTCTTCTTTCTTTGGAGCATCACCGTCAGGTTTAGCCGCACTTGTATCTATCAAACAAACAACAGCACCTACCTCAACAGCATCACCAACTTCTGCTTTCAAAGAGATAATTCCTGCTTGTTCTGCGGGAAGCTCTAAAGTTGCTTTATCAGAATCAACTTCAGCAATCGCTTGGTCTTTTTCTACATAATCACCATCTTCAACCAACCATTCTGCTATCTCTACTTCGGTTATGGACTCCCCCGGTGAGGGAACTTTCATTTCTAAAATCATAGTACTATATAATTAGTTGTATTATTTTTTTGTTGTGGGTCGCGTCATATTATCTTTTGACTTGTCAAAAACGTATTCAATAATTTGCTGATGGCGTTTTTTAGATCGTACTGCGCTACCTGCAGCTGGTGATGCATAAAAACGTCTTGAAGCAACTCTAAAATTCCTAGCTCCTTCAAAGTGCATCAAGAAATGACTCCAAGCACCCATGTTTCTTGGTTCTTCTTGTGCCCAAACAATATCATCAGCGTTCCTATACTTATTGATAACTTCATTCATTTGATCTGCTGGGACAGGAAACAATTGCTCTATTCTCACTAAAGCAATATCATCGCGTTTCTTTTCATCCTGAGCAGCCAATAAATCGTAATAAAACTTACCTGTACAGAACACCAAGGTTTTTACTTTTTTGACAACTGCATCAACATCATCAATTACTTCTTGAAAACCTCCTGTAGCTAAATCGCTTACTGTAGAAACAGCCTTCGGGTGCCTCAACAAACTCTTCGGAGTAAATACAATTAATGGTTTTCTAAAATTAGACTTCATTTGACGACGTAACAAATGAAACATATTCGCTGGTGTAGAAACATCTGCTATATACATATTGTCTCTTGCACAAAGCTGTAAATAACGTTCCATTCGTGCTGAAGAATGTTCCGCTCCTTGAAACTCATAACCGTGCGGCAATAACATTACCAATCCGTTTTGCAATTTCCATTTGTCTTCTGCTGCAGAAATATATTGATCAATCATGATCTGAGCACCATTACTGAAATCTCCGAATTGAGCCTCCCAAATGGTTAGCGTATTCGGACTAGCCATAGCATATCCGTAGTCAAAACCAACAACACCATATTCAGATAACAGCGAATTGTAAATTTGAAAGTCTCCTTGGGTATCAGAAAGGTGATTTAAAAGCAAAACTTCTTCTTCGCTCTCCTCCACTTTCATTACGGCATGCCGATGTGAAAAAGTCCCTCTTTCAACATCTTGACCTGAAATTCGAACGCCGAAACCTTCTTCTAATAAAGAACCATAAGCTAGCAATTCGCCCATAGCCCAATCAAGTTTATCAGTTTCAAAGAACATTTTCTTACGATCATTGATCAATCGCTCTACTTTTCTTAAAAACTTTTTATCTTTTGGTAGCTCTGTAATAGTCTTCGCTATCGCAGACAATTTTTTCTTTGAAAACTTGGTATCAACAGCATCCATCATTTCCCATTCTCTAGCATTATCGAAGCCTTTCCATGCTTCTGCCATAAATGGAGTAATTACTGTTTTATCTTCTTTTCTTGAATCTTCTAGCTCTTCCTCTAGTGAATCTTTGTATTCTTTCTCTAATTGCTTCACGTAGGTATCACCAATAACACCTTCTGCAATTAATTTTGCAGCATATATATCCCGTGGGTTTAAATGCTTAGAAATTGCCTTATATAATTTAGGTTGTGTAAAACGGGGCTCATCACCTTCGTTATGTCCGTATTTACGATATCCTAATAAATCTAAGAACACATCTCTATTGAATCGCATTCTATATTCCAATGCAAAAATCGAAGCATGAACTACAGCTTCTGCATCATCGGCATTCACATGCAATACAGGACTGAGTGTTACCTTACCTACATCAGTACAATAGGTAGATGATCTTGCATCTAAATAATTGGTAGTAAATCCGATTTGATTGTTTACTACGATATGTATAGTGCCATTTGTTTTGTAACCATCAAGTGTTGCCATTTGCACCACTTCATAAATCAAACCTTGACCTGCGATTGCTGCATCACCATGCACTACAATAGGAAGTACTTTTGAAAAATCATCAGCGTAATCAGCATCTTGCTTTGCTCTTGCAATACCTTCAACCACGGCGCCAACAGTTTCTAAGTGCGATGGGTTTGGAGCAATATTCATGGTAATCTTGTTACCATTATCTGACTTGCGATCAGAAGTCCACCCTAAGTGATACTTCACATCGCCATCAAAAATTTCTTGCTCGTAATCTTTACCATCAAACTCGCTAAAAATATCTTTAGCAGCTTTTCCGAATATATTGGTCAAGACATTCAATCTACCTCTATGGGCCATACCCATAACGAATTGCTCAACACCCATTTCTGCAGCACGCTCCACTATAGCGTCTAAACCAGGAATCAGCGATTCGTTACCTTCAAGTGAAAATCTTTTTTGTCCAACATATTTTGTATGTAAAAAGCCTTCAAAAGAAACCGCTTGATTTAATTTTTTTAATATGTGTTTTTTACGATTCGCATCGTAATTCGGTTGGTTATCGTTTACGTTAAGCCAATTCTGAATCCATTCAACACGCTCAGGTTTTCTGATGTACATATACTCCACACCAATAGCATCACAATATATATTGGTAAGATGCTTGAGAATATTTCTCAATGAACTTGCTCCGAGACCTAAGATTTCACCTGCCGTAAAAACAGTATCTAAATCTCCTTCATTCAGTCCGAAAGTTTCAAGATCCAAAGAAGGCAAATACTGTCTACGTGCTCTTACCGGATTAGTTTTGGTAAACAAATGCCCACGACTTCGGTAGCCATCTATCAATTTGACTACCTGAAACTCTTTCTTTAAAGTCATTGGAACTTCTACAGCTCCATTTTGAGACGAAATATCAAGCTCATCTAGTGAGCTCTCCATTCCAAAGTCATACCCTTGAAAAAAAGAACGCCAACTAGGCTCAATACTATCAGGACTCGTTAAATACTTGTCGTATAATTCTGCAAAGAAAGAAGTATGTGCAGCGTTTAAAAAAGAATATTTATCCATAAAAAATTTCTCTGTACTTGGAATAAATTTGTATCAAAAATACGACTTTTACCATTTCTAGGTGTATCTTGGGATGTATTATCCAGTAAAAAAGCAGTTATATGTACAAAATAGTTCCCTTAGGATTAAAAAATCTGTTTTTAGGTATTTTATTTTTCTTCGGATGCCTATTCTGTTTCGCGCAAAACCCAGCACAAAAAAGTGATTTTTGGAATAAAGTTCGTCTTGGCGGAGGAATTGGTCTTGGTTTTTCTAATGGAGGTTTCAACGGAAGCATATCACCAAGTGCTATTTATCAATTCAATGACTACGTCGCTGCAGGAATTGGAGCAAACGTAAACTTCTATAAATTTGAAGATCAAAAATTTTGGGCATATGGTCCAAGCGCAATTGTTCTGGCAAACCCTATTCCACAAATTCAGATTTCAGGTGAATTCGAACAACTTAGAGTGAACAGTTCTTTTAGGAGCATAGGTGGCACGGTAGAAAATGACTTTTGGTCGCCTGCATTATTTTTAGGTGTTGGTTATAGAACTCAATTTGCCACCGTCGGCATTAGATACAATGTGCTTTATGACTCTGGTGAAAGTATTTACCTAAATGCTTGGACGCCTTTTGTCCGTGTTTATTTCTGATACTTAAGAATACTTCGCCTTCAACCGAACCTTTTGTAATTCTCTTTGTAATACCAGATAAGTAACTTGCTCGGCAACTTCAACAACATCAGTAACTCGTATTTCTTTGAACACCTTTTCAGGCACATCAATTACATATAACAGATTGAGATAATCGGTGAATTTTTCTAAAATAAGTCGATAAATTTTTTCGTGCAGTACCGTTTTTAGTTCGCTAAATGCTATTGTTGGAGAAAAAGTGTCAATATCTATATTCGCAAGGGCGAAATCTTTTTGTATTTGAGTTACCAGCTTTTCATATAGACCCTCATCTTTGGCTTGTTCTAGTAATGAAATACTTTCTGTGAAATCTAAAGCCATATCATGTAGGTTGCGAAATGCAATTGTAAATTTTTCATTGGATAACGAATGCTAATTTTTATAAACAACGCCGTCTTTCATGACAAAAGCAACCTGTTCTAATATTTTCGCATCCTTTGTAGGGTTGCCATCCACGGCTATGATATCAGCTAGGAAACCTTCTTTCAATTGACCGAGCTCCGTCTCCATTCCTAGAAGTTTTGCGTTAGTAATTGTAGCGGCTTTCAAAGACTCTTTTAAAGGAATTCCTGCTTCCAACAAATAGCCAAATTCAATCCCGTTCAGCCCATGAGGAAAAACACCCGCATCGGTTCCAAAACCCATTGGTACTCCTTTTTTATATGCCCTAGCCATTGTTGCTTGATGCTTCGGTCCAATTTCTAAAGCTTTTCTAGCAATAACAGGAGGAAAAAAACCAGGCTGTTTTGCTTTTTCTGCTACTTGCTTTCCTGCGCTAATAGTGGGAATCAAATAACAATTATGCTTTACCATCAAATCCATGGTGGCTTCACTCATAAACGAACCATGTTCTATAGTATTTACACCTCCCAGTACTGCTAATTTCATGCCTTCATCACCATGCGCATGAGCAGCTACTGACATTCCGTAATTCTTAGCAGTACTTGTAATAGACTGAATTTCTTCTAAAGTAAATTGTGGGTTATGTCCGCTTTTCGCAAGACTCAACACACCGCCAGTTGCAGTAATTTTAATCACATCGGCTCCATTCTTATAACGTTGACGGACTGCTTTTTTGCCATCCGCAACTGAATTCACAACCCCTTCTTTTGGACCCGGATCACCCATGTAATCTTTCTTCATTCCGTTTGTTGGGTCTGCATGCCCACCAGTTGTTGCTAATGCTTTTCCTGAAGTGAAAATTCTTGGCCCTTGAACATATCCTTTGTTCACAGCATTGCGCAAAGCAATATTAACCCCAGAACCACCTAAATCTCTAACTGTAGTAAAACCCGCCATTAATGTAGCCTTCGCATGTGCAGATGATTCAAAAGCCACATCAGCTTCGTTGTTGGTAAATCTTTTAATATATACCTGAGGGTTAAATTCAGATTCTAAATGCACGTGCATATCAATAAAACCAGGCAATACCGTTTTATTTTTCAAATCAATCACCGTATCGGCATTTGTACCAGCGATGTATCCTTTTTGAATACTTTTTATTTTATTTCCTGAAACCACTATGGTCATTTCAGTTTTAGACTTTCCCGTTTCTGTATCTATTACAGAGCCACATTGTAAATAGGTGTCTTGAGCAGAAATAATTGCTACAGCAAAGAATGCGATAAAAAGGATAATTTTTTTCATTGGTTGAATATTTTTTTAATCAAAAATGCCATGAAATATACAATATATTTCATGGCATTTTTGATTTTGTTCGATGATTAGCTTCGCTACTTCCGTATTTTCTGTTCCCACTCCCATGCTGACTTCATGGCTTGATCGAGATTATACTCTGATTTCCAACCTAGAACAGTATTTGCTTTAGTAGTATCAGCATAAGCAGATGTAATATCACCAGCTCTTCGAGCTACTATCTTATAATTCAATTTTTCGCCAGACACCTTCTCAAAGCTTTGAATCACTTCAAGAACACTACTACCGGTACCGGTACCAACATTAAAAACCTCGTAATTGTCGTCATTTTTACTTTCCAACAAACGCTTTAAAGCAATCACATGTGCTTTTGCTAAATCTACAACGTAAATATAATCACGGACTGCAGTTCCATCTAGCGTTGGATAATCATCGCCAAAAACAGATAACTCAGCTCTCATTCCCATTCCTGTTTGGGTGATAAAAGGCACTAAATTTTGTGGAACTCCAGTTGGTAATTCTCCAATTTCAATAGAAGGGTGAGCACCCATTGGATTAAAATATCGCAACGCAATTGCATTCAATGATGGAGTCACTTTACATGTATCAGCAATAATCTCCTCCCCCATTTGCTTGGTGTTACCATATGGCGACTCTGCCACTTTCACCGGTGCATTTTCTGTAATCGGCATCTCATCGGCTTGACCGTAAACAGTACAAGATGAGCTAAAAATAAAACTAGCCTTGTTTTTTTGAGCGAGCTCTTTTAATATATAAACAAGCGTACCAATATTGTTTTCATAATAAAGTAATGGCTCTTCAACACTTTCACCCACGGCTTTTGACGCAGCAAAATGAATCACGCCTTGAACATCTTGATGTCTCTTGAAGAAATCTTCGACTTTATCTTTCTCTTTTAAATCAATTTTCTCGTAAAGTGGTGTTTGACCAGTTATTGTAGTAATTCCGTCTAAAACATCCTCAGAAGAATTAGAACAATCATCAATAATTATTACTTCAAAACCTTCATTTTGAAGTTCAACAACGGTATGCGATCCTATAAAACCTAAACCTCCTGTAACGAGAATCTTCATATATATATTCTTTATTTTTTATGTCTTAACGGTAAAAATACCCAAATGTCTATTTAACTATTAACATATTCGAGGACGGTAGTAGTTATATAGTTAATCTGTTCATCATCTAATTCGGTATGCATTGGCAAGGAAATAACTTCTTTCACTAACTGGTTAGTAATAGGAAAATCTTCTTCTTTATATCTATCATCAACATATGCCTTTTGATTGTGCAATGGAATTGGATAATACACCCCACATGGGATTCCTTTCTCACCTAAATGCTCTGCCAAACCATCTCGTTTACCGTTGGTAATCTTTAAAGTGTATTGATGAAAAACATGGCAATCACAAGTATCACATATTCCAGCACAGCCATTTACAGTTACTGGAACCGCAATATGCTCTTGACCTTCAAAAGATTTTGAATACTTGCGAGCTGCTGCTCTTCTAGCATTACAATAACTATCTAACTTAGGCAGCTTTGCTCTCAAAACTGCAGCCTGAATAGAATCTAATCGAGAATTCACGCCAACAACATCATGGTGATATCGAATATACATTCCGTGATTTACGATGCCTCTAATCTTATGTGCCAAATCATCATCATTAGTGAAAATAGCACCCCCATCTCCATAGCATCCTAAGTTTTTAGAAGGGAAAAAAGACGTAGAACCTACCTCGCCTATGGTACCTGCTTTTTGTTTTCTACCATCTTTAAAAGTATAATCTGCACCAATTGCTTGAGCGTTATCTTCTATGATAAAAATATTATGCTTTTTTCCAATCTCTAAAAGCGCATCCATATTCGCGCATTGTCCGAATAAATGTACGGGCACAATCGCTTTGGTTTTTGAAGTAATCGCTTTTTCAATTGCTGCAATATCAATGTTAAATGTATCAGGTTCTACATCTACCAATACTGGTGTCAATTGCAATAAGGCTATCACCTCAACTGTAGCTGCAAAAGTAAAATCAGCAGTAATTACTTCATCGCCTGGTTTTAATCCTAATCCCATCATAGCAATTTGAAGGGCATCGGTTCCATTAGCGCAGGGTATAACGTGCTTTACACCTAAATAAGATTCTAATTCTTTTTGAAATTCTTTTACTTCTGGCCCATTTATGAAGGCTGAAGTTTCCATAATATTTGAAATTGAGCTATTAACTTCTTCCTTAATAGCTTGATATTGACCTCCAAGATCAACCATTTGTATTTTCTTCATGCCTACCAATTAAATTTAAGAATGCATTGCACACGTCATTTGCACAACAAAAATACGAAACCACCTGCAATGATTTTATTTGAAAGAAGTGTATTTTCGCTTCAAATATTCCTGATTTGGATTTTATATATAATCTGATTGCTCATATTGCTTGGTTCCATTTGAAATTGGCAGCGCTTTTCAGTTCAAAAATGAAACTTTTTGTAAACGGAAGGAAAGATACTTTTGCTATTCTGAGTAAATCTATCTCAAAAGAAGATCAGGTTATTTGGATGCATGCTGCTTCGCTGGGTGAGTTTGAACAAGGGCTTCCGATTATTGAAAAATTGAAAATTGATTTCCCTTCGTATAAAATTCTAGTTACTTTTTTTTCCCCTTCGGGATATGAAGTGAAAAAGAACACTTCGGCTGCTGATGTAGTTACTTATCTTCCAATTGATACACTTCAAAATGCAAAACAATTTATAGCGCTTACAAACCCTAAGCTAGCCATATTTGTTAAGTATGAGATTTGGCCAAATTACCTGAAAATCTTAAAAGAAAAAGAAATACCTACCGTTTTAGTTTCTGCTATTTTCAAAAAAGAACAGGTTTATTTCAAAGGATATGGATCTTACATGCGAAAAGCCTTAAAAACCTTCACACACATATTTGTACAAAACGAGGGCTCTGAAAAACTGTTAGCTTCCATTCAAATAAAAAATACAACAGTATGTGGCGATACTCGATTAGATAGAGTCTCTGAAATTTTAGGAAGAGACAACAGCCTTTCGTTTATGAACAACTTCAAAAACGGTAGACCTTGTTTTGTTGCCGGAAGCACATGGCCAGAAGACGAAGCCATTTTAATAGATTATATAAATAATAGTCCCCGAAATTTAAAATACGTCATTGCCCCACATACTATTAAATCAGAAAAAATACTTGGACTCGCCGGCTCTATTTTAAAGAAAACTGCCCTGCTTTCAAAGATTGATGCAATTACGATAAACGATTATGAAGTTCTTATCATTGATAATATAGGTATGCTTACCAAAATATACAGTTATGCAGATATCGCTTATGTTGGTGGGGGTTTTGCAACGGGACTGCATAACACATTAGAACCAGCAGTCTTTGGAATTCCTGTAATTATCGGTCCAAATTACAAAGGCTTCAAAGAGGCTGAAGATCTTGTTCATGAAAAAGGTATTCTTCCAATCGCAGATAATTGGGGTTTTAGCGAACTAATGAAAAAGCTACTAGCCCAACCAGAGCTCATCAACCAAACAGGCGAAATTAATGCCTTCTATATCTCTAAAAATAAGGGCGCAAGCATCCAAATCATAGCGTATCTCCGTACATTATTATAGCCCTAAATTATGATGTATCATGGTAGTACCCCAAAAATCTACGCTTGTTATTGTACTTTTTAGTTTGATAATTTCTTGTGGAAACATAGCAGGTGAACAGCAAAAATCTACTCAAAAAAACAAAGTTCATCCATCTTCAAAAGATAAAAAAAGTGAGCTGCCTTCTACTAAGAAAGAACTTTTAAAGCCCAACGAAACTCCCAGTAAAAAGAAAGAGGAAAAGAAAAAATTTAGAAAACTGGATACCTTAAAGCCAGTTGTCGTCATACCTTAAGATTAAATAGTTGGCTATTAGGTTTTTTCTGTTAGTTTTACTGTAACCAACAAACTAAGCCTCATGAATTCAAAAATTTTTCGAGTAGCACTAACAGCGGCATTATCTGGATTTTTATTCGGATTTGACACCGTAGTTATTAGTGGTGCTAATCTACCTATTAAAGAACTATGGAATACTTCACCCTGGTTTCATGGTACATTTATTATGTCAATGGCCTTATGGGGTACTGTAGTTGGTTCACTTTTAGGAGGCATACCTTGTGATAAATTCGGCAGAAAGAAAACACTATTCTGGATTGGTATTTTATATGCAGCATCTGCAATAGGGTCAGCTCTTGCCAATGACCCTTATGTTTTTTCATTTTTTAGATTCATCGGTGGATTAGGTGTTGGCGCATCTTCTGTTGCGGCACCAATTTATATTTCAGAAATATCTTCTCCCGAAAATCGTGGTAAACTTGGCGGACTATATCAGTTCAACTTAGTTCTTGGTATTTTGATTGCGTTTATTTCTAACTATTTACTTCAAGGTATTGGAGGTGACAACGACTGGCGTTGGATGCTTGGTGTTGAAGCGATACCAGCAATACTATATACGATTATGACATTGCAACTGCCTAATAGTCCTAGATGGTTAGCTATTAACAGGCAAGATAATGAAGGTGCGTTGAAAACATTACGGCTGCTCTATGACGAACAAATGGCATCGACTAAACTTCAAGAAATAAAGGAAAACCTATCTGTTAGTAAAATTAAAAAAGGATTCTTTTCTGGAAAGTATAAAACTCCAATTATACTAGCTTTTCTGTTTGCTTTCTTTAATCAGCTATCTGGTATCAATTTCGTGCTATACTATGCCCCTGAAATATTAGAGCGCGCTGGGTTAGCTTCACAAGAATCTCTTTTCAGTTCTATTGCCATTGGAATCGTAAACCTGCTTTTTACTTTTGTAGGCATATGGTTAATTGACAGACTTGGTCGTCGACAATTAATGAAAATAGGATCTATAGGATATATTATAAGTCTTGGCATGGTAGGCTGGTGTTTCTACAGCGGAGCAAGTTCAACTTTATTACTGTCATTTGTCTTAATTTTTATTGCATCACATGCTATAGGACAAGGAGCCGTAATTTGGGTTTTTATATCAGAAATATTCCCTCAAAAAGTTAGAGCTTTCGGCCAATCATGGGGATCAGGTACGCATTGGGTTTTTGCAGCGATAATAACGCTTATTACCCCAATATTTTTAGATGCTGATAACGGTATTTTTAAAGACAACCCTTGGCCCATATTCATTTTCTTTGCAGGTATGATGGTTTTACAATTACTATTTGTGCTTTTCATGATGCCAGAAACAAAAGGTATCTCCTTAGAAGAGTTGAGTGAAAAACTAAGCGGCAAAGAGTAAGGTTCTAAATTTTAACAAAAGAACAGCTCACCGATTAAATAGGTATTTCAGCGATAGAACATACTACCGGTGAGGTAGTTAGTCGAAATATAGCAGTAATATTTGCGCGAATACAGGCTTATTTTGTAAATTAGATTAAAACTATATAAAAATGGAACAAGCAGTTACTCCTGGAGTAAAGCTTTTGAACGGGTTCCTTAGTGTAATGGTAGTTGTTTTGGTGGGTATTTTACTTGCCGTAGTTGTCTCCCTTATTCTTTGGTCCGTCGGAATCTTATAACCAGCAATCGACAGTTCCCTAAAATCTTATTCATACCTACAGCTATTAATTTATTTGGATTTTTTGACTTTTGCCATAAAGTAAGGCTCTTCATAACTGAAGAGCCTTTTTTTATTTGAGATTGTTAACACAACATTTATTGCATAAAAAAAAGCCCTTCAGTTACGAAGAGCTTTTACAAAGTACAGGCGGAGAGACTCGAACTCTCACACCGTAAGGCACTAGATCCTAAGTTCAGCTTTTATAGATACCAGACTAAACCAAAACGAACCAAATGGAATTAAATAATTGATTTATAGAGTATTAAAATTTTATATGATGTTGTTTGAATCTATTTAATACCATAAAATGTGTTACCCATGTGTTACCCAGAATATTTATCTTTATAAAAAATCGGGCGAATATGGCAACCTTAAAAACAGTTTTACACACCAAAACCGACGCAAGGGGAAACAAGGATTATAGACTAGCTCTGCGGCTTACTGTAAACCGAAAACGAAGTTATTATCATTTGGGCCAGAAAGTAGACCCGAAATTTTGGGATGGGCAAGGTGGAAAGGTAAAATCCTCCCACTCGAAACATAAGCAGTTGAATAGATTAATCAGAAAAAAGTATGATGAAATTGAGGATGTCATTTTTGAAATGGAAACTTCAAAACAAAATTATTCAGCAAAACAGATTATTGATTCCATCCGAAAGAATACTACAAGGTTATCATTTTTCGAACTTGCCGATGAACACGTGGAAGATTTAACCAAAGCCAATAATCACAATAGAGCTATCTCCGATAGGAGTAAAATAAATAGAATAAAAGAATTTGCCAAAAAGCGCAACTTAGAGTTTGAAGAAATTGATGAAAATTTATTGAAGAAGCTAAAAATTTATCTTCGCACAACTGCGGGGCTATCTGAACGATCGGTTATGAACGTTTTCGTCATGATTCGATTACTCTATAACAAAGCTATTAGCAGGAAAATAGTAGACAGGAAGTTTTACCCGTTCGGAAAAGACAAAATAAAAATAAAATATCCCCAGACCATTAAAATAGGTCTGGATGAAACTGAAATTCGTAAAATCGAAGAGCTTGACTTGGACCGAAGAACATCCGTTTGGCATACCAGAAATGTATTCCTATTTTCATTCTACCTTGCCGGAATACGAATCTCGGACGTTTTAACGATGAGGTGGAGCGATATTGTAGCAGACAGATTATATTATAAGATGAGCAAAAATGATAAGGCCGATTCCTTAAAGCTCCCAGCGCCTGTGATCAATATTTTAGCATGTTATCGAGAAGATAAAAGAACCAAGTCCGATTATATTTTTCCAGAACTCAAGACCGTACCCCTTAAGGATTCAAAGGCTATCTATTCTAGAATTAAAACGTCAATTAAAAGACTAAATTCAAATCTGACGATAATTGCAAACCTTGCCGGAATCGATAAAAAAATCACCAATCATATTGCCCGTCATAGTTTTGGAAATATAGCCGGTGATAAAGTTTCGCCCCAAATGCTTCAGAAATTATATAGACATACTCATCTAAGCACTACTATAGGCTATCAAGGTAACTTTATTCATAAGAACGCTGATGAAGCCTTAAATGCAATAATCAATTTTTCGAAATAGTCTTTGAACATTACATATCTGCAATAGGATAATTTTTTGTGTCCCGTAAAACGTTAATTAAAGAGAATGCTAAAAGAGACCGGGAATAGGACTATCTATAAAAAAGGTTTTATCCCCTTTAAAATGCCCCATAAAACGGCCATAATATGGGACTACTCCCACGGTAAATTTTTTATAGAGTTGCTCATAGGTCTCCTTATCGATTTAAAACTTAAAGTATTCAATGCAATAGCAACTTGCAATATTCGTTTTACTCCAAAAGTCAACAGGCCCGTCAGTATTATTCATAATTCAAAAACGTATCGTTTCCAAAGTAATTCCTAACTTAAATGAATTATTTTTAGGACATTGAAAATACTTTCATACCAACAAATCTATGACGAGATTTACCAAAAAGAAAAAAAATGAAATTGGAAGGGCGCCAGATGAGTTGTTCTTCCGTGGAGAAAAGAAGATAGAGAATATCAGGTTGACAATTATAGATTTTGATGCTGAGAATTGTGAAGAAGTCACAATTTCAAAAACCAAGGAGGCCATCAAATATCGAGAAAAAGAATCGGTTACTTGGTTCAATATTGATGGGTTACACAATCCGGAAGCGATGAAGAATATAGCCCTCGCTTTTGAATTAGATAATTTAGTGCTTGCAGATGTAATGGATACTGATGCGCGTCCAAAAGTTCACGATTACGATAATTGTGTGGCATTATCTATCAAGATGTTGCACCAGAATGAAAAGACTGAAAAAATTACCGTCGAGAATCTTAGTCTTGTTCAAACCAAATCTGTACTATTATCTTTTCAAGAGCGTGACGGCGATGTATTTGACCCTATTCGTAAGCGTATTAGAAATGAGAAAAGAAGAATCCGAAAATCCAGTGCAGATTACCTAATGTATGCTCTTTTAGATATTGTTATAGATAACTATATATTTATATTGAGCAATCTAGGAGAAAAAATAGAAAGTCTTGAAGAGTTGCTCTTAGACAATCCCAGTCAAGACCTTTTGACCCAAATTAACGCAAATAAAAATGAATTGAATTTCTTGCGAAAAAATATTATTCCTGCAAAGGAAATGATTCTTGGGCTCTCTAAAATGGATTCAGATTTATTACAAGATAGCAACAATGTACATTTTAAAGAATTGGTCGGTAATATTAATCAAGCCATAGAATCGTCTGATAGTTATCGCGAAATTCTTTCTGATCAACTAAATATATATCACATTGCGTTTAGTTCTAAACTCAATGATGTGATGAAACTACTTACTGTGTTCTCGGTTATATTTATCCCGTTAACCTTTATAGCAGGTATTTATGGCACGAATTTCGAAGTAGTGCCCGAACTGAAATATCAGTACGGTTATTTTATCATGTGGGGGGTAATGGTAGTCATTGCTATCGGAATGCTCGTCTATTTTAGAAAACGGAAATGGTTTTAACATGTGCTATATATCCTTAGAAGCTTGAGATTTGACCTAGTCCTTCAAATTCCCAATAGCCCCATAAACATACGTTCGTTAGGGCTCCTATGATTTTCTTTCTCGGTAGCTTTTAAATGCAGTTTTGAGAAACTGTTTTATTACAAATGAAGTCTGTAGGTTCAATAAATGGCGTTTTATGGAATAAGAAATTAAACCTACCTTCAAGAATGAAACCCAAAAGTTCAAATAAGAGATTAATACGTACATCGTGTTCAATTCAAATTAGAAAACAAAGTTGGGTTTACATCTATATAAAAAAGATGTAGCCAATTAAGAATAACAAAGAAGAATTCGTGGAACTAAATGTAAAAACATATAACCCTAATTTGCTTGTTAAATCAATAGGGAAAGCCTTAAAAACTAAAACAAAAACGGAATATGTTGAAGAAGAAATTCTATTACACAAGAAATTTGGAGAAGGGAGAATATTAGGTTTTAATTTTAGTGATGGTGTAGGTTTGTTATTGTTTGATTGTAATTTCAAACAGAAATGTACCATAATCTTTGACAAATCTCTTTTGTCTCCGTTACTTTTTAATTTCATCTCAACTGGAGGAATTACGCATATTAGTAATCATGAAAACAACCACTACTCCCTTAATCCATTGCAGAGCACAATATCAGCTAATCAAATAGGCAGTTCAGAAACCTTCATATTTCAACCTAAAGAAAAGGTGGTTTTTTCTTGCATCATGATAGATAGGCAAAATTTTAAGCAAAAGATTGATGCTGGAATTGATAAAATGCCGGAAAAGGTAAAATCAGTTTTTTTAGATTCATTTACTAAAAAAACCTTTTTTTACCAAACCAACTATAGTATAGCCAGCTCAATACATCTACAGTCTGTTTTAAATAATAGCCACGTTGACCTAGCAACAAGTGTTTATTTAGAAGGTATCACATTAGAATTGCTTTCCAACCAAATAAAACTGTTTAACAATAGTGTCGCAACAACCTCTGCAAAAAGGACAGTTTTAAATAATGAGGACATAGAAAAAATATTGGAGGCAAAAGAAATACTACTTAAAAATTTACAAGAGTCACCAACTATTGAATCATTATCTAAAAAAGTAGGTGTCAATCAAACAAAACTTAAAATTGGTTTTAAAAACATTTTTGATACGCCAATAAAAACTTGGTTACGTAATAAAAAAATGGAAAATGCTCAATTATTGCTATTAAAGGGCCAAAAGAGTATTAAAGATATATCAGAAACTGTTGGTTATCAAAATCAAAGCCACTTCGCTAAACAATTTAAATCTCGCTATGGTGTATTGCCAAAAGATTATCTCAAGCAAATAAAAAAGGCAAGAACATTTGATATATAATGTCGCTTGTCCAAAAAAAAATGACAATTCACATTTCTGTTTGATTGTCCGTCATATTTTCATTGATGCCAAATGTTTAAATTTAACAACGTATTATCTTAATGGAAATATACCCAAACGGGGCAATTTAACTTCTATTTCGTATTTGCTTAAGAAATTCTGTTTCAGACCTTTGTAAATCTAAACGGAGAAAGTGCGTATACTTTCTTTGACCTCTTATGACATAATGTAAGAACTAAAAAAAATAGATAAAATGAAAACACTTAAAGTAATTTATCTTCTGGTGATATTTCTGGCGGCAATGCAAGTAAAAGCCCAAACTACAATAGAATCATTTGAAGCAACCATTAACTATGACAAGGGTCAACGTCCGTGTATACAAGTAAATCTAGACCCCGAGCCTAAAACCCTTAAAGGGGCATGGAGTGACTATCTTAAAGACAACTATGCATTTAAATTGAAAGGAATAGGTTTTTTAAGTAATAGAGACCTTCTTTCGGCAGAAGGGATTATGGTAAAACAAATCTCATCAAAGGAAATGGATTTCTATACGCATATCATAGAAGATGAAAATGGTTCTGAAATGAAGGTATTCGTGCGTTATGGTTATGACATCTATTTGACGAAAGAAAATAACCCTTCCGACTATGAGGCTCTTTCTGAAATATTGGATAGTTTTTTAAAATATTATCTACCGAAATATTATGAAGGTAAAGTGAATGATACCGAAGAGCGCATCGAAAAATTAACAGATGAAACAAATGATTTAAAAGAAGATATTGTGGATGATTCTTCTAGAATTGCCAAACTGAAAAAGGAAATTGTAGATTTGGAAAAAGAGTTGGAATCTAATACTGAGTTGTTAGAAATGGCAAATAAAAAATTGATAAAAAGAAGTGAGAAATTGGCTAGAATAAGAAATCAACTAAGAAAATTATAATAAAAAGACCTATAAATAATAGAGAACATTGTTTTAATCGTTCGCTTTTCGCTTACTTATCGCTATAATTAGTTGAAAAAAATTAAGTTATGGAAGAACAGTTGGAATCATCATGGTCGAAACTTATAGATAAATTGTCGGGATGGGTAGACTCTTTAATAATTAATCTACCAAATCTTCTTATTGCCCTGTTGATTTTTATTCTTGTACAATGGCTTTCAAGAAATTTGCAGGCTTGGACTAATAAATATCTTAAAAAGATTATTCGGAAACCATCAATTAGAAGCTTAGTCGCCAATGCTGTTTCAATTTTGACAATTATTTTGGGGCTTATTCTTGCCCTTTCTATTTTGAATCTTGAAGGTACATTGAAGTCACTTCTTGCAGGGGCAGGGATAGCCGGACTTGCAATAAGTTTAGCATTACAAGGAACTCTGGCAAATACTTTCTCGGGCTTATTTATAGCGATAAAGGATGAACTAAATATTGGAGATTGGATTGAGACAAATGGATTTTCTGGTAAAGTCGTAGATATAGACCTCAGAAATACTAAACTAAAAGAGTCAGACAACAATATTGTTGTAGTGCCTAATAAGTTAATTCTGGATAATCCGTTTAAAAATTATGGTTTAACAAATCGAATTCGCACAACAATAACCTGTGGAGTCGAATATGAGTCTGACTTATCAATGGTTGAAAAAATCGCAATTGAAGCTATTAAAGAACTTTATCCTCCAAACAAAGGAGAACAGATAGAGTTTTATTATACTAATTTTGGGGGAAGTTCCATAGATTTTTTACTTAGATTTTGGGTAGAGGCCAAGGAGAACATAACTGCATTAGAGGTGAAAAGTAAAGCAATTATCAAAATAAAAGAGACCTTTGATAAAAATGACATTAATATTCCCTTTCCTATCCGTACAATTATAAATAAGAAGTAAAAACTGGCACAACAAAGACTCTGTGGGGAATTAATGAAAAATAGATTTGTCTAGCGTTGGAAATCTGAAGTGGTTTAAGTTTTTGAAAATTATGGTGTTTCATAATACGAAGGTTTTTTGAGACAGTACTTTCAAATGAAATGCCAATCTTTCTTCACGTAGTTACACAAGATCAAACCGTAATCGAGATAAACTAAACATTAAAATCTGCCTTTTTAAACCCATTATTTTCTTGTTCTTGCCATTTCAATTGTTGATAACTCACAATTTTCTGCTAAATCGCAGATTAGACTCTTATTTAGAATGGTGTTGTTTGGTATCAAACGGAACCAAATAAAATTAATGGTCCTTTAGCACTATCTAGTTTGGTATTATTTGGTTTAATTTGTTGTATATCAGTTATTTGTGAATAACTCTTTGTAATAATCTATTTGGTTATTCGCCTATTTTCATACATTTATTCAACAATAATATTGAAGGAAAACAAAAGCGCTTTTGTTCATTTCACATCCCTAAAAAGAAACAAAATGGACAATTTTTTAATACTCGAACGGCTAGACCGTTTGGAAAGACTGTTGATTGCCAATAAAGAGGTACTGACCTTTGAGGAAACCTGTGACTATACCGGCATATCCAGAAGTTACCTTTACAAACTTACCGCTGCTGGAAATATCCCTCACTCCAAACCCAATGGAAAATTGATTTTTTTCGAACGGAAGAAAATAATCCGTTGGCTGCTGCAGAACGAACGAAAATCCATTGGGGAAATCGAAACGATAGCGGAGGTTGTTCGTTAGCTGATAGCACGCGATACCATTTCTGAATTTTTTATCAACTCACTGTTACATCTTGGGAACCCCCTTGGTGTTCAAAACGTCATTATATGAAAACAGTACCATACTTACGGGTGGGCACTTCCTATTATAAACTGGTGCAGGCACCTACCATCGCAGGCCATTTCAACGAAATCCTGGTGCATTGGAACATAGAGACCATCCGCCAAGACCATGGAAAGGATTTCCTGAGCAAGGTTCCAAAATATGATGGCTTTACCTGCATCCCAAGCCATGTCGATTTCAAGCAGGAGTATCAAGGGTTCTATAACACCTATTCCCCTTTGCCCGCAGTCCCCAAAGAAGGAGAATGCAATACGTCATTGAGTTTCATCGAACACATTTTTGGAAGGCATTATGACTTGGGATTGGACTACCTGCAACTATTGTATACGAAACCGGTACAGGTATTGCCAATACTGTGTTTGGTTTCTAAGGAACGTTCCACGGGCAAGAGCACTTTCCTGAAATGGCTGAAGGCCATCTTAGACAACAACATGACCTATTTGACCAACGATAGTTTCAGTAGCCAGTTCAATGCGGACTGGGCGAATAAGCTACTTATTTGTATCGACGAAGTACTGTTCAACAAAGAGGAGCTTACCGAACGTATCAAATACCTGAGTACGACTAATATCAACAAGTTAGAGGCCAAGGGAAAGGATAAACGGGAAGTGGAGTTCTTTGGTAAGTTCGTCCTATGCAGCAACAATGAGGACAACTTTATCAAAATTGATGGAAACGAGACCCGTTTTTGGGTACTGAAAGTACCTGTGCTCAAAAAAGAGGAGACAGATTTCCTGAACCGACTGATATCGGAAATACCGGCTTTCCTGCATTTCATGGAAAAGCGGCGGTTATCGAGCGAGCACACCACTAGAATGTGGTTCACCCCAAAACAGATACGGACACCAGCCTTGAAAAAGTTGGTACAGAATAATCGCAATAGGGTCGAAAAGGAACTTGCTACGATTCTGCTAGGGGCTATGGAACAATTCGATACCAAAGAAATACACCTTTGCCCTTTGGATGCATTACAGCTGCTCAATAGGACACGGATAAAGACCGATTTGACACAGCTTAGAAGATTGCTGAAAAGGGATTGGAAACTGGAGAACAAAGATAATTCCCTGAGCTATCAAAAACTAGTGATTTGGCAGGATGCTTCCATGCAGCTTTTGGATGCCAAGGGACGCTATTTTATAGTAGAAAAATCCTTTTTGCTTGACAATTTCGATGAAACGATGACGGATTGAGCTTTTCTTAATATCTATCGATGCCAAGGCTGTCATCGTAATATCATCATTTGTTCATCAAAAAATAAAACGATGACAAGAAAACACAGAAAAAATATGAAAACGATGAATGGATGAAGAAAACGATGCTACGGAAACCTAAGTAAAGAAAGGCTTTCCCATGTTCTGTCATCAAAATATCAATTTTTTGCTCAAAACTATTTAACTTATGAAAAACGAAAGAACAACCGGATTATCGTGTGAAAGAGCCCGAGCTTTTCCCATCGAAAAAGCGCTGGCAAAACTAGGGCACTTTCCGACCAAGTCGACCGAAAAAGAAGCTTGGTTCCTGAGTCCGTTCCGGCTCGAGACCCAAGCCTCTTTCAAGGTGGCCAAGAAGCTCAATAGATGGTACGACCATGGTGAAGGAAAAGGCGGAAACGTAATTGACCTTATTTGCTTGATTACAAAGTCTTCCGTTAGTGAAGCTTTAAAGTTTATAGCACAGGAGAAAGACTATTTTTCTTTTCAGCAGCAGCCCGTTATTAAGACTGAAAAGGATAAAGGGCTTCAAATTCTTCATATACGACACCTTCGGCATTACGGTCTTTTAAAATATTTAGCAGAACGAAGAATCTCTATAGCCATAGCATCTATGTATTGCTATGAAGTTCACTATTTGCATAGGGGTAGGCGATACTTTGCCCTTGGATTGAAAAACGATTCAGGGGGATGGGAACTACGGAACAAATATTATAAGAACTCTAGCTCACCGAAGGATATCACCCACATCAAAAATGGAAATAAAAAACTCATCATTACCGAAGGGATGTTCGACCTATTATCGATTTTGGATAGTACTAAAAATTTGGAATCGGAATATGATTTTCTGGTTTTGAACTCTACTGCATTTCTAAAGAAAGCAATGAATGTTATTGATGGTTATAATCAAATCGACCTCTATTTGGACAATGATTCAACGGGTAAAGCAACGACCAAAAAATTGATTGCCCATTCCAATAACTGCCTGGACAAATCAAGTCTATACGAGAAGTATAAGGACATGAACGAATGGCTGATTTTCAATGCTAGAAATGGACTTGGTCAGGGAGCGCGAGATGTGTTTTTGTTGCCACAAAAACAAACTCGCTTTACTCCCGGCGGTCGCAAAGTAAAAAAGAAATGAAACGAACCTACATCAAGTTCCGGTGCTCCATCTATGAGAAAAAGCTGCTCAAAAAAAGAGCGGAACGGGCGGGTATTTCCCTTTCCGAATATTGCCGTAGCTCCGCTTTCGGAAATTCCGTCATCGAACGGTTGACGGACGAACAATTGACACATTATAAAATGCTAGTGAAGTACAAGAGCAACTTTACCCGCATCGGGAATATGTTCAGGAAACACAACCCGAAACTGGCAAGCGAGGTCGAGCAATTGGCGGAGGAAATACGCACACACCTTTATAATTTCAAAAGAACAAAGTAATGATAGGAAAGGGAACCTCCATAGCGCACACGGGGACAAGTATCGAATACGGTTGGAACCAGGAGAAGGATGCGGAAATCGTCTTTAGCCAACATCTGGCGGGAACCGATCCCCAAGAGATAACCGAGGAGTTCAGACTTATCCAAGAAGAAAATACCCGTTGCCAAAAGAACACCTTGAGCTTTATTCTTAGTCCGACACAGGAAGATGGTAAAAACCTATCCACGGAACAACTAGGGGAGCTGACCCAAAAGTTCATCAGGGAAATGCAGCTGAAGGAACGACAGGCCATCGCATTCGTGCATCGTGACAAGGCGCATACCCACGTGCATCTCTACGTAAACCGGATTGGATTCGATGGTAAGGCCTACAATGACAGTTTTATCGGAAAGCGGAGTCAACTGGCAGCCGAAAACGTGGCGAAGGAAATGGGACTGACCACCGTCAAGGAGGTGCAATTGGAAAAGGAACTGGACTCTATTAAAGTCCGCCTTGAAATAAGGAACGTTCATCAGAACGTAATGGAGACCGAAAGGCCAAAAACGCTGGATGGTTATATCAAGGCCATGCAGGAAAGGAATATAGAAGTCATTCCGAGCATCAACAAGGCGAACAAATTGCAGGGATTTCGATTCCAGTACGAAGGCCTTAATTTCAAGGCGAGCGAGGTACACCGTTCCATGTCCGGAGGAAGGATAATGGGGCAGCTTTCCCAAAATAAAGGCATCATAAAGCCAAAAGAGATTAGCAAATCGGTTCAGGTATTGGGCAAGACCATGGAAATGAGCACCAATCTTGTCGCAAGCATCGCCAAGAACATCATCAAAAAAACAATTAAAAGAGCAATCGATACGGGAATCGGATATTAAAACAAGGAATTATGGGATACAAAAAACTGGACGAGGTAATGGAACTGCTCAACGATGAGCTGGACGGGTTCAACAAGTCCATCGTTAGATTGGAACGGTTGGCCCAAAACACGAATAACCTCAAGATTAAGGCGGATACCACCGAAATTGAAAGGTTGCTCCGTGAACATTTGAATTCCGAGAAGGCGAATAATTCAAGGCTTGATGAATCCGTTCGAGGTATTACCGAGCAGATTTCAAAGGCAAGATTGGTTCCAAAAGTACAACTATGGCTCCATTATTCGATTTGGATAACTTCCTTGATTATTATCGGCTATTTGGCTTTTAAAGGATCTCGACTGGACGACATGAGAGAAAAAGCGTTTGCCGAAGGTGAGCAAGAAGTAATTTCAAACCTAAAAGGATATTTTGACCAAAACCCCGGGCACTATCAATCGTACCAAAAATGGTTAAAGGAAAAGGATAGCGTTCCAAATCAAAAGTAGGGTGCGCCCTATGGAATTTTTGCTTAACGCTTATCTACCGGAATCGCTACAAAAATTCCACAGGATCCATGCGCAAAGTTTAAGGGTAAGATTTGGGGCTAGTCGCTGAAACACTCATAAAAGACTAACAATTATTCATTTTGGTTCCGAATGGTTTCAAATGATATCATCTAAAATGTCTAACCGAAAAATATCCATTTGTGTTACCTATGTGTTACCCAGAACTAAAAAAGCCGACTCCTAAAAGTCAGCTTTCCCTTGTTGTACAGGCGGAGAGACTCGAACTCTCACACCTTGCGGCACTAGATCCTAAGTCTAGCGTGTCTACCAATTCCACCACGCCTGCATTTCCCAACCAAATAATTCGGTCTAACGGGGTGCAAATATAAATTAAAAAATCAATTCTCTAAACAATCATTAGGCAAAAGTTCTTTTGTAATTTTAGACTTCTAAAATTAGGCTACAAATGCAAAATCCGAAAGAATACATTACCCAGAATAAAGAGCGCTTCATCAACGAGTTAATTGAATTACTTAAAATCCCATCCGTAAGTGCAGATCCTGCATTTTCTCAAGATGTTTTAAATACTGCAGACGCTGTTCAAAAAGCACTTTTGCAAGCTGGATGTGATACTGTTGAAATTTTCGAAACCGAAGGATATCCTATTGTTTACGGAGAAAAAATAATTAATGCAGATTTACCAACCGTGCTAGTTTACGGACACTATGATGTACAACCTGCAGACCCAATTGAGCTTTGGGATTCTCCCCCATACGAGCCTGTAATTAAAAAAACAGCGTTACACCCTGAAGGCGCCATATTCGCTCGTGGCGCTTGTGATGATAAAGGTCAAATGTATATGCATGTGAAAGCATTGGAATATATGACCAAAACTGATCAACTACCCTGCAATGTAAAATTCATGATTGAAGGGGAAGAAGAAGTTGGAAGTAATAACCTGGCTGTGTTTGTAGAAAACAATAAAGAAAAATTAGCTAACGATATTATTCTGATTTCTGATACGGGAATGATCGCCAATGATGTGCCATCAATAACTACAGGATTAAGGGGACTTAGCTATGTAGAAGTTGAAGTAACCGGACCTAATCGTGATTTGCATTCCGGATTATACGGTGGTGCTGTTGCCAATCCGATAAATATTCTGACTAAAATGATTGCCAGTCTTCATGATGAGAACAATCATATTACTATTCCTGGTTTTTACGACAAGGTAGAAGATCTATCAGCGGAAGAACGCGCGGAAATGGCTAAAGCTCCTTTCGTACTAGATGATTATCAAAACGCTTTAGATATTGACTCTGTCTACGGTGAAGAAGGATATAGCACCAACGAACGGAATTCCATAAGACCAACTTTAGATGTAAACGGAATCTGGGGCGGCTATATCGGTGAAGGTGCAAAAACAGTTATTGCTAGTAAGGCCTATGCTAAAATATCAATGCGATTGGTGCCGAACCAAGATTGGAAAGACATCACAGAACTCTTCAAAACTCATTTTGAAAGTATTGCTCCAAAAGGAGTATCCGTAAAAGTGACTCCACATCATGGTGGCCAAGGTTATGTGACACCAATAGACACTATTGGGTATAAGGCAGCTTCGAAAGCCTATGAAACCACCTTCGGTAAAAAACCGATTCCACAACGAAGTGGCGGAAGTATTCCGATCGTAGCATTATTTGAAAAAGAATTGGAAAGCAAAACTATTTTGATGGGCTTCGGATTAGATAGCGATGCTATTCACTCGCCCAATGAGCATTTCGGAGTTTGGAATTATCTAAAAGGAATTGAAACGATACCGTATTTCTATCAGTTTTTCACAGATATGAATAAATAAGATTCAAGGCCTTTGCGCTAAAAGACAAAAGAGACAAGAATAATTCTTGTCTCTTTTTTTATTACGCTTTTCGTTTTAAGTTAAAGCCTATATTTTCTTAACATACTTGGTAATCAACACAACCTGAGTTGGACCAACTTTGCCTTCAATAAATTCAGCATTTTCGCGATCTAAAGAAATTCTACGCACAGCTGTACCTTGTTTGGCAACTAAGCTTGAACCTTTTACTTTAAGATCTTTTACTAATACAACACTATCTCCGTTTTGTAAAATCACTCCGTTTACATCTCGGTGAATTATTTTTTCTCCATCTTCTTCGCCTTCACCAGTTTCTTTTGCCCATTTGAGAGTTTCATCTTCCAAATACATCATATCTAAAAGGTCTTGTGACCAACCTTCAGATTTTAATCTAGAGAGCATTCTCCAGACAACAGCTTTTACCGCTTCATGTTCGCTCCACATGCTATCATTAAGACACCGCCAATGATTAGCATCTGTAGTATCAGGATTTTCAATTTGATCAATACAGGTTGCGCAGCCCAAGAGACTTCTGTCAAGACCGACCACATTCTTAGGTGGTACTTCGTATACTTTTAAATCATCTGTTGAAGCACATAATTCACATTGTGACCCGCTTCTGTTTTGTAATTGCTCTAATAATTCCATGAAAATTCCTATTGTGAATTACAAACTTATGGTTTTATAAGTGGTAAGTGTTAGTCTAGCTGCGTCTAATTTTCGGATGCTGTACTATAACCCACATTTTTTCGTTATTGACAGACCTACTTTGCAAACATATTCCCAAATGACAATTTCAAAGCAAAAAACCGCTTTATTTTTTCGGTTAAGTATTTCTGTAACCGTATTCGGAGCACTTTTTCAATTCATCCCTTGGACTTTAATTATCCTAGGAGCGATCGGCATGGTCGTTTTTCATAGTATTCAATTTTTTCAAAAACAAGACAAATCACCGCTTGATTATGCGAGACACCTTCTTATAGTTGCTTTTTCAAGCAATTATATCATCAGTCTTCTGCATTTACCGTTTGGTCATGTACTCACAATACTAACTAAGACAGCACTTGTAGCTTTTCTATTGCTATACATTAAAAAGATAATTTCAGGTCTTCAAGAAAATGGTCAAAACGGACTTTTGGTGCAAAATATTGACACCGAAAACTTATCATATATTCTAGCGGACCTTGCCATCGTCTATATTGTAGTGGCTTCATTATTCAAAATTCTTCATTGGGAATTTGGAATAATAAATGCTAACGTTTTATTGGTAATTGGTCTTTTTACTGCCTTAATCTCCATTTTGGCTGGCTCAAAAAGACTAAGTAGCTAAATACAATACAGCACCTATTTGGTAATAACACTTTTTAGAATCTTTCTCCGTTTTAGATAATAGACAAAAACTAGCTATATTTTGATCTCGAAACAAAAAGTCCGGCTTTTTTTACGATTAAGTATTTCTACTATATTTATTGGCGCACTATTTAAAGTGCTACACCTGCAGGGCACGAATGTTTTAATGGGCCTAGGCACTTTAGGAGTTTTAATTTTTTACAGTCTACAGTTTCACCAGAAGAAACCGAAACGCGTACTAGACTATTCGAAGTTATTTTTGTTAATCGCCTTTTTGTTTCACTATATTTTTCGCGTTTTACATTGGTCTTATGGCTACATATTTACTTTCATCTTTAGAGGAGCTTTAATACTTATTGTCGTCTCCTATTTTTACGAGGTTCTATTTGATAAAGATGACGAAATACCTAATGATTCGATAATTACGCAAAACAAACTAAGAAACAATCTTAGTCATCTATTTTATGTGCTTGCTGGAATAGGAATAATTATAGGTGCTTTTTTTAAAATTCTTCATTGGGAATTTGGGTTTATTAATGGCGGAACACTATTAATATTTGGTCTATGCTGTGCGATCCTTTCAGTCTTTATGCCCGCTAGCAATTCCGAACCTAAATAGCATATTTATTTAACTTTTTTCACTCTACACTTGTAGAATTAAAATATTTGCTCTATGTTTGTAGAGTTAATTCTAAACATGTAGAGCATGCAGTTGTCAAAATCAGAAGAAGAACTTATGAATATCCTATGGAAGCAAAAGAAAGCTTTCATGAAAGATTTATTAGACGCCTACCCTGAACCTAAACCTGCAACTACGACTGTTGCTACGCTTTTAAAACGAATGACCGATAAAGGTTTTGTAACCTACAAAGCTTTCGGGCGGTCTAGAGAGTATCACCCTTTGGTTAAGAAGAAAGATTATTTTTCAAAACATGTCAACGGACTCATCAAAAACTTTTTCAATGATAGTGCCGGTCAATTTGCTTCTTTCTTTACGCAAGAAACCAATCTAACTAAAACAGAGTTAGAAGATTTGAAAAAATTGATCGATAGCGAACTTAAAAAGAAATAATCATGTTGGTATATATCTTAAAATCCATCACCTGTCTGGCAATTTTATTTGTGTTCTATAAGATCTTTTTAGAAAAGGAGAACATGCATGTTTTCAAGCGTTTCTATCTCTTAGGAGCATTACTCTTTTCTATGATTATTCCTTCCTTAGTATTCACAGAATATGTGATGGTTGAACCAGAACCTATGGTTACGGTATCGACTCCAGTTATCATGCAACAAACTGAATATTCAAATGATGTGGTTCATGTTCCACAAGCCCTTGAAACTGATGTTGTAGATATCGCACCTATATTATGGGGCGTTTATTTTATAGGATTGTTTTTCTTCGGATTAAAATTTATAAGAAACCTATTCCAGATTTATAGACGCATTCGCAAAAACCCGAAGCAAAAATTATCTCGTTTTACGCAAGTTCTGTTGCAAGAAAAAATAACGCCACATACCTTTTTTAGCTATATTTTTCTAAACAAGAAGAAGTTTGAGGCAGATCAAATTCCAGCCGAGGTACTCCTGCACGAACAAACACATGCTAGCCAAAAACATAGTTGGGATGTTATACTTGTAGAACTACTACATGCCATTTTTTGGATAAACCCATTCATATATCTCACTAAAAAAGCCATCAAACTAAATCATGAATTCTTAGCCGATCAAGCTGTATTAAAAGAGAATATCGACAAAACCACCTATCAAAACACATTACTATCGTACTTATCACCCGATAGCGAGAAGAAGTATCAGCCTTTGGCTAATGCCATCAATTATTCATCAATCAAAAAACGATTTACAGTTATGAAAACACACACATCAAAAAAAGCAGTTCTA
>CALLIG010000254.1 GCA_938009735.1 uncultured Flavobacteriaceae bacterium
ACTACATCATTGAATTATTTTCTTTCCCTAGTCCTCCAAAAAGAACTTCTCGGCCAGAAGCACAGGGTTTGCGTCATTTAGCTTTTGAAGTAAACGATTTGAAAATTGCTATTTCGAATTTAGAAGAAAAAGGTATTGCAACAGAAGGTATTCGGATTGATGAGCTCACGGGCAAAAAATTTACTTTCTTCAGCGATCCTGATAATTTACCTTTGGAACTTTACGAAAAATAGCTTGACTATTTGTACTTACAAGATTCAGAATCTGATTTTATGAAGTGTTTTCCATAATTTATTGCCTTAGGGTCCATACACCCCTTTAAATTTTTGATTTTAATATTTTTAAAATCAATAGGCTGAGCCTCACTTTGAAGCGCTATAAACCCTTCTGATAGTAATTTACCATCTACCTTAATTTCAGGATCGTACCTGTTTGCTACGCCACCACCTATTTGTGGTTTTGTATATCTTAAGACTTCTTCTCCGTTAATTATATGTTTCACCAAAGAATCACCATATACAATCAATTCAGCCTTTACCCATTGGTCGCCATAATATGTATCAGAAGAAGAGTTAATACAATGTCTCGGGTCAATATTACCATCAAAAACTACATCAGTACCTGGAGAACACATATTTCCTGTTGGTCTTGATTTACCTTCTTTTAATCCTGCTAAAAACTGTATTTCTACTGAAATTGGCCAATCTTGTTCTTTTAGTACAGTTCTTGGGTCTTGCGAATGAAACATGACTCCGCTATTTTTAATGGTGTAGCTAGGCGCGCCAGAGTGCAATTCGCCAACAAATCGGTAATCTATAGAAAAATGATAATATGAATATGGAGTATCATAATACAAATGCCCATAGCGTTCTTTAAAATCACCTTCGTATTTATCATACCGTACTTTGATAATACTGTCTTCTACTCGAAAGGTATCTCCATAATTATCGCCTGATCCATAGTGATGAATTTTCGCCGTCCAGTCAGTTAGATTTTCTCCATTAAAAAGTGTTTTCCAGCCTTCTTGATTAGCATCCTCATTTTGAGAAATGCCATTGAAAACGCAAAGAATACAGAAAACAATCAATGATTTAGAAAAACGCAATTTCAAAGTATTCATAGCTATTGTATTTTACTGTGAATTATTAATTAAATAGTCTTTAAGGTTCTATTTATTGGTGAAACAGAAGCTTGAAAACAAACTAATTAGTTGGTATTTATGCTTTTTATCGATCACCATAGGGTTAAATTGACCTTTCAACCATTTATTAATCCTTAATAACCTAAAAAACACCCATTTTAATAACATCACCAACGGTATTACCGACCGATGAGTTTGTTCGTCGTTTTTTGAATCAGCTGACCTATACTTTGAAATAGACCTTATACTTATCTAAAAAGTAAGTTATATACCAGAAGATAAAGAGTACAAATAGTGCATTTATAACCATTATAAGTTTCTCTGATACCCCTAATGGAGCAAGTAGTCCTTCCGTCCAAATTTTTCCAAAATCACGGAACCATTGTACGCCTACAGTTTCTGAAAATAGATAGATGAAAATAGAATTTGTACCCAATACCGAGAATATCTTCAACCATTTCTTTTTATATCCTTTGACATCAATTACCCAATAAAATAATGTCAAAGTTAAAATTGCAAAACCACCAGAAGCTAATGTAAATGATGAAGTGGCAATTCGTTTAATAATTGGCGTTATGTTCAACCAATCCATAGCAAAACCTAAAACCAGAATAGCTCCGCCACAAATTAAAAAAGATCTTAATTTATCTTTAACAGCGCTTTGAGAAAGTAATAGCTGTCCGCAAATAACACCCCAAATAGTATGTGCTGCCGTTGGAATAAAATTCACGAAGACCCAATAGCCATCATCAACTTTTCCCATAGTCAACATATCTATCCAAGAACCAAAGCTTTCATGACCTTGTACATATGGTGCTTCAAGATTATAAACGCGATAGAATACTTCAGTAAGCACTAAAAGACCAATAGATATGCCTATTTGCACTTTGTGTGATCTATTCATTATGGCATAAGCAATAAGAATAGTAAAGGCCAATTGAACCAATACGTTCCATAATTCCCATACCAAGGCATGGCTGTAAACGCAATGGAGCAGAGCTCCGAAGCTAAAAAGCAATACACAGCGTCTTAAAATGTGTTTGGTTGCAGCGGCATTATCGCCAGCAGCTAATCGCTTTCGAAGCGAAAACGGCATTGCAACACCTACAATAAACATGAAAAAGGGTTGTATTAAATCCCAGAATAGGAGTCCGTTCCATTCATGATGGTGCAATTGATGAGCTATACCAGAAAAAACTGTCCCTTCTGTTAGTTCAGTAAAATTGTGGTGAAAACCTGCTGCTTCTGCGATTAAAAGAAACATAATAAGTCCGCGAAAGACATCCAAAGAAAACAAACGTTTTGATACGTTGTCGGCTAATTGTGACATATTATTTTGTGGTTGGTTATTTTAGTTAACTACAAGATAAAGGATATTTTTAAATTTAATCTATATCTTAACTTTCTAATTGTCATTGTTATGAGTGTCATTTCTGAAGATCAAAAGACGTTTTTTGCTGCAGAAGGTTATCTGATTGTAGAAAATCTGATTAACCCAGAACAAGTATTGCATTACAGTCATTTATATGAATCCTTTTTAAACAATAGTATCGATGCTTCAAAATACCGATCTGATTTATCGGGCAGTCAAGAAGAAGTAGAAAAAATTACTCAGATCATGGTGCCAAGTAAACTTGTGCCTGAATTGTTACAGAAACCTATTCATGCCAGAGCGCTTCAAATTGCTAAAACCTTAATGGGAGACGATATAGCACTTGATTTTGATATGTTAATTAACAAAGCACCTCATACAAACACGATCACGCCTTGGCATCAAGATGCTGCCTATTGGATTGATATGCCAGATAAAAGAGCTGCGAGTTGTTGGGTTGCTATTGATCATGCCTACAAAGAAAATGGATGCATGTGGTACACTCCAAAATCACATCTTTCACCTGTACTCCCGCATTCACAAACTGGTGACAAAGGAGCGCTAAAATGTGAAGGAAGTGAAAATAATTCGGTTTGTATAGAGCTTCAACCTGGGTCTTGTGTTTTTCATCAAGGTGGAACCTTACATTATAGTCGAGGAAATTCAACTGAAAATAACCGAAGAGCGTTCATCACTAATTTTAGGCCAAAAGCTATGATAGATTTAGAGCGTGAGCAAGGGGTGGATCATACGGGAGAAAGAGAAATTAAAAACTAATACTTTGATATTGAAAATTTTCTGACAGTCTATTTTTTCGTTTTTATATGTTTTTTTCAGTTTTAGCCTAAGCAGTAAAAGATTAGTATTTTTACTCGACCAGCCTTTTTGATCTATTCAACTATGATAAAATGTATTCTTCCTTTCCTAATAGCGTTGTTCCATCTTTCTGTTTTTGCTCAAAAAGAAGAAAAGAAAGAAGAGATCAAACCAATTCCTAAAGCACAATCTTTTGTAACAACTCATCAGGGCGTTTTTGGAGGCAAAACGATCAACTATAAAGCAACAGCTAAAGAAACCTATCTCGTCAATAAAAAAGGAGATTCTATTGCTTCTTTTTGGTCTGTAGCGTATACCAAAAACCCAACAGGTGATGTTAGTAAAAGACCGGTAACCTTTGTGTTTAATGGCGGTCCGGGTTCTGCTTCCATGTGGTTGCATATGGGCTTTTTTGGACCAAAAGTGGTTAAAGTAGATTCTGACGCAAAACAAGATGATGGTGCAGCACCATATAATTTGGTCAAAAACCAACAGGGATTATTAGATGTAACTGATTTGGTTTTTATAGATCCAGTTGGCACCGGTTATAGTCGATTAGTTGGAAAAGGGAAGGGGAAAGATTTCTACGGACTCAAAGAAGATGTTAACTCTTTTGCTCAATTCATTCGTAAATGGGTTACCGAAAACGAGCGTTGGTTCTCTCCTAAATATTTAGCAGGAGAAAGTTATGGTACTACTCGTGCAGCATTTTTGGGTAAAGCGTTAGAAGGTTCTGGACAAAACATGGCCTTAAACGGAATGATTTTAATATCACAAGCCCTAGATTATGCTGGTTCTACTTCTGTTCATCACAACATGACTTCTTACATTACCTATTTGCCGAGTATGGCTGCTACAGCGTGGTATCATAAAAAAGCAGGACAGGGTAAAACATTAGAAGAGTTTGTTGAAGAATGCAGAACGTTCACTTATGAAACCTATACCCCTGCTCTTTATAAAGGAAATCTTTTAAGCAATACAGAAAAAGATGCCATTGCAGAGAAGCTAGTCTATTTCACCGGACTTGATAAGAAGTACATTTTACATTCAAACATACGTATTTTGATGGGTCGTTTTCAAAAGAAACTTTTGGAAGAAGAAGGATTATCCGTGGGACGTTTAGATGGGCGTTTTATGGGTGATGAAATCGATAAAGTTTCTGAACGTCCACATTTGGGTGACCCAGCAAGCTATCAAATCAGCGCTGCATATACAGCTTCTTTGAATCACTATTTTGCCTCAGACCTAAAAATTAAAATGGACCGGCCTTATATTACCTCCGGCGGAGGAAGCAATTGGCGTTGGCGTACAGTACCTGATGGCCAGTATTGGGAGCCAATGCCCGTAAATACAGCTCCTTATTTAGGAGAAACGATGCGCAGAAACCCTGCTATGAAAATCATGGTCGCAAGCGGGTATTATGATTTAATAACTCCGTTTTTCGATGCAGAATACACTTTTGCTCGCAATGGGATTGTCACAGACCGTGTTGATATGAAATACTATGAAGCAGGTCATATGATGTATACGCACGAAGAAGACTTGGTTAAATTAGCTAAAGATATTCGTGCATTCTTTGCTTCTATTTAAATTCTCCGATTTGAAAATACTTCTTTCTATAAGTCTGCTTTTTAACGTACTTTTTGCTTCTTGCCAACAAGAACAAAAGATAGATTCAGAGCCTAAAAATGAGGTTTTTCTTATCATTTTAGGCAACGTTCAAGATGCTGGCTCACCACATATTAATTGCCAAAAAGAATGCTGTACTACTTTATTTGAAAACCCTGATAAAGGAAGAAAGGTGGTGTCTCTTGGGTTAATCGACGGAGTTGCTAAAAAGAATTTTCTCTTTGAAGCTACCCCAGATATAAGTAGTCAATTAAGGAGTTTGAAGCAATTATCGACATTCAAAACAACCGATATTCCTGATGGAATTTTCTTAACGCATGCGCATATCGGTCATTATACCGGCTTGATGTATTTGGGGAAAGAAGCCACAAACACCAAAGAAGTTCCCGTTTATGCAATGCCCAAAATGAAAGCTTTTCTTGAAGCTAATGGTCCTTGGAGCCAATTGGTCAATGGAAAAAATATAAGTCTCAAAAGTTTAGAAAATAAGAAAGAAGTTCAGTTAACAAAACAAATTAAAGTGATTCCTTTTACGGTGCCTCATCGTGATGAATTCTCTGAAACCGTGGGTTATAAAATTATTGGGCCTCATAAAAGCGCCCTGTTCATTCCGGATATTGATAAGTGGGAAAAATGGGAAACTAGTATTGTTTCAGAAATTGAAAAAGTCGACTATGCTTTTTTAGATGCCACTTTCTATGATGCTGTAGAAATTAATAATCGTGATATATCACAAATACCACATCCGTTCGTAATAGAAAGTATGGGACTTTTCAAAAATCTTTCTGCATTCGAAAAGGGCAAAATCCATTTTATACATTTCAATCATACGAATCCGTTGTTGAATCTGGAAAGTCCGCAGTCAAAAAAAATTTTAGAAAATGGGTTCAATATCGCAACATTCAATCAGCGTATAGATCTTTGAAAAAGAGATTAAAATTACCTTACTTTTAAGGAAACCTTCCTAAGTAATGTTATATCAAATTCGCCACTTTAGTGCATCCCTTCTCTTGATGGCTACTTTTTCGTTTTTAGGTTGTGATTCATCCAAAGAACCAAAAATCACTAGCAATGAATATAAGACATGGGCATCTTATTTAGGCGATTCGGGCCGGAGTCACTACTCTACCCTATCTCAAATAACCAAAGAAAATGTAAAAAACTTAAAAGTAGCATGGTCTTATAAATCGCCAGATTTTGGTCAAATGCAAATGAATCCTATCGTTGTTGATTCAATGCTTTATGGTGTAACAGCTGCTATGCGAATCGTAGCGCTACATGCGGCAACGGGAGAAGAAATATGGCAATTTGGTGACTCTGTAAAAGTTTGGCATTCTACTTCTAGAGGAGTTTCGTATTGGGAAAGAGGAAGCGATAAGCGCATTTTGGTTACTCGCGGACCAGATTTATTTGCCTTAAATGCTTTGACAGGAAAGCCAATATCTTCTTTCGGAAACAACGGCAAAATTGATATGCGCACAGGCATGCCAAAATCAGCTGCCAACAAGTTTGTAATATCAAATACACCTGGCACTATCTACAAAGACCTCATCGTTATGCCTTTGCGTTTGTCAGAAGGCGCAGATGCCGCCCCAGGTGATGTGATGGCTTTTAATGTGATAACTGGTGAATTAGCATGGGTATTTCATACGATACCGCATCCTGGTGAAAAAGGTTATGAAACTTGGATGGATTCAACAGCGTATAAAAGTCCGGTTGTAGGCGCTGCTAATAACTGGGCCGGAATGGCTGTTGATGAAGAAACAGGTGTTATTTACATTCCTACAGGGTCCGCTGCTCCTGATTTTTATGGAGGTGACCGATTAGGAAGTAACTTATACGCCAACTCTTTGGTAGCTTTAGATGCAAATACAGGCGCTTATCTATGGCATTTTCAATTTACACATCATGATATTTGGGATAAAGATCTGCCTGCACCACCTAATCTTTTAACGGTGAAACGATATGGAAAAAAGATTGCGGCTGTAGCACAAGTAACCAAGCAGGGCTATGTTTATGTTTTTGATAGAAAGACGGGAGAACCCCTATTTAATATAGAAGAAGTGCCAATGCCGTCTTCAACTCTTGAAGGTGAAGAAGCTTGGGTCACACAGCCAATTCCAGTAAAACCAGCTCCTTTTGCAAGACAGTCGCAAGACTTGACTGAGGCTGATATAAGTCCGTACGCTGAAAATATGGAAGAGCTCTTTGAAATATTTAGAGCATCAGACAAGCGGCAATACGCACCGCCCAATACAACACCAACTTTTTTGCTGCCTGGTTATGATGGTGCAGCAGAATGGGGAGGCGCGGCAACAGATCCTGACGATGGTATTATCTATGTCAACTCCAATGAAATGGCTTGGAATCTACAAGTTAAAATTGATAGTGGTATTTTAGAAGCTACTCCGATAGGTGCAGCTAGCTATCAAAAATACTGTGTTAGTTGCCATCAAGCAGATAGAAAAGGATTAACCCAAAGTGGCTACCCAAGCTTAATTGATCTTCAACTTCGCAAGGATAAAAAAGAAGTTGCTACAATAATTTCCGAAGGAAAAGGTATGATGACAGGTTTTCCTCAAATTGATAAAAACGAAATGACATCCTTGCTTCAATTTTTGTTTGAAGAAGAGGCAAAACCTACACTTACTCAAGAGTTTAATTCAAATTCCAAAAAAACAGTTTATAAACATACTGGATATAAAAAGTTTTTAGATAGTAATGGATTACCAGGAATTTCACCTCCATGGGGAACACTTCATGCTATTGATTTAAATTCTGGAGATTATCTATGGTCCATCCCATTTGGAAATACCCTAGAATTGGGAGAAAAAGGGATAGGAACTGGAACAGAAAACTACGGAGGACCAGTAGTCACGGAAAACGGACTCCTGTTTATTGGTGCAACTCGCGATGGATACTTTCGCGTTTTTGACAAACATACCGGAGAGATACTTTGGGAATTTAAATTACCCGCTGCAGCTTTTGCAACACCCGCCATGTATGAAGTTAATGGAAAACAATATATCGCAATAGCCTGTGGAGGTGAAAAATTAGGAACAGAAAAAGGAAATCAGATTATTGCTTTTAGTCTACAGAAAAAATGAAAAACGTTTTCATCTTTATGTTTACATGTTTGGGATCACTACTAAGCGCTCAACAGTTTGAAACGGGAGTGGTAATTGATTCACTACCCGTAGCTAATAATCTCAACGAGACTTTTGCATTGTATTTGCCAAAAGTCTACGATCCAAATAAGGGTTTACCTATTCTTTTTGTTTTTTCTCCGTCTGGAAATGGCAAGAAAGGTATCGAAGTTTTTGTCAAAGCAGCGGAAACCTACAATCATATTATAGTTTGTTCAAACAATTCGCGAAACGGACCGATGGGCCAAAATTTTGAAATTACACAGCGCCTTTTTACACACATTTTTTCTGATTTTAATATACTTCAAAATCGAATTTATCTAGCGGGGTTTTCTGGTGGATCTCGTTTGGCTACAGCCATTGCAACCTTAAGCGATAAAATTGAAGGTGTAATTGCATGCGGAGCAGGGTTTTCATCTTCACCTTCACATATTCCTTCAAAACAAAGCTTTTCTTATGTAGGCATTTGCGGAGATCGAGACATGAATTATAGTGAAATGATCAAGGTTAATAGGTATTTAAACCGAATACAATTCACGAATACACTTTTTACTTTTGATGGTAATCATGAATGGCCACCTAATAACCAAATTTTGATGGCTTTCGAATGGCTCGAAACCAAAGCACACAAAAAAGGGTATTTAAAAAAACCAAGCGATGAGCTCATGACCAATTATTTGAAGACTTTAGGGCAAGCAAAAAATTATATCGAAAACGATCGCCCTTTAATCGCTGTTGAATACTATGAACGCGCAGTCAACACCTATGGTTCATTCTTTAACCTCGATTCTATACTTCATAATATTAAAAATATTAAAAAGAAAAAGAGCTATACGAATACCTTGAAATCTCGCAAGAAAGCTTTTGAAAAAGAAGAAGTTTTATCTTCACTTTATTTGACGCGCTTTAAAAAAGACTATCTGGACCCAGAAAAAGTCAATCTTAAATGGTGGGAGAAAGAGGTAGAAAAATTAAATAAACAAGAAAGTAAATCAGATGTTCAAATGACCAAAATGCTAGAGCGGTTGCGATTTAAGGTGTTCGTGATGGCTTTTCAAGAAACCCGATTAAATTCAGAGGCTAATAAAAAGCAGCGTGACTTCGGTAAGTTCATTGTTTCATTATTTTATACCCAAAAGAGCTAAGAAGAAGAAAATAGATTTTTGAGATATTCCGAATCAAAAGTAAGGTTATGATAAAATTAAAAGTATTAGTTGTAGGCTGTGGAAATATGGGCACTTCACATGCTCGCGCATATCACCAATTAGAGAGTTTTGAAATTGTAGGTCTTGTTAGCAGAAAACCTGAAAGTCGAGATAAACTTTCACAAGAACTTGGAGGTTGTCCTACATTTAGTGATTATTCAACTGCTTTAAAAGAAACGAAGCCTGATGCGGTTTCGATCAATACTTATCCTGATACACATGCAGATTATATAAGAGCTGCTTTATATGCAAACGCACATGTTTTTGTAGAAAAACCTTTGGCCTTAACTGTTGCAGATGCTCAAAGTTTAGTAGATCTAGCCATCGAGAAAGACAAAAAAATGGTAGTGGGCTATATTCTTAGGGTACACCCGGCTTGGGCTAAGTTTGTTGAAGTTGCACAAACCTTAGGAAAACCATTGGTAATGCGTATGAACCTCAACCAACAAAGTTCTGGTGACAATTGGTACACGCATAAACAGTTGATGAATTCAATGTCACCCATTGTTGATTGCGGTGTACACTATGTTGATGTGATGTGTTTAATGACACAGTCCGTTCCTATAAGTGTTAGTGCTATTGGAGCAAGGCTTTCTGATGAAATCGATTCAAAAATGTACAATTACGGGCAACTACAGGTTCGTTTTAAAGATGGATCAGTAGGATGGTATGAAGCAGGTTGGGGGCCTATGATGAGTGAAACTGCTTTTTTTGTAAAAGATGTTATTGGCCCAAAAGGTTGTGTTTCAATTATTGATGACGCTAAAGGAGATTCTGATAGTGTTGATGATCATTCAAAAACAGGAGCCTTAAAATTACATCATAGCACTACAGATGGGAATGGGAATTTTACAAAACCCGATGAATTAATTGACACTTCTGATGAGCCTGATCATGACGGACTTTGCCTTTTGGAACAAGAATATTTTTTAAAAGCTATACAGGAAAATTTAGACCTGCAAGACCATATGCGCGATGCAGTCAATAGTTTGCGTATTGTTCTGGCAGCAGATGAGTCTTTTAGAACTGGTAAAACGGTAGCGCTTTAAAAGTAGCTTAAGCTACTTAAAAACTGATGTTTGTGTTAAATCAATCAAATCTTTGTCTTCTGCTTTCAAAATTCGTTTGGTACGCAAATATCGATTCAAATTGTATTCGTCATAATTATCAGCATTAGGGTCTATGCTGCTTACGCGCACCATATTCGATGCATGAATAAATTCGTTATTGCCGATCCACATACCAACATGAACAACTTTTTCTTTAGTGGAGTCAGTCACTTTTCTTCCGAAAAACAACAAGTCTCCTTTTTCCAAATTATCAAAATTACCATCTTCATCTGTTTGCAAACCTGTATGCACTTGTTGCGAGGCGTCTCTTGGAATAACCATTCCGTTTAAAAAATATATAGTCTTTGTAAAACCACTACAATCCATACCTTTTGTTGATGTTCCGCCCCATAAATATGGTACGCCCATTAGGGTTTTAGAAGTATTCACTAAATTTTCAGGGTTACGGTTCATATCTCTAAGCCAACCAACGTAGCTCTCGGCTTCATCATTTCTTATCAAAGCGATTCTTCCATCAGGGAAAGCTGCCACAAAATGATCATCTGATAACTTTACAAATTCAAGAACATCTCCCGCCACCAAATCAGAAACAATATCTTTTTCATCAACTGCATCATAAGCATGACCATAGGTTTTGGTGTAAATAACTTTATCACCTGATTTCCATTCTTTAAAACGTTGAACATCCATTAATTCAATTCCGCCGTCATCAACCCAAGAAAGATACTTGTCTGGGGTTTGAATATAATACCAGCTACCTTCTTTTTTCAACACTTTTACAGGTGTACCTAAAGTGGCTTGGGTTGCTAATTCGGCAGAATGTTTAGGGTTGCTTCGCAGATTAGCAACTGAAATATTAATTACGGCATTCGTTAGTCCATTTAAATCAGCTGCCGGTAATAATTGAATACTATCTACAAAATCAATATTTTGAGATCTGAGCTTTTCTTTAAATGTATTAATTGCATCAGGCATATTACTTTCGCCTTTTAGGATGTAAGAGGTGTCGTTTTTTTCAACAGAAACATCAAATAATGCTACTCGTTTATCTGGGGCAAATTCTGTTTTAATTTCTTGTATTTCTGATGCTAATAAACTCGCTTCTTCAGGGGCTTGATTACATGATGCTAAAATCAAGAATGCGATTACAAATTTTAAGGCAGGGTTTATATGTTTCATATATCTTAAATATCATATTTCTAATGGAAAATTACTTCTTTTTTATCATTTGAATTCGATTTTACGTTAATTATCAGGGATAAATGTTCTGCTTTTACAAACCGAATAGTCTGTAACTCAACTGAAAGAAGGTGTCAATTTCTTGAAGTATGTGTTTTGTCGATAAAACGAATATTTTAATAGGCTATGCCTTTCTAACTTGGTATATTTTTCAATTGAAAACCGACCCATAAGTCTGTTCTTAAAATAGTTACTGTTTTAAGAACATAAGACCTTTGTTGATGGTGTTTGTGTATATTTAGATAAAATTCCCCGCAATGAAACGTTTATTATTACTTCCTTTTTTGATGTTATTTGTTTTATCCTGCGGAAAAGATGATGCGCCAGCTGCACCAAATAATCCTGACCCTAATACTGGTACAACAGACCCTATTGATCCACCTGCTGACCCTGTGACAACTACCACTTTATTAAGTGTTTCGGGAAGACAAATTTTAGACACAAACAACACGCCAATTTTACTTAAAGGTGTTGGTTTTAATAATTGGCATTGGATAGAAGATCCGCTTCCACCAACAACGCATCACTCAGAAATAGATTTTACTCGAGTAAGCGATATGGGAATGAACGCTGTTCGCTTTGCCATGAATTATTGGATTTTTGAAGATGATGCAAATCCATATACGTACAAACAAACAGGTTGGGATTGGATTGATACGAATATTGAGTGGGCTAAGAATAACGATGTGTATCTTATATTAAATATGCACACACCACAAGGGGGTTATCAATCGCAAGGAACTGGTGATGCTCTTTGGGATGAAGCTGACAGCCAAAATCGATTAATAGCACTTTGGAAAGCTATAGCTGAAAAATACAAAGATGAGCCTCAAATTGCTGGATTTGGAATCGTTAATGAACCTATACCAAACCGATCTATTGGACAATGGAGTGATTTAGCACAGCGTATTATTGATGAAATTCGATCGGTTGATAATCACATCATATTTGCAGAGCAGGCTATTAGTGTAAAAGGTGTTTCTGAGCCTGACCCTGAATTAAACTTTCCTAGAATTACAGGCGATAATATTGTGTATGAATTTCACACCTATGAGCCTTTTCAATTTACCCATCAATTATTAGCTTTTGCTAATGTTGGCGAAGGAGGTGTTTACCCCGATGATGATTTAATTGAATTGGGCGATGCCGCTTGGCATACCGCTATTTTTAACAATCCTACATTGGCAGAAAATTCGGACTGGCAGTACCTTGAAGGAGTGCGCTATACTATTGAAGACACAGATATTCGTATTGGTGTTCCTGTTTTAATTACCGGCAATATTGGTGCTAACGGTCGCGCAAATTTTGATGATATCATCTTGAATGAATATGACGAAAATGGTGTGTTCGTTCAGGCTATTCATGAAGAAAATCTAAATACTACTTCTGGTTGGGAATTCTGGTCGCGAAATGATGATGGTGAAGGCGGAATAGATAACAACTCAGGAAGAACCGATACTAGTAGTTTTTATATTGAAGGTGCGACAGATGAAAGTAATTTAAACAATCGTTTGGCTGCATTCGAGCCAATTCAAGGCTATTCTTATGAATTAAGTGGTTGGGTGCGAACACAAGATTTAGCTGCTACGGGTGATGCTCTTCTAAGGATAGATTTTTATACTACTGCTGGAGATGTAAATCGCAGAAATAAGACCTATTTAGAGTCTATACTTGACCGTGTTGATTCTTGGGCAACTGGCAAAAATGCGCCTGTATATGTCGGCGAAGTTGGTACTGGAGGACCTAGTTTTGAAAACGGAAAAGGAGGGCTGGTTTTTGCAGAAGATATGATTACCTTAATTCAAGAGAAAAACATTCACTTTACCTATTTCGATTATCATAGCGATAATTTCGGAATGTATTTAGGCGATACCAATCAACTACCAGACCCATCAAATACTAGGCAGCCTTTGATAGATTTATTTAATGACATTCTACAATAACATTTATTCTTTAAAATGAAAAAGCAAATAATAATTATTCTGTTCCTATCAACATTAGTATCAACCTTGTGTGGTCAAGAAATTCCAATTGAAAATTTAAAAACACAATTGCATACAAATACGAGGCATTATTCTAAAACAATTTTAGAAAATGAAATCAAAGGTATTAACGTGGAACATATTGCCATTACCGGTGAAAATGCGACCCTTGATTATGCTAAAGAAGGCTATAAAATAATCTACTTGTTTGTAAAGGGAGAAGGTAATGTAATAATTGAAAATGATACTTATGAGATAGTACCAGAGACTATACTTTTGCCCAATATAGCAAAGACTATCGCAATTAAAACATCTAAAAATGACACCCTACACTATTTAAAAGTGTCCAGCAAATTAACTGCCCAAGATCTATTAGATTTAAAAGAATTTCCGATTGAAAACACACAAAAAGTGTATTATGCTAAATTCACAGATTGTAAATCATATACTGAACCCATAAAGAGTCCGAATACGACAAGTCGTACCATATTACCAAATAAATACATTCCTAGAATAGCCATGGGGACCGTTCAAACAAAAGGCCCTGATAAAGTTGGAGCTCATGAACACCCAATGTTAGAACAATTATTTTTAGGGTTATCAAAGAACAATTGTGTTGTTTATGCTGATGATGCTAAAGTAGATTTTCCCCAGTATTCTGTACTTCATATTCCATTAGGTTCAAGCCACTCCGTTTCTGTAGAAAAAGATGAGGTTATGTATTATGTTTGGATGGACTTTTTTCGAGACAAAAAAGGAGAAGAATGGTTAAATACCCATAAAGAATCTGATGACAACTAGTATTTGTCATTTAGTTATGGTTTATTAATTAGGAGTTCTAAAAAGCAATACTTTGCACTTTTTCTTTAAATAATTATCGATGAACATAAAGCCTTTCAAACTAGAACGTTATTATACCGTCAATGAATTTTCTGCAAAGTATTCGCTTTGTAATTCTGATTCGGAGGCAATGACCATAAATGATTTGCTTTCTTTTGAGAGCGATGCAAAAGATAAGTTTCATAATCTTTGGCTGGGTTATACGGAGTCAAAGGGCCACCCTGAATTAAGACGAGATATCGCTTCAATCTATTCCGTTATTGTTGCAGAAAGTTTATTAGTATGTGCCGGAGCCCAAGAACCCATCTTTTTATTCTCTAGAGGGAATCTTAACTCGGAAGATGAAGTAATCGTTCAATCACCTTGCTATCAATCACTTCAATCTGTTCCAGAAAGTATTGGCTGCAAAGTTTCAAATTGGAATGTAAAATACGAAGGCGCTAAACCCACTTTCGATATTGAAGAATTAAAAAATATGGTGACCAACAAAACGAAAGTCATCTATCTTAACACACCTCATAACCCTACTGGATTCCATTTTTCAAAGGAAGAACAGGAAGCAATAATAAAAATCGCAAGAATAAATAATATTATAATTTTTTGCGATGAGGTTTACAAAGAATCAGAACATCACCCGGAATATGCTATTCCTTCATTCGCTGATGCCTATGAAAATGGAGTTTCTGTTGGTGTAATGTCAAAATCTTATGGTTTACCTGGGTTACGTATCGGTTGGTTAACTTCTCAAAATGCAAAAATATTAGAAAAAGTCGCTATTCTTAAAGAGTATACCAGCATTTGTAATTCTGCGCCAAGTGAGTTTTTGGCTGGCGTGGCATTAAGAAACCGAAAGAAAATTTTAGAGCGTAACTTAAATATTATCAAAGATAACTTACCACTTTACGATCAATTTTTTGATCGCTATTCAAACTTGTTTTCATGGCACAAACCAAATGCTGGTCCAGTTGTTTTAGTAAAACTACTTTTTGACACCGATGACATGGGTTTTGCTGAAAAAGTATTAAAAGAGCAAGGAGTTTTATTGCTTCCTGGTGGGGTTTATGATTATCCAGGGTTTTTCAGAATTGGTTTTGGAAGAACTGAAATACCTGAGGCTCTTGAGCAATTTGAAAAGTATGTTGTTAAAAATTTAATGACATAATTTTCCTTAATCTTTCACCATCATCACATGCGGAATACCATCTTCTAGATACTCCCCGCCCTTTTCAATGAAACCTAGTGAATTGTAAAAGCGAGTTAAGTAGGCTTGTGCAGATAATGCTATCGCAGTTTCTCCTAATTGTTCTTCCAAAGTTTTAATAGAAGCTTTCATAATTTCTAATCCGTATCCGTATTTGCGTTCTCCTTTTTTTACTAGTACCCTGCCAATGCTTGCTTGCGCTAAATAATCACCGGCTTTAAATATTCTTGAATAGCAAACTACTTTATCATTTTTGGTGCCAATTACATGAAAAGCTTTTTGGTCTTTTCCGT
>CALLIG010000255.1 GCA_938009735.1 uncultured Flavobacteriaceae bacterium
TAATGAAATGGAAGTTGTTGACGAAGAGAACGTTAGTGAATCTTCAGAAAGTGATACAGCGCCAAGTGTAGATACTACGGGACCTTCAAAACCTGAAAAGAAAGAGAAACCTTCTGATGAAGACGCTTCTGATGATGAAGGTCAAATAACGCTGTTCTAAAAGCATGAAAAACTTCATTACTGAATTTAAGAATTTTGCTATCAAAGGAAATATGGTCGATATGGCCATTGGTATAATTATTGGAGCTTCTTTTAACGCAGTAGTAAATACGCTGGTAAAAAAGGTAATTATGCCGCCATTATCTTTGCTGACCGGTGGTGTTAACTTTGGAGATAAGAAATATGTTTTGCGCGAGGCTTCTGAAAGTTTAGAAGAAGTTGCGATAGGTTACGGTGATCTTTTTAATGTTTTGGTTGATTTTTTGATTGTCGCGCTAACTATTTTTATAGTAGTTAAAGGAATGAATCGATTTAGAGATCAGGCGGAAGATGTAAACAATGAAAAAGTAGAAACTCCAAAGAATATAAAACTCTTATCAAACATTGAAAAATTACTGGAAGAACAGAATACGCTGTTACGAAAGAAGAAGGAATAGTATTTTGTTTAAGCATTAGACATCGCTTATCCTTAGATATGGTAAAACGTTTAACAACTTTTAAATTAGTAGTGATAATACTTACCTTTATAAAAATTTAAATTTTAATGGATTTAACAAACCCCCTTGTCTACGGCGCTCCGTGTTTTATTATTTTTATTTTGCTTGAATTAACCTATAGTAAGAATCACGACGATCATCACGATTTATACGATTGGAATGATTTATTTGCTAGCGGTTTTATGGGAGTTGGGTCCGCAATTCTTGCTGCATTACTCAAAACGGTATCGGCAATAGTGATATTCACATTTGTCTATGATATTTTCAATCCCGTTGTTGATGGAGTACACACTAATATAATGGGGTACAAATCATTTGGCTATGCTTGGTACATTTGGCTTTTATGTCAATTTGCTGACGACTTTACGTATTATTGGTTTCATAGAGCGAATCATGAAATAAGAGTACTTTGGGCTGCGCATATCGTACATCATTCTTCTGATAATTTTAACTTAGGAACTGCTGTACGTAATGGATGGTTCACATTGCTATACAAACCATTCTTCTACATGTGGATGCCTGCCCTTGGGTTTGCTCCAGAGATGGTCGTATTTTGTTTAGGCATAGAAGCTTTATGGCAGTTTCAATTGCATACGACCTTACTTCCAAAATTAGGAATTTTCGAAAAATTCATGAATACACATACTATGCATCAAGTGCACCATGCACAAAATGTAGAATACTTAGATAAAAACCACGGAGGATTTTTAAATATTTTCGACAGAATGTTTGGAACATGGTTAGAATTAGATGATTCTATAGATGTGAAGTATGGAGTTATTCATGCGCCAAGCTCAAACAATCCCATCGTTATTCTTACACATGAGTTTAAAGACATTTGGGCGGATACAAAGAAGTCTCCAAAATTAATTCATAAATTAAGATATATATTTGGAGCCCCAGGATGGAGTCATGATGGAAGTACAATGACTGTTAAGCAACAGCAAAGACTTTATGAGAAGCAACAAGCTGAAAATCCAGAGGTTGCGTTTAGTCGGCCGAATTAGATTGTTTCTAAGAAATTACTAAACTCTTCATTTATTCGAAGGAGGGTAACTACGTCTGAATCTTCAAATTCAGTTTCTCCTTTATCATTTAAAGAAGCCTTTTTGTTCATTATAGACAAGTAGTTTTCATTCGTGTCATTAGCATACAAAGTGAAAACGCTATGGTCTTGAGTTAACGGATCGGCTATTTTAGAAAGTCCTTTTAAAGCTTCAAAGTCGTTGTTCTCTAGTGGTTGAACTGCTTGCATTTGGCTATCGAGAAAATTGAAAGCAGGTAATTGCTGTTCATCAAACCATTTTTGATTTAATTCACAGAATGGTTCTCCACTTTTACCAGGAGGTACAATCGTACCAACTACCAAAACAATCAATGCTTCTATAATCCAAATTGCTCCTAAAAACCATCCACTTACGGTAGAAGAACGAAAGCCCCAAACACCGACGTCCATAATTTCTCCCATTAATTCAAAGAGAATACCTGGTTGCATAGCTAGTTCTAGTACTTGAAAGAATTTGACGTTGCTAACAGATATACCAATTCTATCAGTACCATAACTCTCTCCTGCATTGATCACCAAATCTATCCAAACGGCCCAACTTAGGTAAAGACCAAGTAATGCTCCTAAAAACCCGAAAGCAAATGCCAAAGTACTATTTCTAACCTTTCCGAGATCTATCGCAAGTTTTTGAACCACCCAACCAATAGCGAATCCGAATCCAAGAGTAATGAAAAAGTTGATATACGGAAATGGGATATACCAGATAGCATAAGAATAAATAAGTGCTAATATTGGTACTGCTATGATGCAGGCGATTATAAAATAAACAAATGATAATGGCGAAAACTTGTTTGAAGGTTGGTAGTATGCTTCCATAGGTAAGGTCTTAGTACATTGAATTAGTGTACTATAACGCTATTCAACAACTTTTATTGAAGTGTATTATTTTCAAGACTACTTTAAAGCTGGGAGGTTCATGAGTAGTACGATTGTGCAAATGGCAAAGACATAGAAGTAAAAATTGATTAAAAGACACTTAACTGTCTTATTTTAATTAGATATAAAACTATCAATATCAATTTTCCATTGCTCATAATTTTTTGTCAGATAATTTTCATGACCAGTTAATGGATATATTTTCAAGTCCTTTTCACCTTGTAAATTTGTATAAATGTTGTCTATCTCAAGCTTACTGACCTTATCATCTTCTTGACCATATAACAATAGTGTTGGAATATTGATATTAAGTGCATACGCCGTTGGGTTATGATCAAATGCCCAAAAGCCATTTTGAACTCCTCCCCATAACATCAATAAACTAGACATTGGAAACGATGGTACTCCCATGTTGTCAAATCGCGCATTTACTGTTTTTTGCATGGTACCAAACGGACATTCTATAAGTATTGCTGAAGGGTTAATTCGAGTGTCATTAATTGCTTTCATAATAGCTACTGCACCCATTGATGTACCAAATAGGATAATATTTTCTTCACCTTGTTCAACAACATATTCGTAGGAGGTTTTTACTTGTTCTGCTTCCTTAAAACCTATTGTAGTTTGATTTCCTTCGGAGCCGCCTGATCCCATAAAATCTACCAAAAGAGTACTGTATCCTAATTCTATAAATACATTTGATTTATCTATTAATGAGGATTTGTTTCCTCCATAGCCGTGGAATAAAATAACAGTTCCTTTGGAATTAGAAGTTTTAATACTCCAGCATTCAATGTTCTTGTTACTTTTAAGCTGAATGCTTTTAAAAGGTTGTGAAGGAAAGCTAGTATTTTCAGGGCGTGGATTATTTACCCCGAAAATAATAGTCTTAATTTTATCAAGCTTTGATAGGCCATTTGGGCTTTTGGTTTTCTCACTATCACTTTCAACAAAATGAGTAAACTTATAGGAATGGAAACCTGCAATAATATTTACTAAAACAAATAGTATTACAAATGCCCAAAGTGACTTTTTAATCAATTTTGGTAGCGCCATAATTTTTCAAGAGAAGTATTAACTACAGCTCAGAGTTATTTTTAGCTTTCCGGTTTTTAGACATCCGAAGATCAAAGAATTCAACCATTAATGAGAAGGCAATGGCGAAATACAAATATCCTTTTGGAATTGTGCCAGCTTCTTGTCCAAAAACAACCAAGTGTCCAATATGCGCTGCTTCTGCGATTAGCATAAATCCTATTAAAATAAGAAATGACAATCCTAAAATCTGAATAGAAGGATGCTTGTTTACAAAATCACCAACAGGGTTTGCAAACAACATCATTATAATTACAGATATCACAACAGCAATAATCATTAATACTAAAGCGTCGTTGGGGTTAGGCGAGATTCCGTTAGTCATTCCTATAGCAGTTAGTATAGAGTCAAATGAGAATACAATGTTGATGACCATAATTTGAATAATCGCTTTGTTTAAAGTATTACTTCTTGATTTGGTGACTTCACGCTCATCGTGTCCACGATCTTCAACTTTTTCATGAATCTCTTTGGTGCTTTTATAAAGTAGAAATAATCCACCTGCAAATAGTATTAGGGCTTGTATGCTTATTCCTCCTGAAATCCATCCACTATCAAAAATCCAAAATGGCTTACTGGCAGCAGTCAACCAAGTGATTCCGAATAAGAGAACAATACGCATCACCATAGCTAAAACTAGACCTATATTAGTTGCTTTCTTTCGGTGGTTTTCTGGGAGTTTTCCTGCAGCAATAGAAATGAATATGATATTATCTATACCGAGAACTATTTCTAAAAAGGTGAGTGTTAAAAGAGCGATCCATGCATCAGGACTTGCGAAAATTTCGAACATAATATATAGCGTATTGGTGGTTAGTCAGTTATAAATATACAATTAAAAGCTAGTTGGTTTTTGTTGCTGTTCCTTGAATCTTTTTTGCTTCACCTACTAGGCTGTATTCAAAAGTGTATGAATTATCAGTTGTGGCCAATATTTTCATATGTACCGAAGATTTAGTCTTGATATCTTGTAATACAAATTCACAGTCATTAATCCATTTCACAGTTGCGCTATCAATTTTACTATCATAATATTCAACGCTAAAGGCTTCATCTCTTGTGAACCTCCCTGTTTTTGCTTCACCATTAACAACATAATCGAAACTAAATTCACCAGTTTTGAAGTCTTTGCAATTACGATCAGGTTGGTAGCAAGAGCTAATTGTTACAAAAATCAACAGTATAAATAGACGCTTTATCATATGTGGTACAAATTAAGAAATTAACGATTAGCGCCCAATATGTTTCTTTATTAAGTTTAAGCCTTAGTATTTTACTTGTCTTTTTCTAAGCTCTATTTTTGTGGGTATATTTATCACCTATTATGATACAACAGCCAGAAAACTATTTGAAATTTAAAGAAACTTCCATTCAAGGAAGGTATGTTACTAATGATCAAATAATCGATTATCTTAAAAGTGTTTCTACTGAGGCTCATATTGAAACCGTGGGTGTTTCAGTTCAAAAAAGACCTATTCAAAGTATTACCATAGGCGAAGGTGGGCACAAGTTATTGTTATGGTCACAAATGCATGGAAATGAATCTACAACAACAAAGGCTGTACTTGATTTGTTGAATTTTTTAGGCTCCGATTCCGTTGATGCCGAAAAAATCCTCAAGCATTGCACTTTGAAAATTATACCCATACTGAATCCTGATGGGGCAGTAGCGTATACAAGAGTAAATGCAAATGAAATTGATTTAAACAGGGATGCTCAAATAAGGAGTCAACCTGAAAGCATTGTACTTCGGAATGTTTATGAAAAATTCCAACCAGATTTTTGTTTTAACCTTCATGATCAACGAACCATCTTTAATGTAGGGGATACTTCAAAACCCGCAACAGTTTCTTTTTTAGCACCTGCGCATGATGAAGAGCGTAGTATTTCTAAAACTAGAGCCGAAAGCATGCAATTGATAGTTGCAATGAATAAGGTACTTCAAGAGCTTATACCAGGGCAAGTAGGTCGTTATGATGATGGCTTTAATGCGAATTGTGTTGGAGATACTTTTCAAATGCTTAATACACCAACTATTTTATTTGAAGCAGGACATTATGAGGATGATTATGAAAGAGAAAATACTAGAGCATATATTTTTTGGGCTTTAATCGAAGCGCTTGATTGTATTTCAGAGAATAATTTGAGGGCTAATTCTCAAGAGGATTACTTTTTAATCCCTGAAAACCAAAAATTGTTTTTTGATGTATTAATTAAGAACGTTAAAGCGGTGAGTTCTTCGGATAAAAAGGACATTGCTATTTTGTATAAAGAGGTGTTGAAAAATGGAAAAATTTCTTTTGAACCTTGCCTTGAAGATATAGAATCTGCAGACGGTTTTTTTGGGCACAAAACGTATGATTGTTTGATTGAAAGGGACTTAGAAACTTTAAAAAAACAAGCATATTGGGAATTGCTTAAACCATAAAATGTTGAATAATCTGAGTGTTATTTAATATTTTATTACATTTTTGTTAGATAAACAGAAGTTTTACTGCATATTATCTCATAATTATATATTTTTGCCTCTTAAGAAAAAAAAATGGCTAAAGTAAAATTAGACGAAATCGACCACCAAATTCTAGACATGTTGATTGACAACACTAGAACTCCGTTTACAGATATTGCAAAAAAACTTTTAATATCTGCAGGTACCGTACATGTACGTGTTAAAAAAATGGAAGAAGCCGGTATCATCCGTGGGTCTTCCTTAACGTTAGATTATGTAAAGCTTGGATATTCCTTTATAGCTTACGTTGGGATATTTTTAGAAAAAACACATCAGACAAAATTTGTATTGGAGCGTTTAGAGAAAATTCCGAACGTAACGGTCGCACATATAACTACAGGTAAATTTAATATCTTTTGTAAGATTCGTGCTAAAGACACCAATCATGCAAAAAACATTATTTTCACTATAGATGATATTGAAGGTATTAGTAGAACAGAAACAATGATATCTCTTGAAGAAAGCATTAACGATAAGAAACGTTTAATGCATATGATATTTAATGAGTTATAATTTGAAATGAAATAACCATTTAAAATCCCATTCAAATTCTTGCTTGGGATTTTTTTTATCCTTGAAATTATGAAAACATCTGATTTACAACTTACTGATCAAGCACCATTTTACAAAACATATACCGATGTTCTAGGTGAGGTTGAGTTAATGAAATGCATGCGTAATCAATTGGAAAACTTTCCAAAGTTCTTAGAAAGTATACCTGAAGATAAATTAGGTTATGCTTATGCGGATGGTAAGTGGACGATAGCTGAAGTGATTCATCATATCATAGATACAGAACGTGTTTTTCAGTATCGCGCTTTGCGTTTTTCAAGAGGAGATACAACTTCTTTGCCAGGTATGGATCAAGATGTATTCGTTGCAGGAGCTAATGCAAATAAAAGATCAAAGTCAAGTTTGATTAAAGAATACCAAATAGTACGTCAATCCACACTTGCTTTATTTGAGGATTTTGACAATGCCATTTTAAAACATAAAGGCATAGCCAGTAACCTCGAATGGAGTGTTGGGACTTTAGGTTTTGTTATATGTGGGCATCAAAAACACCACAGAAACATAATACGAGAAAGGTACCTTTAGATTAGTCTAAGTCGGCTTCTTCAATTTCATGTTCACCGTTATATTCGGGCTCGCTTTTTTGTGAATCAACACCTTCTAATATGCCCTTTGGAGCTGCTTCCAATTCTTTTTCGATATTATCTTCGAAATTCGAAATGAAGTTTGCGAGGCTTTTACTGATTTTGACTAAATAGAGCGTGTTTTCGGTTTGGATTTCAACAGCTTCAACAATATCTCCGTGAGCATTTTTGAAAATGATAATGTCTTCATCACCATATCCATCAGGATAGGTTTCAATTAGCAAAGCAGCCATTTCATGATCTAACTTCTTGTAGTCTACAAGTTTACGTAACATAGTATTTGGTTTTGGTTTTGGACTTAACTATAAACCTAAACTATGTTTTTTTGTCTAGTAATTTTTTAAAGAGTTGTCAAATGCTCAATTTAGTATATGAAGCGCTTAAACTTTGTAGTAAGCAAAAGCTTCTTGATATAATTCTGAAGGAATTTGAACATCAATAACGGGTTCGCCAATACTTTTTAGAAGCACAAAATTAATATGACCGTGCGTATTTTTCTTATCAAACTTCAACAGCGATAAAATGGTTTCAATGTCCGCAGCTTTAAAATCAGTTTTCGGGTAGCGATTTAAAAAGGTCGTTTTAATATCCTCTAATTGCTCAATAGGTAACTCACAGAGTTTGTGTGATAAGTAGCCTTCTAAAATCATTCCGATGGCAATGGCCTCACCATGTAATAATAGATCATGATCTTTGCTCTCTAAGAAATAAGACTCAACAGCATGCCCTAAAGTATGGCCATAATTTAGAATTTTTCTTATATTTTGTTCTGTAGGGTCTTGAAGAACTACTTTGTTTTTTATTTGTACCGAATGAAAAATCAAATTGTCTATATCTTCAAAATCATTTAGTGTCTTTAATGTTTCCCAGTAGGTTGCATCTTGAATAAGTCCATGCTTGAGCATTTCTGCAAATCCACTTTGAATTTGACGTTCTTCTAGAGTTTCTAAAAAAGAGGAAACAATCAACACCATTTCAGGCTGATTGATAACACCGATTTGATTTTTTAGAGGGCCAAGATCAACACCTGTTTTTCCACCAACAGAAGCATCGACAATGGCTAATAGGGTAGTAGGTATATTAATGAAATCAATTCCTCTTTTGAAAGTAGAAGCAACAAAGCCACCTAGATCAGTAACAACGCCACCACCTAAATTAATAAGTAAGCTCTTACGATCAGCATCTAATTCAGAAAGAGCTCCCCAAACTCCTGTGCAAGTATCAATGTTTTTATTAATCTCGCCAGATTCTATTTCGATAATTTCAAAATCTGCTAACGCAGTTATTCGAGCCATGAATTGTGGTAGGCAATTTTCGTGGGTATTCTCATCGACCAAAACAAAAATTTTCGAATATGAATTTTCATCTAAAAAATCATTCAAAGCCTTATAAGCTAACTCATTAAAATGTACTGCGTAGGTTTCTGTGATTATAGAATTCATAGATCAAACTTTTCGCTGAACTTAAAGGTTCAACACCATTATCAAATTCAAAAATAAACCTAATATTTTATCAAAAGAATACAAAAGGTGTCTTTATCTTTACAGGCAACAAATTTGATAAAAAATGAACCAAATTTTTGAGGATACCGCAACAGCTTTTTCGCTAAAAACCGATTCTGAATTGGAACGCGCATATTTCTTATTCAAAATGATTGCCAATGAACCATTGGTAAGAATAGGAACAGCAATGACGAATTTTGCAATTAAGGCACACTTGCCAGTAGAAGGACTTATTCGTGCTACCGTTTTTGATCATTTTTGTGGGGGAGTAAATGAAGAAGATTGTTTGCCTGTTGTTGATAAAATGTATAGTAAAGGTGTCTGTTCCGTCTTAGACTATTCTGTAGAGGGTAAGGAAGGTGATGACCCCTTTGATAGTGCTCTAGAAACTATTTTGAAAATATTAGACTTTGTTAAAGAAAGAGATGCAATTCCCTTTGCTGTTTTTAAACCAACAGGATTTGGACGTTTTGCTTTATATGAAAAAGTTGGATTAGGAGAAACTCTTACTGAAAGTGAAACAAAAGAATGGCAACGTGTAATTCATCGTTTTGATAAGGTTTGCCAAAAAGCATATGATTTAGATGTTAGCTTGTTGATTGATGGTGAAGAAAGTTGGATGCAAGATGCAGCAGATGATATCGTTGAGGACTTAATGCGAAAGTATAATACCGAAAAAGCAGTCGTATTTAACACCTTACAAATGTACCGTTGGGATCGCTTAGATTATGTAAAGAGATTGCAGGAAAAAGCGGAATCTGAAGGTTTTAAAATTGGAATGAAAGTAGTGCGTGGTGCGTATTTGGAAAAAGAAAACACGCGGGCTGAAGAGAAAGGATACCCAACTCCAATATGCGCTAGTAAGTTAGCAACAGATGAAAATTTTGATGCTGCTATTCAGTACATGATTAAAAACTTAGATGTGATTTCTGTTTTTGCTGGTACTCATAACGAAGCTAGTTCTTATGATTTAATGAATTTAATGGATAAGGCAGGAATTCAACCGAACGATTCAAGAATTTGGTTCGGTCAATTGTTTGGTATGAGTGATCATATTTCATTTAATCTAGCGGCTAAAGGGTACAATGTAGCAAAATATCTTCCTTTTGGACCTGTACGAGACGTGATGCCTTACCTAATCCGAAGAGCAGAAGAAAATACATCTGTTGCAGGACAAACGACAAGAGAACTAGGGCTCTTAAAGAAAGAAAAGAAAAGACGTAAGATTTAAGAA
>CALLIG010000256.1 GCA_938009735.1 uncultured Flavobacteriaceae bacterium
GTTTTGAAAATACAAATCCCTGTAAAGAAAATGGATCAAGCTCTCGAAAGCTTGGAGTTCCACTTTCAAGATATCACCATGGAAAGCGCAAACTTGCTATTGGAGTGGGAGCAAAGCAGATTAATAATTTCGATTCGGGTAGATGAAAAAGAACAAATTGCGAAAGATATTATTCAAACGTTGGCTGGTCCTGATATTTTTGATTACTACGCGGCAGCCTTGTACCTCCATGAAAATCAGACCGAATTGGAGCGCGCTTTGGAATATGTGCAGAAAGTTACCAAATCTCCAAAAGCCATGTTTTTTGTAGTAACAAGAGAAGCTTTGATTTTACAGGACTTGGGAAAACCTGTAGAAGCTAAAAAAGTGGCGGAGCGTGCTCTGGAACTCTCTAAAAAAGTGGACAATAAAGACTTTATTCGAATGAATTTAAAAATCATCAATCAGTAAACGTACAGTTTACTAGTTGCAACGCTCCGAGTTTTTAACTTGGGGCGTTTGCTTTGTTAAACAATAAACCCCCATATTTGTATGTTAGTGATATATGTGCTGTTCAACTTATAAAGCACACAACCAAATCGTATTAAATTTTATCTGTGGGGAGATATAAAATTTTAGGAGGAGCAGTTCTTGTTTTAAGTTTACTTGTAATTATAGTCGTTAATACTAACGATAATGAAGTTCCGATTACAACAGATACTTCAGAAAAACATATAGTTAATGCAGCAACCAAAAAAGCGTATCAATTACGTAAAAAGAAATTGCATACTGCGTTTAAAACCTATTTTGATAAAGCAATCAGATCTGGCGATATAGTCGGAGCTGGAGTAAGCGTAGTGGAGGGAGATTCTATTTTAATAACAACGGGATTCGGAAAAAGAAACATCAATACTAGAACTAAAGTTGATGGAGAAACCGTTTTTCGATTAGGTTCACTTTCAAAAGGTTTTGGAGGTGTGTTAGCAGCGAGTGTAGAGACTCAAGGCAAAATTGACTTTGATGATAAAGTCACCGATTACATTCCTGAGTTTCAATTGGGAGATGCAAGTAATACTAAAAAAATCAAAATCGGTCATATTTTATCGCATAGTTCAGGTGCTCCTTATCACAGTTTCACGAACCTTGTAGAGGCTAATTTATCAATGGCAAAGATTGCAGGTCGCTTTAATGAAGTAGTCGTACAGAGTGAACCGGGTCAACAATATAGTTATCAGAATGCAATGTTTGCTGTAAGTCAAGTGGTTATGCAAAAAGCTACAGGACAAGACATTAAGACGTCTTTGCAAAACAGATTCTTTACGCCTTTAGGCATGACGAGCATCTCCATGAATCATAAGGATTTAATGAATGCAGAAAATGTTGCGCTACCTCATACTCAAAGAAAAAACGGTTGGAAAAGTTTACCATTAAAAGATGGATACTACAATGCTGTTCTTGCAGGAGGCATTAACGCAAGTTCTTTGGATATGGCAAAATGGATGCGGTTTTTATTAGGTGGTAACCCAGAAGTATTACCATTATCAACTATTGAAAAGGCATTTGCCCCTTTTATTGAAATTGATTACAACAACAAATATTACCAACGTTGGCCAGGTCATAAGCAATCGCACTATGGTTTCGGTTGGCGTATTCATACCTACCAAGAAAGTGCCAATGCCCAAGAAAAAACCATGTGGCATCATGGTGGAAGTGTCAATAACTACAGAAACGAAATTGCATTATTTCCAGATACTGATATTGGTATTTGCGTGCTTTTAAATGGTAATTCTAGAATTGCACAAACTGTAATTCCGGACCTCTTTGAGCTGGTGAAAAACAGTTTGAATTAACTTCAATCAAATTTTTTAATGTACTTATGCAGATGGCTTGCATCTGTGAACCCCCAATGAATTGCTACGGTCTCTTGAGTTTCATTCGAGTTTTTCAATTGTTTAATGGCGCCACCAACACGATATTTAAGTGCGAATTCAGAGAAGGAACTATGCATTAGTGCTTTAAATGTGCTCCTGAATTTAGGAACGGACATACTACATGCAGAAGCTGCCTCCTGCGTTGAGATCAGTCTTTTTTCGTCAAAGACAAGTTTTAAGGCGTTTCGAATATTCTTCTTGACTTGAAAATTGTTTTTGAACTTGGGTGCTATCCACGATTCCATTAATGTCAAAAGCACCTGAAAAAACTGTAGTTTAGCCCAATCTGGATTATCGGATTTTTCGAATATCACTTTGGCTTTCTGGGCCAAATCAATCATTTGGGTTCGATTCTCCAAAGCTACTTTTGGCCTTAATTTTGGAGGGGATTGGAAGGGTAAAACAATATTATGATTCAGTAATTTGTTCTTTGCAATATATTCTGGGTCCGTAATAAACACGACAACTTCACAAGGAGTTTCTAACAATTCGAAACCGTGTGGCTCCCAAACATCGCATAACCATACATCTCCAGGGCCGATTTCCATCTGGTAATCAAGATATTTCCTTTTCATGCGACCATTGATAAGAACGCCTAACTCATATTCGTAATGCATATCAAAAAAATGGTCTTTGATATCCAGGTGATTCCTAAGTATCACTTCTACAGGTTTGGTTTCATTTAAACTAAAATTAAAGCGCTGAAGGTCATATTCATCAATCATTGGATAATTGCCATATTTTACATATTATGTGTAGTAATTTACAAGAATAAATGGATTGCCATAGTTTAAATTTGAACAAATTAATTTTCCATAGTGTTGAGCAAATGGGCTATTAAAAGATATAGTCTTTAAAACAAATTATCCGTTATGATAAAAATAGCATACATCGGAGCAGGAAGTTTACAATTCGGACCGATTATAGTTCAAGATATTTTGATGAGTACAACTTTGTGCGCAAATGGATTGGAAATTCATCTAATGGATATTGAAAAAAGCCATTTAGACCATGTGGTAAAACATGGTGAATATGTAAATGAAAAGCTAAATCGAAAGGCGAAGATTATTGCTACTACAAATAGAGATGAGGCAATAAAAAATGCAAATTTTGTCATATGTGCTCTTGAAAAAGATCGTAATGTTTATTGGTCGCAAGATTTTCATATCCCCAGAAAATATGGATTTAAGCAAGTATACGGGGAGAATGGGGGAGTAGGTTCACTTTTTCACGCCTTACGAAATATAAAGGTGATTATGGATTTAGCTAGGACAATGGAAAAATTATGTCCGGATGCTATGTTGTTGAATTTCTCAAATCCAGAACATAAAATATGTGAAGCGGTAACACGCTTGACATCCATTAAAACGGTCGGTTTATGTCATGGCGTCTTTATGGGAAGAGAACAATTATCTGAATTACTAGATGTTCCTTTAACTGATTTGCAAACCAAGGCTTGTGGTATCAATCATTTTACTTGGTTTCAAGAAATTATTCAAAAATCAACAGGAGAAGATCTTTATCCGAAATTACGTGAGATAGAACAAAAAGGGGACTGGTTGGCCAAATGGCATGAATTAGCTTTGGGTAGAATTCTTTTTAGACGTTTTGGCCAATGGCCGTCGCCGGCTTCCAATCATTACGGTGAATATATTCGTTGGGCTGAGGAATTTGTGATTCCGCAAGTTCAATTTTTTTATGATCCGTATGACGGTCATCCTTGGGAAAACAATCAAGTTCCTGAAGGAGTGTATACCGTTGACCGTGTTGATTATGAGCGGGAATGGACCAAAGATTGGAGTAAAAAATTATTACCAGTTGGAAGCACCGAAGAAATACAATTAGAAAATGAAGACGGAAGCTTTAAGAGCTCTGGGGAGATAGCCACACAAATTATGGAATCTGTAGTAAGCAATGAAAAACAATGGCTTGAGGCGGTGAATGTTCCGAATAAAGGGGCAATTCCGAATTTACCTGATGATTTGGTTGTGGAACTTCCTGCGTATTGTGATGCATCAGGTATTCAACCAGTAACTATGGAGCCTATTCCCGAAGGCATTGCCGCAACCATTCGTTTGCATGCTAGTATTCATCAATTATTGGTAGAAGCATATGATGAGCAATCGAAAGATAAACTGCTGCAGGCCATCTTAATAGAGCCAACAGTAAACTCGTATCGCAACGCTGTTGATATGTGTCACGAAATGATGTCACTTCAAAAAGAGGTGCTTCCTCCACTAAACTAAATGCAGCTATTCCTTCAACTTCAAAATAATATATCTACAGGACTCGAATTCCTAGACTGGGCGGTCATAATCGGCTATATGCTGCTGTCAATTGGCATTGCTTTTTTTGTGGTAAAACAAAAGTCAAAGAATATCACCGATTTTTTCATTGCTGGGCGCAATTTACCTTGGTGGCTTTTGGGTACTTCGATAGCTGCCACCTGGTTTGCAACAGATGCTCCTTTAGCTGTTACCGCTTTGGTAAGAAGCAAAGGAATTTACGGCAACTGGCTATGGTGGTATTTGGGAGCAGGTATTATGATGATGGTTTTTTTCTATGCCAAATATTGGCGTAGAGCTGAGATATTGACTGATGCAGAAATGATTGAACTGCGGTATAGTGGTAAATCAGCGTCAGTACTTCGGGGGTTTACAGCTGCTTTCTTCGGAATTTTTAAAAACTGTATTTCCATGGGATGGGTGATTCTAGCCATGCTTAAGTTTTCTAATATCATGCTGGGCTGGAGCGCTGAATTCGCTTTGGGAATAACCTTAACTTTTGCACTAGTACACACCCTTACTTCAGGAATTAAAGGTGTAGTTATACTTGATATGCTTCATTTTTCGGCTGGAACCATAAGTACGATAATACTCGCAGTTTTAGTCATGATTGAAATTGGAGGACCAACAGAATTGGCGACACAGATTGCGGCAAGAGCAGACGCACCAGCAGGTGTATTAGATATGCTTCCTGATTTATCACATATAGGGTTAACCGAAATGATAGCCTTTGTATGCCTTATTGGGGTCTTGTGGCTCGGGCAGGCTCAAGGTGATGGCTACATTGTGCAACGCTTATTCTCAGCTAAAAATGAAAAGCACGCTATTAAAGCATCGCTATGGTTTGCTGTTGCCGGAGTGGTGATTTTGACCTGGCCATGGATTGTAGTAGGTCTGGGTTCAATTGTGATTTTGCCCATTTCAGAAGCAACTCCAGCTTTATTAGCCGATCCTGAGTTAGCGTATCCAATGATGATAAATGCGGTGCTGCCAGCAGGTTTAAAAGGACTTTTGGTTGCAGCTTTTATGGCAGCCTTCATGAGTACGGTCGACACACATTTATGTTGGGGTGGTTCGTATATGGTGAATGATATTTACAAACGCTTTATTAATACTAAAGGCAATGATGGTCATTACCTATTTGTTTCTAGAGTTAGTATTGTTTTATTATTACTATTATCGGCAGCTGCAGCTTGGCAGATGGACAGTATTGCTGGCGCATGGATTTACATAATCGAAATCATTTCTGGTATAGCTATAATTGTAATGTTGCGCTGGTTTTGGTGGCGTATTAATGCATGGTCAGAAATTACTAGTATGATATCAGCGCTGTTTTTCGCCAATGGTTTTTTGTGGATAAAATGGATGCATGACTTCGGATGGGTCAATGATACTATTTTGGCACACGTGAATGGCTGGTATGAAGATGATGTGGCGCTTATACGAGCAACGGTGATACTTATACTTTGCACCGTTATAAGTTTGATAGTCACTTTTGCTACTAAGCCCGTTGATAATGATAAACTGCTTTCGTTCTATAAAAAAGTACGACCGAAAGGTTGGTGGGGACCTATAGCTGCTCAAGTTCCTGAATTAGTTGATACTAGTAGTTCAAAAGATTCTTGGTTAGGTTTTGTTTTTGGTGTTATCTTTTTGAATAGTATATTGTTTAGTGTTGGACACTTGGTAATAGGAAATTATTCCATCGCATTGGTATTGATGGTTATAGGAGGAATAACCGGTTGGCTGACATTGAAACTGGTCGACAAAGCAAAAACACAAGAAGCCTAATGAATATCAACTATTTTTCAACTTCCCAAACAATGAGTCGAAAGGCTGCGGATATTGTTCTTGCAGAAGTTAATCGGAATCCTGAATTATTACTTTGTGCTGCTACTGGGAATTCGCCAACAATGCTTTATCATCTATTGGCGGAAGAAAACCGAAAGCAAGAAGGATTGTTTAAAAGTACAAAAGTCATTCCTTTAGATGAATGGATTGGTTTGTCTACGTCCGAAGGTTCTTGTCACGAATACATTGATGAACATATTTTAAAACCGCTACAAATTTCAGAAGACCGTTATTTAGGTTTTAACAGGGATGCGGAAGATTTTGAAGATGAATGCGAACGCATACAAGAGCTGCTTATTCTCAAAGGTCCTATCGATGTATGTATTTTAGGACTAGGAAAAAATGGTCATTTAGGTTTTAATGAACCAGCAAATACGCTGCAATTACATTGTCACATTGCGAATTTAGCAACACAATCGCAAGAGCATAGTATGATTGGAAATAGCGGATCAAAACCAACACAAGGACTCACCTTGGGGATGCAAGATATTCTATCAGCTAAAAAAATAATACTTCTAGTTTCTGGCAAGGAAAAGGAAGCTGCAGTAACACAATTAATATCAGGCAACATCTCAAACGACTGCCCCGCAACTTTGCTTTGGAAACATGATAATGTGGATTGTCTTATTTTGAATTGATGGCATTTAATAATTGTCAACTAACCGTAGCTGCAGATAACTACAGGTAATTTTATTAAATATTACGTTATTTAAGTCCAAGTTGCGGTAGTTCTTTTAACGAATGATAATTTAATGCTGCCGCTATACATGTTTTTAAGGTGTCTTTTGGCACTTCTTCTTCTAGACCGAATAGAATGGCTCTGTTTTTCTCATAATTAAATGTATCTCCATAAACTTCACGAAAGGTGGCTACCAATTTACTGGTGCATTTAAAATAGATGGCATATTGATTGGGGGTTTTAGGTTTCCAATCAATACGAATCGTGCTTCCTTTTTTTGCTAAATAGCTTGGTTCTCCCCATTTTAGGGTTTCTTCCAATGCTAAAACGGAATCATTTTCTTTAGCTGTTTCAACAATTAAACTTCGTAAAAAATCAATTTTTGGCTGAATCTCCTTGGGATATGCTGCAAACTTACCTGCAACTCTGGGATCAGTTCTAATTTTTAGTTCGTTCATCAGTTGTCTTTTATTTATTCAAAGTTATATTGATTGGCTGTCTTATTGTGTCAGGGGTTATTTTTTATTGTATTTAATCAGCAAATACCTCATAATGTACTACCCTTTCAGGAAAATCAATCAGATAGTTTTTGTCTTCAGGATAGTATTTTGCCTTTTCAAAATCAGTACCTGCAAAATTCTTAATTACCTCCATGTTTTTCCAAAAGGTAATTAAATTGAAGTAGGCGTAGTTAGTATCAGTCCGATGTAAAAAAGTAAGTTTTATAAACCCGTCCGTTTTGGAATAGTCAGGAATCGCCTTCACTTTCATGAAATCTGTATATTCTTTTAAGTGCTCAATTTTTGTTCTTCCTTTCCAAATTCTTGCTATCATCTTGTTTAGAAATTTTAGTTTTTACCCTGTGTTTTTAAATTATCACTAATTACAGGATTGAATCAAAATTAATATACTTTTATTTTAATTCTTGTCTTAAGCCTATATTAACACTACGAAGTACCAAATCGTTACTATTTATAACAATGCTTATCATGTATAAAAACACATTTCAAAAAGCTTTTTGCCTCATTGCGTTTCTTTTATTTAGTGGAAGCAATACAATTAATGCTCAATCCCCATCAGCTGATTTAGATTCCATTACTGAAGATTCTTATCGTAGGATGCAAGAACGGCAGGCCGCAGAAAAGAAATCTGATAGCTTGTTAAAAAGCCAGTTAGAACTAGAAGTTGAAAGATTACATGTAGTAAAAAGGACATATTGGAATAACGCAATTGTCATTATTGTAATTGTTGGCGTAGTATTCGTTTATTGGTATATCCGCAGAATTTCAAGAACTCGTGATAGCTCAAAAAGTAAGCTTTTTTAAATAATTGTCCCTTGCCTTTTTAATTGGAGCATATATTTCCGGAAAAATTTCATCAAACCTAAAGTGACTCGCTAGTTGAGGAAATCTCTTTCTAAGAGTTCTTTCTTTTAAGATTTTATCAGCGCGAAGCTCATCTGTAATTCGCATGGTTCTGAATAATTTCAGTATAAATTCTTCATCTATGCTACTTTTGTAGTTTTTTCCACAGGATAGAAACAATGCTTGATCTAATTTTTGCTCGGATTTCAAAGCGCAAAAATCAAGATTGCTTTGCTGAAAGGCTATGAGGCTATTTTGCCATTCCTTAACCTCTTTGCTATTTAATATTTGTTGTTTTAGCTTCGGATATTCTAGCACGGTTGATTCTTGTGAAAAACCAAAGAGAATATTAAGGAACAAGAAACTAAAGAGGTGAGTTTTCATAGCTCAATTTTAAAAAGAGCATCAAATTTTGTTCCAAGATAGTAGTGGTGCTGTGGGTAATTGGTTTTTATTAAATAAAACGGAGTCGAGATGCTTCCTATAAGGAAATACATTCTCGACTCCGCTTGAATTGTCAGTAGTAGTTTTATTTAGATGTTAGCCGCTAGCCAATCACCAACTTTACTAGTCTTATAGGCTTTTGCTCCCTCAGATAAATCTTCAGTCACAATTCCTTGAGCTAATGATTTGTTTACCACATCTCTAATTGCTTGTGCTTCAGCTGTCAAATTCATATCCTCAAAAAGCATAGCTGCAGAAAGAACCGTCGCTAAAGGGTTTGCGATATCTTTTCCTGCTGCCTGCGGATATGATCCGTGTATTGGCTCATATAAAGAAACTTTGCTTCCTACTGAAGAAGAGGGCATTAATCCCATTGAACCTGCAATAACTGATGCTTCATCCGTAAGAATATCTCCAAAAAGGTTTGCTGTTATCATTACATCATACGAACTAGGCCATTGTACCAAACGCATAGCAACAGCATCAATAAATTCGTAAGACACTTCTACTTCTGGATAGTCTTTTTCCATAGCTTGAACAGTCTCTCTCCAAAGTCTTGAAGATTCCAAAACATTTGCTTTATCAACACAACATAGTTTTTTAGAACGCTTCATTGCCATTTCAAATCCTTTTTTAGCCAAACGTACAATTTCATGACGTTCGTAGGTCATGGTATCAAAGGCAGTATTTCCGTCATCTTTTCTTCCACGCTCACCGAAATAAACACCTCCAGTTAATTCACGAAGGATGATTAAATCTGTTCCTTCTATACGTTCTCTTTTTAAAGGAGATTTATCAATTAAAGAAGGAAAAGTAAAGGTTGGCCGCACATTAGCAAACAAGCCTAACTTTTGACGCATTTTCAATAAGCCTTGTTCAGGGCGCACCTTCGCAGTCGGATCATTATCAAATCTTGGGTGTCCAATAGCCCCGAATAACACAGCATCTGCATTTGCACAAACTTCATGCGTAGTATCAGGATAAGGCTCTCCAACAGCATCAATAGCTGCAGCACCAGTCAAAGCCGGTTGCCAATTGATTTCGTGATTGTATTTTTTTGATATCGCATCACAAACTTTTACAGCTTGATCGATTACTTCTGGTCCGATTCCGTCTCCGGCTAAAAGGGCAATGTTTAGTTTCATTCTTTATTTAGTTGTTCGTTAATGGTTGATAATTGTTAGTTGCAACAATTCACAAAGCCATTTGTTTAAATTATGTTTAGCATTTTTTCAGTTGCCTTTATGGCAGAAACTGTTTGATCAGAATCAAGACCTCTTGAGGCAAATTCTTTTCCTTCTGATTCCCATGTGATGATTGTTTCACAAAGGGCATCTGAATTACTTCCTGGAGGAATACGTACAGCGTAATCAATCAAATTAGGTAATTCTACTTTCTGACTTTGATATATCTTACGAAGTGCATTCATAAAAGCATCATATTGACCATCTCCTGAGGCATTCTCCTCGTATATCTTTCCGTCGATCTCTAAAGAAAGGGTAGTGGAAGGCTGTAAGCCTTTCGCATGCGTTAGTACATATGATTTTACAAATACCTTTTGATGGTAATCAGTCGCTAATACATCAGAAATGATATAGGGTAAGTCTTCTTTTGTAACACGCTCTTTTTTATCACCAAGCTCAATAATTCGAGCCGTAACCTTTTTGATTTCATCATCATTCAAAGTCAAGCCTAGCTCTTGTAGATTCTTTTGAATATTGGCTTTACCAGACATTTTACCTAAGGCATATTTGCGCTTTCGACCAAAACGTTCGGGCATTAAATCACTAAAGTAAAGGTTGTTTTTATTATCTCCATCTGCATGAATTCCAGCTGTTTGCGTAAAAACACTATCGCCAACTATTGGCTTGTTTGAAGGAATACTTATCCCTGTAAATGCAGAAACCAATTTACTCACTTTGAAAAGGGATTTCTCATTTACTGATATTTGAACTTCAGGTAAAAAGTCATTGATAACCGCAATAGCACTTGCCATTGGCGCATTACCTGCGCGTTCACCCATTCCGTTTACAGTAAGGTGCAATCCGTGACAACCAGCTTTAACAGCTTCCATAACATTGGCAACTCCCAAATCGTAATCATTGTGACCATGAAAATCAAAATGCATTTTCGGATACCGTTGTACTATTTCAGAAATAAACGCAAATGTTTCAGTATACGTTATAACACCTAATGTGTCTGGTAGTAATATTCTTTTTATGGGTTGTGTGGATAGAAAATCAAGGAATTCAAAAACATATTCCTTAGAGTTTCGCATACCATTACTCCAGTCTTCTAAATAGACGTTCGTTTGAACCCGCTGTTTTTTAGCCTGTTCTACTACTTTTTTAATAGCATTGAAATGCTGTTTCGGAGTTTTTTTTAGTTGGTGGGTAAGATGATTTAAAGATCCTTTAGTTAGTAAATTCTGGACCTTCGCGCCTGCTTTTTTCATCCATTCCAATGAGACACCTCCGTCCACAAAGGTCAATACTTCAATACGATCTAAATATTTTTCAGATTTTGCCCAAGAAGTAATTTGCTTTACTGCGTCTAATTCTCCTTGAGAAACCCGTGCTGATGCTACCTCAATACGGTCAACCTTTAACTCATCAAGCAATAGCTTGGCAAGTGTTAACTTTTCAGAGGCAGAAAATGATACTCCTGATGTTTGTTCACCATCCCGTAGGGTGGTATCCATGATTTCAATGGTTCTTTTTTTCATTGTGCTAATACTCAAGTAACTATAATTAACTTGATTTGGGGAATTTTGCTACAACTATAAAGGAGTGCTTTTTGCGAACTCTTGAATATTTCCTTTGATGTTCAACAAATAGTCAATATCATCAAAACCATTCGTCATATTATCTTTCTTGTAATCATTGATGTCAAAAGGTTCAGATTCTCCTGTTGCAAGAATGGTTACTTTTTGTTCAACAAGACTAACTTCAAATTCTGAATTCGGATTCTTTTCTATCTCTGCATATATTTTTTGCAAGAAATCAGCACTCACCTGAACGGGTAAGACACCAATATTCAAACAATTACCTCTAAATATATCAGCGAAAAAGCTAGAGATTACACATCTAAATCCGTAATCATAAACCGCCCATGCAGCATGCTCTCTTGAAGATCCAGAACCAAAGTTTGCGCCACCAACAAGAATTTTTCCGCTGTATTTCGGATTGTTTAATACAAAATCTTCTTTTGGTGTATTGTCTTGGTTATAGCGCCAATCTCTAAAAAGATTATCACCAAAACCTACACGCTCTGTTGCTTTTAAGAAACGAGCTGGTATGATTTGATCGGTATCTACGTTCTCTATCGGAAGTGGAACCGCTGTTGTTTTTAATGTTGTAAATTTATCGTATGCCATTGTAAAAGTCGTTAGTAATTAGTGGTTAGTTGTTGGTACAACTAGTCTAAAATTTATGCGGTCTCCATTTCCATCAATTCCCTTGGATCTGTAACCTTTCCAGTAACCGCTGCTGCGGCTGCAACTAAAGGACTAGCTAATAAAGTTCTAGAACCTGGTCCTTGTCTTCCTTCAAAGTTTCGGTTTGAAGTACTAACTGCTAATTTTCCAGGAGGTACTTTATCATCGTTCATTGCTAAACATGCCGAGCAACCTGGTTCGCGAAGTTCAAAACCTGCTTCCGTCAATATATCAAGAATACCTTCTTCTTTAATAGCAGATTCTACTTGATGACTTCCTGGTACTAACCAAGCCGTAACATTGTCTGCTTTCTGCTTCCCTTTTACAATAGATGCAAAAGCTCTAAAATCTTCGATTCTTCCGTTTGTACAACTTCCTAAGAAAACAAAATCAATAGGTTTTCCAATCATTGAATCCCCTTCGCCAAATTTCATATACTGTAATGACTTTTTATAGGTAGCCTCTCCACCTTTAACATCACTAGCATTCGGAATATCCTTAGAAATACCCATTCCCATTCCAGGGTTGGTACCATAGGTTATCATTGGTTCAATCTGAGAACCATCAAAAGTCAATTCTTTATCAAATTCTGCTTCTTCGTCTGTATACAGGGTTTGCCAGTAATTCATTGCTGTATTCCAATCATCACCTTTCGGAGTGAATTCACGATCTTTTACGTAATGGAATGTTTTCTCATCTGGAGCAATCATGCCACCACGAGCACCCATTTCAATACTAAGGTTGCAAACGGTCATACGACCTTCCATGCTCATGTTTTTGAAAACATCACCAGCATATTCAACAAAATATCCGGTAGCACCTGAAGTGGTTAATTGTGATATTATAAAAAGGGCAACATCTTTCGGAGTAACTCCAAATTGTAAACCTCCTGTAATATTGATACGCATACTTTTTGGCTTCGGCTGCATGATGCATTGTGTTGCCAATACCATTTCAACTTCAGAAGTTCCTATTCCGAAAGCAATCGCTCCGAAAGCTCCATGTGTAGAGGTATGCGAATCTCCACAAACGATTGTGGCGCCAGGTTGGGTAATACCATATTCCGGACCTACAACATGTACGATTCCGTTTTTCTCATGACCTAAGCCCCAATAAGAAATACCATATTCATTAGCGTTTTCTTCCAACATTCTCAATTGATTTGCTGAAAGTGGATCAGCAACCGGAAGATGTTGGTTAATTGTTGGTGTATTATGATCGGCCGTTGCAAAGGTCTTTTCAGGATGCATTACGCCAATACCTCTGCTTTTTAAACCTAAAAAAGCAACAGGGCTTGTTACCTCATGAACCATATGACGGTCGATAAACAATACATCAGGACCGTTTTCAATTTGATGAACAACGTGTGAATCCCAAACTTTGTCAAATAGTGTCTTTTTTGCACTCATATTCTTTCATATCTAAGCCAACAAATCTAATGAAAGAAGGTGTTTTAAGGAAATACTACTGGTCTTAAATTACGACGTTCAACATAATTTCAAGTTTTAGTTATGAAAATCTTGCATGGTTGGTGGCCATGACGGAAGTTCTTCTTGGGCACGACTTAATAACAATTGTCTTCTTTGGATGTAAAATAGTTTGCCATAATACGCAGCAAGCAGAACTATTAGGAATATCAATGGCCTACTTAAATACGCATCAAAAAAGGAAATTTCTGCATTTTCAGGCAGTACAACTTTTGCACTATTAGTGATAATGTTCAATTGTTCTTTAGAAAGCGGAACATACATCCGTTGACTGTCAAGATATCCAACATATTCAGGTTCTCCATATGAATAGCCTAACCAAAGGAATTGTTTCTTAGTGTAAATGCTACCAATGTCATAATAAGTGCCATCTTTTATTTGAAACTCTGGTATATTAGGCAATTCACGTACTCTTATTATTTTCTCTTTTGAACCAAATGGCAACAGATTTTGAAGGGATTGGGCATTTGTTGGCACTTGAAATAAGATAACTAGTACGGTAATTAAAAGTGGAGTTCTCATGGCTGTTCTTTTTAGTTGTTTCTATAATTGATATCCCTTTCGAGTATCAATTTTTTACAACTATAAAAGTCTTAGAAATAAGAAGTATTTGAATAACCGCTTCTAGTGAAAATATAGTAACTGTTTACAGGGGTAGTGCAAAATCTAACTAATATAATTCCAGATATTCTTATACTTCACCAATTGTGCATAAGCATGGCGAATGACTAAGTTTTCTGGTTTCTCAATGGATGGATCGTTTTTGAAGAGTTGGATAGCATGATATCGTGCCGTTTTTAAAATATCATTATCCTTAACGATATCGGCAATTTTAAGATTAAGAACACCGCTCTGCTGTGTACCCATAATATCTCCTGGCCCGCGAAGTTTCAAATCAACTTCGGCAATTTCGAAACCATCATTGGTTCTAACCATCGTTTCTAATCTTGTTTTTGCTTCAGCGGATAATTTATGACTAGTCATCAGAATACAGAAACTTTGATCAGCTCCACGACCAACCCGACCACGTAATTGATGCAATTGCGATAAGCCGAAGCGTTCGGCACTTTCAATAATCATTACCGAAGCATTAGGAACATTCACACCGACTTCAATAACCGTAGTAGCTACCATAATTTGTGTTTCGCCTTTTACAAAGCGCTCCATTTCAATGTCCTTATCGGCTGGTTTCATTTGTCCGTGTACGATTGAAATCTGATAATCAGGTAGGGGGAAATCACGAGCAATACTCTCATAACCATCCATCAGATCTTTGTAGTCTAAAGCTTCCGATTCTTGAATGAGAGGATAAACGACATACACTTGTCGCCCTTTTTTAACTTCATCGCGAATAAATTGAAATACTTTCAAACGGTTAGAATCAAAACGATGAACCGTCTTAATTGCCTTTCTGCCTGGTGGAAGCTCATCAATCACCGAAATATCTAAATCCCCATATAAACTCATCGCCAAAGTTCTCGGAATCGGAGTAGCCGTCATTACCAATATATGCGGTGGAAATTCATTCTTATGCCAAAGTTTAGAACGTTGTGCTACGCCAAAACGATGTTGTTCATCTATGATGGCAAGGCCTAAATTCTTGTATTTCACTTTGTCTTCTAAAAGGGCATGGGTGCCAATTAGAATCTGAAGTTCACCATTTTCTAATTGCTCATGAATAGGTTTACGAGCAGATTTTTTCACGGCACCAGTAAGAAGGGCACAGGTCACTCCTATATCTTTTAAAAGTTCGCTAACCCCTATGTAATGCTGATTTGCAAGAATTGCAGTAGGTGCCATTAAACAGGCTTGATAGCCATTATCTATGGCTAAAAGCATTGCCATAACTGCAACTATGGTTTTCCCTGAACCTACATCTCCTTGAAGCAATCGATTCATTTGCGCATTGCTGCCTAAATCGTGGCGTATTTCTTTAATCACCCTTTTTTGAGCCCCAGTCAATTCAAAAGGAAGATGTTCCGAATAGAATTTATTAAAGAGCTCACCGACTTGATCAAAATTAAAGCCTTTGATTTTCTGCTTATGAAGTATGTTTTTAGCAATCAGTTGCATTTGAATATAAAACAGCTCTTCAAATTTCAATCGAAACTGTGCCTTAGCCAGTAATTCTTGACTTTTTGGAAAATGAATATTCAATAAAGAATCACTTTTTGGTAGTAATTTGAGTTCATGTATCAAACCTTCAGAAAGCGTTTCTGTAAAGTTGCCCTTGGTCTCCATGAACAACTGTTGAATCAATTTACTAACAACGCGATTCGTGATTCCGCGAGCGCTTAATTTTTCTGTGGAAGGGTAAATGGGCTGCATGAATACTTTAAGTCCCTTTTTATGGTCTTCAAGTGGTTCCATATCAGGATGAGGCATAGAGAATGTTCCGCTGTAAAAATTACATTTACCGAAAATCACATAAGGCGTATTCAGTTTCAGATTTTCACGAATCCATTTTTGACCACGAAACCAAACCAATTCCATTTTACCTGTATCATCAACAAAAGTGGCAACTAAGCGTTTTCCTTTCTTTTGTTCAATAGTTTTAAGGTTGATGATCTTACCAACAATCTGTACATCAGCGCTACTGCGTTGTAATTCACTAATCTTATAATACTTCGTTTTGTCTAAATACCGATTAGGAAATAGATTCAATAGATCTTGATACGTATGAATGCCCAATTCTCCCTGTAAGGTTTCCGCCCGATTAGGACCGACACCTTTTAAATAGGTAATAGGAGTCTGTAAGAAATTGCCATTCATGAAACGAATTTAGTGGTTCAATTTATCAAGTGCAATTGAAAGTGTTAAATTTGGTCTAGACTTTGTAGTTCTTATTTATATGACAAGACATTTATTGCTATTAGTGATGTTTTTCTTCGGATGCATGACTCATGCTCAACATCAAGATAAGGTTGATTTTATTAAGGGAAAGATTGGTCTAGAGCCATTACCAAAACTAAAACAAATTAAGGGTTCGGTCGAATATGAGTTTATAATTCTTAAAGATGTCGATTCTATCTTTTTAGACGCCAAGAATATGCAGTTTTCTTTAGTAGAATTGGATCATGAGAGTATTCAGTTCACCAATACTACTGATAGAATAATTTTAAAAAAATCTTTTAAAGAAGGAAGCAAACATAAATTGTTATTAAAGTTTAGTTGCACTCCAAAACAAACTGTTTACTTTTTAGGATGGGATGATAACATTGTTGGAAACGAACAGATTTGGACACAAGGCCAAGGAAAGTACACGAGTCATTGGTTACCTAGTTTTGATTCTATGGAAGAGAAAGTAGAATTTGATATTACTATAATTGTACCTAAGCAACTGAATGTAATTACGAATGGAAAGTTTAAAACAGGAAGTAGTAATCCATACAATGACACAGCTGCATGGCTTTATGACATGCGTCAACCAATGAGTAGCTATTTATTATCGTTTGTAATCGGTAATTACGAAGAACAAAAACTAAAATCGGCTAGCGGAATCCCCATTGAAAATTATTATTATCCTCAAGACAGCTTAAAAGTTGAACCGACCTATCGATACACTAAAGAAATTTTTGATTTTCTAGAAGAAGAAATAGGCGTACCGTATCCATGGCAGAATTATAAGCAGATTCCGGTTCGAGATTTTTTATATGCTGGAATGGAGAATACAACGGCCACCATTTTTTCTGATGGTTACGTAATCGATTCTACAGCCTTTGTTGATAAGAACTATGTGAATGTCAATGCACATGAAATGGCGCATCAATGGTTTGGGAATTTAGTTACCGAAATGAACGGGAACCACCATTGGCTGCATGAAGGCTTTGCGACGTACTATGCCCAATTGGCAGAAAAAGAGCTATTTGGAGATGATCACTATTATTGGAAATTATACAGCTCGTTAATTGCACTTCAAAACACCATAGAAATGGGCGAGGGGCAACGATTGACTGATCCTAAAGCAAGTAGCTTGGTCTTTTATGAAAAAGGAGCATGGGCCTTGTATGTGCTTAGAAATCAAGTGGGTGAAGTAGCTTTTAAAACAGGGCTTAAGAACTATCTCAATAAACACCAATTTAAAAATGTGACTATTTCAGATTTCCTGTTGGAAATCGAAACAGCAAGTGGTCAAGATTTATCAAATTTTAAAAAGGATTGGTTAGAAAACGAAGAATTACCAATTCAACTAGCAAAAGATCAATTACAGAAAGATTCAGAATCTTTAAAGCAGTTGTTCGCTATGGAGAATGAATTTAAAGCAATAGAAAGTGATGATGTTGATTATGAAGCATATTGGAACAAGACAACCTCTGTCCATTTAAGAAAACATCTTTTAGAAAATTATAATCGTGTATTACCAGAAGCGATATTTAGTGAAGCATTCGAGTCAGATACTATTCCTATCCGACAAGTACTCTCTCGAAAGATGGATAGTATTCCCAATTCACTTAAAAGTAAATATGAAACCTTGTTAGCTGATAATAGCTACGTTACCATAGAGAATGCTTTATTCAAGTTATGGTCAACATATCCCGAAGAAAAAGCAAAATACTTAGAACAAACTAAAGATGTTATTGGTCTCCCTAATAAAAACGTTCGCTTGTTATGGTTGACATTAGCAATAGTTACGAATGATTATAATGCGAGAAAGACACAAGATTATTTTTTTGAATTAAGCGGGTATACATCCGAGCGATATGGTTCGGAGGTCCGTATGGGTGCCTTTCAATATTTGCATCAAGCAGTTGGTTTGAATAACGCTAGTTTAAAAAGTTTAATTAAGGCAACAACACATCATAGTTGGCAATTTAAAAAATTTGCTCGAAATTTAGTCGATGAGTTATTGAAAGATGCCGATTATGAAGTACGTTTGCAAGAAATAGCGAAAGAACTAAATGAAGAAGAAGTTCGTTATATAAATACAAAATTAGACAAGTAATGAGAGCATTAGTTATATCAGGTGGTGGTAGCAAAGGAGCATTTGCCGGTGGTGTAGCACAATTTCTTATTCAAGAATCAGGTAATAAATATGATTTATTTGTTGGTACTTCAACAGGTAGTTTACTCATCTGCCACCTCGCTTTAGGTAAATTGGATAAAATAAAAGAGATCTACTCAAATGTCGATCAAAAAACCATTTTCAATAATTGTCCTTTTATAGTAAAAAAGAAACACGGTATTGATGAAATATCAATTAATCATTGGAGTGTATTAAAAAACTTTATTAAAGGTAAAAAAACCTTTGGCGAGAGCGAGAATCTAAGAAAGATGATTCGTGAAAGCCTTACCGTAGCTGAATACGAAGAACTTAGAGAAGGGCCGAATGATGTAGTGGTAACCGTTTCAAACCTTTCTTTAAACCAGGTTGAATACAAATCAATAATGGATTATACCTATGATGAATTCTGTGACTGGATATGGATTTCAGCTAACTATACACCTTTCATGAGTTTAGTTCGAAAAAACGGATCTGAATATGCTGACGGTGGTTTGGGTGCTATAGTTCCTATTGAAGAAGCTATATTACGTGGAGCAAGCTATGTTGATGTTGTGGTTTTACATACTGAAATCAATTACATGAATCGAATGCCTTCTAGAAACCCGTTTGAACTACTTACAACGATGTTAAGTTTTATACTTGATCGCGTAGAAAATTACAACATCCGAATCGGTAAATTAGTTGCTAATCAAAAAGATGCCATTATCAATTTGTATTATACACCGACGGTTTTAACCACAAATTCTTTGATTTTTGATAAGGAGAAAATGACCCGTTGGTGGAAACGTGGTTATTTGTACGCTAAAAACAAAAATGAGGAAACAAACCCTATTCAGCCAAACGAGCACGAATAGATTCAAGTTTTGAATGTTAAATGTTGAGTACTGAAAGGTTTTTAAGTTTATCACTTAAAATTTGAAACTTCACTATTACCAAAGCTCACCAATCTCTTTCTTTACAAAAGCTAATGCAGTTGCCGAAGGATTTTGTTTATCCATCGTTTCAGTAAGTACATCTTCACGAAGTTTATCTGCAGAATCAGTTTCACTCATTCCTGCTTTTCGTATCATTTGAATGGTAGCGCTTTTTGCAGCTTTTATGACATTCCATAATTCGTCAGTCAAATAAATTTGCTGCGAAAGGTTATGTTCAAATTCAGTCTCTATACTTTTAATTAATAAGTTTTCGTAAGCTGATTTATCTGCTGATTTTGGTTTTACACGAAGTACCAAACTCGGTATTGCAATACGTTCTAAAAATAAGGCCATTCGCTCATAGGCTTGTAAGCGTATTGGTAAAGTGCTTGCTTGAGAATCTTTATGTAAAAGATATCTGCGTCGTCCTTCTTCATTATTGGTGTGCATTCTAAAAAAGTAGAACGCAACAGCTCCAGTTACAAGAGAAGGGATTAAGTATGCGAAAAGTTGAAAAACTTGATCTCCAGTCATTTTTTTGGTATTTGGTTACAGCAATTAGAACGTCGATTTATTTGAAAAAGTATACCCTAAGTAAAGTTCAAAAATATAAAGTGATTACGCGCTTTTACTTCTGATATTTAGGGTAATTGTTAACTCGGTTGTTATCTAACAATATTGGTTTATTCAACCCCTTTTTATAAGTGACCTAATTTCAACCTTTTATCCTATGAAAAAGTTCATTCTACTTTTTAATTTTACAATTTTATTTATTTTTTTTGGATGTTCAACTGATGCTCAAAATGATTTACGAGCTGCAATCGATGAAGAGGAAATTACAATTAATGATTCTAATGTAAATGATGATTCCGCGGAGGATTCTGATAATACAGATGAAACTGATGATACGGAAAGTGAAAATACTGGAGATCCACGAACAACTAATTTGCGGACCTTTATTTTTGGACATAGTCTCATTGTTCATGATCCACCTGCAATAGCAACACCAAGTAATGAAACAACAGTACCACATTGGATGGCGGAGCTTTCAATGGCTGCTGATTATGAGTATGCGGTTTCAGGACAATACGGATTCCTACCACAGCATGCGAACTTGCCTCCAATAGCACAATGGGGATTTGATAGGGCAGAAGGTGCTTGGGAGTCAGATACAGAAGCTTTTGGTGATGCGAATTTCAACAGTATTTTACTAACTGCTGGTAATTTTATACAATATCAATCGGCAACTACTCCTTATGATGGCGATAATCCGAATAACGCTACTCCGGTAAGTGCAACATTAGAAATACTTGATTGGGTTGAACAACAAGAACCAGGGACTTCAATATATATTTATGAAAATTGGCCTGATATGGCTGGATTTTTAAACAACGGAGTACCTGCTTCAGATACCGAATTTGCAAACTATAATGATTACACATTAGGAGATTTTCATGATTGGTGGTTGGCTTATCATGAGACCGTTAAGCAAGAAAGACCTAATTTGAATATAAAAATGATTCCTGTAGGTCCAATCATTAGTAAATTGCTGACGGAAACCAATTTGTCAGAGATTCCCTTTTCGGAGTTATACGAAGATGATGCACCACACGGAAGACCTACAGTCTACTTTTTAGCAAGTCTAGTGACTTACATGGCCATGTATGGCGAAGAGACTCCTGCTTCATATGAAGTGCCTAATACTGTTCATAGTATTGCAAGAGCAAACTATGATGCTACCGTTACATTTATTTGGAATGAACTACAAAATTTTACTGATGCAGATGGGAACAGCTTGGTTTTTTAATATGCTGAGCTAAACATTATTGTTTCAATTGCTCTTTTACCATCATATAAAATTCATCAAATTTCGGATGGATTTTAAGAACAATGCCTTCTTTTAAATTACCGTCTTTACCGGAAGCAGTAATTCGATCTGCAGGTATTTCAAGTCTTTGAAGTGCATTACTAATAGCTTTTGCTTGCTGTGCGGGTATATCTAAATCACCAGTCATACTTAAACCTTCAATGGTAATTGCCATATTTGGGTTTGCAGTTAAAATTTGTCCGATCTTTTGAACCCATGGCTCTGCTTCAACACTAATCGTTGAACCAGTATCGCTTCCGAAAAGTGCACTCAAGCCCGAGGAGATTATCACCATTCCGTTCGAAACACCAATTTTAGCATTTTCACCTAAGGTTTGTTTGGCATTGGTTAATACCACAAGAGCTATAGAATCATTGCTGGCTATAGCATCGTTAATTGCCTTTAGCTGTTGTTCCTTATCGTTTAGGCTCTCCATGGCCATATTGAAGTTGCTTGAATTTTTAGTAGATACTTCAGTAAAACTAGTTAAGCTTTTCATTAAAGTTCTATTCGCATCTTGAAGTTCAGTTACTTGTGATTTATAAGATACTGATTCCGTTTGAGCTACTTTTTCTTTCTTGCGAGCATCTGTAACTTCTGAACTCACAGAATCTAGTTGCATTTTTAAAGTTGCTATCTCTGAAATTAATTCACTTTTTTTCTGAGCCTGTAATGCAGTAATACTTGAGCCGAGCAGTAAAACGAAGAGTAATTTTATTTTCATATAAATTAGAATTGGGGTTTAACTTTTTATAAATGCTGTAACAAAAATATATTATTTAGCTGAAGAAGTGAAATTCTTGCCTCCTAAGTGCTCGCAGTCATATAGTTCTTGCATGCCATTGAAATCAACTAATGTTTTGTTATAACCATAGGTGGAACGCAAATTTCGGGTTAAATCAATGTCGTCTACGTTAACCTGAATATCATTCATACTAAATTGACAAGGGTGTTCGTATCCTGCTGCATGGGTAATTTCAATAAATTCTTTTCGAAAAGTTTTAAAATATTGAGCAAGCCTATCTGACTTTAAAGGTACATTGAGTCCGTTTTGTCTCCATTTGCTTTGCGTTGCAATTCCTGCCGGACATTTATTTGTATGGCAAATTTGAGCCTGAATACAACCAATACTCATCATAGCTTCACGAGCAACATTAATACAATCTGCACCCATAGCAAACGCCATTGCTGCTTTTGCCGGAAATCCTAATTTACCACTTCCTATAAAGACGATGCGATCTGTTAGATTTCTTTGTTGAAAAACTTTATACAAACTAGAAAAGCCGTAAACCCAGGGTAAGGATACATGGTCTGCAAACGATGGAGGAGCAGCTCCTGTACCACCTTCACCGCCGTCTACAGCAATGAAATCTGGCCCTTTGCCTGTTTTTTCCATAATTTCAGCTAGTTGCTCCCATTGGTCTAATTTCCCAATTGCTCCTTTGATTCCTACCGGTAAACCAGTCGCTTCAGCAATCTCTTCTATTAATTTCATCAATTCGGTGACATTACTAAAAGCCTTGTGAGTAGCAGGGGAGAGGACATCCTTCCCAACTTCTACACCTCTAATTTTTGCAATTTCAGGAGTTATTTTTGCTCCAGGAAGTACTCCACCTTTTCCGGGTTTTGCACCTTGCGATAATTTGATTTCTATAGCTTTTATACACGGATTCTCTTCCGTTAACTTTACCAGTTTTTCAATTGATAAATTACCATCCGAACTTCGCACTCCGAAATACCCTGTTCCGAAATGAAAAACGACATCACCACCCTGCTTATGGTAGGGAGATAATCCGCCTTCGCCTGTGTTATGATAGGCATCAGCTTTTGCCACACCTATGTTCAAAGCTTTAATAGCAGCAGCAGACAAGGATCCAAAACTCATTGCAGAAACATTAATTACTGATGCTGGACGATATGGTTTTCTACGACCGTTGTATGCACCCATTATTTTAGCACATGGAACAAAGTCTTTATGCAAATTACTTGGATGTCCTTCTGGAGTTTTATAAGCCATCATTTGGTTCTTGACAAAAATATGCTGGTGTGCATATATATCTCGATCAGTACCAAAACCTTCATAGTTATTCTCTTTTTTTGCAGATGCGTAAATCCAACCTCTCTCTATCCGATTGAAAGGAAGCTCTTCACGATTATTCGCCACAAAGTACTGCCGCATTTCTGGACCTATACTCTCTAACCAATACCGTAAATGACCCACAACTGGAAAGTTATGTGATATGGTATGTGACTTTTGTATAAAAACATCACGGAAGGCAACAAGTCCTAGAAAGCCTAAAACATAACCCCACCAAGGGACAATAGTGAAAAAGTTTAAAAATGATTCCATATGTAAAAATCTTACTTGAATACTTTGAATAAATCAAAGATTACATAGATTGCTATTAATATTAAAACAATGTAAGCCAGTATTTTCCGAATAGGGTTTCTAAACTTTTCTTCAGATTTAGCATTGTCAATTTCTATGCTATTTTTAATACTGTTTGCTTTTTCAATATCTTCAATCCCAACAAAATAAACCCTTGAAGAAAAACTACTATCCGCATTTGTCTTCGTAATTTCTCTAAAGGGCACTTCGTTTTTTATGAGTTCCTGTTCAAAAAATTGCGCAGGAAAAGGATAGCCCAAATCAGCAATTTGCTCGCTCAGTTTTTCCAATATTGTTTATTTACTATTCAAATAATCTAAAGTCATTTCAGTTAATGTTCTTAATCCAAGCTGCATCCCGCTGTCATCGATCAAAAAATCAGGAGTGTGATGAGGGAAAGATTCTGTGTTACCCGGAGTCATTCCACCCAAGAAAAAGAATATACCAGGAGCTTCTTTCTGATAATAAGAGAAATCTTCAGCGCCTGTAACTGCATTTTGTAATTGTACATTTTCAGCACCTGCAGTACGTTGCATGGTAGGCAACATTTGAGCTGTCAAATCGTGATCGTTAAATGTAATGTCTGTAGCCTCTTTAATTTCGCAAGTTGCAGATCCACCATATGCTTTGGCGATAGTTTCCACCATTTCAATCATACGTTTGTTCAATTTATCTTTCATATCATAATCTAAAGTTCTTATCGTACCAATCATTTCAGCACTTTCAGGAATGATATTAAAGCGAACTCCACTATTGATTTTTCCAACCGTAATAACTGCAGCTTCATTGGTAAGCTCAGTTTCACGACTAATAATCGTTTGTAAACCATCAATGATCTTGGCACTAATTAAAATTGGGTCTACACCAGACCATGGTTGCGAACCATGACTTTGCTTTCCTTTTACTTTAATGGTAAAACTCTGTGCAGCAGCCATGATTCCTCCAGCTTTGTAACGAATTACGCCAACAGGAGTTTGAGAATTGATATGCAAACCGAAAATAGCATCTACTTTTGGGTTTTCCATAACCCCTTCTTTAACCATCATTAAAGCGCCACCTTCTTCACCTGGTGGTGGGCCTTCTTCTGAAGGTTGAAAAATGAACTTAACAGTTCCCTTTATTTTGTCTTTGTTTTTAGATAATACTTCTGCAACGCCCATTAATATTGCAGTATGTGTATCGTGACCACATGCATGCATCACTCCAACTTTCTGACCTAAAAACTCTGAAGTAACAGTTGATTTGTATGGTAAATCATTACGCTCAATAACCGGTAAGGCATCAATATCTGCTCTTAAGGCTACAACTTTACCAGGTAGGTCTCCTTTTAAAAGGCCTACAACACCCGTATGTGCAACTCCAGTTTGCACTTCAATACCTAAAGATTTTAAATGTTTAGCAATTTTCTCTGCGGTTTTGAATTCACGATTTCCTAATTCAGGGTTTTGGTGAATATCTCTTCGCCAATCAATTACTTTACCTTCAACAGCAGAATAGTCTTTTTCTAAATTTGGACCTTGTGCCATAGCGAAGTATCCGGAAAATAGCATTGCTGCTATGAGTACTTTTTTCATAATGAGTGTTCTTATTTTAAAATTTAATTAGTCTATAATCTTCGTCTTGTAATTGTATTAACGCGGTCATTGCAGAAAGTGATAATTGTACTCCTTCTATCAAATCTTCACGAGGGTAACCTCTCGAAACAGAAGATTGTCCGCAAAAAATAATTTGTCCTCCAGCATCAATTAATGCTTTGATCAATTCTTGATTGGGGTTATCTGTACCATACTTCTTTTTGTAAGCATCATTATCAATAACATCTTTTGAAGCCTTGTTGTGAACTACCAAAGCAACTTTTAGATTTTTAGCAGGTACGCCACTTTGCGCATGCATATTAAAAAAACGAGCAGCTGTTTCTATACTCGCATTTACCCTATCATGACTATCTGGACTGTTCATAATATCAAAAACAGCTTTGTACTCTTTTTCAGGATTAACTTTAAAATCAGGATTTTCAATGGCCCAAACTTTACCATAGTCTTTAATGATGGGTCCGGTTTGCTTCTTTTGCGCAAACAAACTTGATTGAATAATAAGGATTGCTATAAGCAGAAAAAGGTATTTTATTTTCATTCAATGTTGTTCTAGCTCTAAATATATTCAAATTCGCCAAAACCCCTGTACCATTGTTCATAATTATTGAAATGAAGTTTATAGAATAAGGGTAATTATGGCTAAATTCACCATCCTAATTTATAACAATTTAAATACGCTTTTGGAGAATTTTATTGACCAGTTGAATGATGCCCAAAGGGCCCCAGTATTGCACAAAGATGGACCATTGATGGTTATTGCAGGTGCAGGATCAGGGAAGACTCGTGTACTTACTTTTCGTATTGCCCATTTGATGGAACAGGGCGTTGATGCTTTTAATATATTAGCATTGACTTTTACCAATAAAGCAGCACGCGAAATGAAAAAGCGTATTGCTGATATTGCGGGAGCTGCAGAAACTAAGAATTTATGGATGGGTACTTTCCACTCCGTTTTTGCTAAGCTGCTACGTTATGATGGTGATAAATTAGGCTACCCAAGTAATTTCACAATTTATGATACCCAAGACTCGCAACGACTCATAGCTTCTATCATTAAAGAAATGGGTCTTGATAAAGACATTTATAAATACAAACAAGTTCAGAACCGTATATCATCTTATAAGAATAGTTTGATTACCGTTAAGGCGTATTTGAATAATCCTGAGTTAGTAGAAGCGGATGCAATGGCTAAACGACCACGTATGGGAGATATTTACCATAACTATGTGGAGCGTTGTTTTAAAGCGGGTGCTATGGATTTTGATGATCTATTACTCCGCACCAATGAGCTTTTAAATCGTTTTCCAGAAGTTTTAGCAAAGTACCAAGAGCGTTTCAAATATATATTGGTTGATGAGTACCAAGATACCAACCACTCACAATATCTTATAGTCAAGGCCTTATCCGACAAGTATGAAAATATTTGTGTAGTAGGTGATGATGCCCAAAGTATATATTCTTTCCGTGGAGCGAACATTAGTAATATTCTAAACTTTCAAAAAGATTATGATAATGTTGGTATGTACCGTTTGGAGCAAAACTATCGTTCCACAAAAAACATAGTAAATGCTGCAAACTCCATTATTGCCAATAACACAGAGCAATTAGAGAAAGTAGTTTGGACATCTAACGATGACGGACCACCCATAATAATTCATCGCAGCCCTACGGATGCTGAAGAAGGGCGCTATGTTGCAAATTCTATTTGGGAAAACCGAATGCAACATCAAATGTCAAATGGCAATTTTGCTATTTTGTACCGAACCAATTCGCAATCAAGGGCGATGGAAGACGCACTTCGTAAACGTGATATTCCGTATCGTATTTATGGAGGATTATCTTTTTATCAAAGAAAGGAGATTAAAGATGTACTTTCTTATTTGCGCTTAGTCATCAATCAAAAAGATGAAGAGGCATTAAAACGTATTATTAATTTCCCGGCAAGGGGAATTGGAAATACTACTATCGATAAACTTGTAGTTGCTGCGAATCACTACGGGAGATCGATTTTTGAAGTCATTGAAAATATTGACAAGATTGATTTAAAAATCAATGCGGGTACCAAGCGAAAGCTGCAAGATTTTGTGACCATGATCAAAAGTTTTCGGATCATGAGTGATGGCACCGATGCTTTTACACTTGCTGAACATGTTTCAAAGAAGACCGGTATTCTTTTAGAGTTTAAAAAAGATGGTACGCCAGAAGGTATTGCCAAGATGGAAAATATCGAAGAGCTTTTAAACGGAATCAAAGATTTCGTAGAAGGTCAAAAAGAATTGGATGGCGCTTCAGGTAATATCTCAGAATTTTTAGAAGATGTAGCACTAGCAACAGATTTAGATAAAGATACAGGCGATGATGACCGAGTTGCCTTAATGACTATTCACTTAGCGAAAGGCCTTGAATTTCCATATGTTTATGTCGTTGGAATGGAAGAAGATCTTTTCCCTTCAGGCATGAGTATGAATACCAGAAGTGAACTAGAAGAGGAGCGAAGGTTGTTTTATGTAGCGCTGACTAGAGCCGAACAACAAGCATATTTAACCTATACTCAAAACCGATATCGCTGGGGTAAATTAATTGATGCAGAACCAAGTCGATTTTTAGAAGAGATTGATGAGAAGTATGTGGAGAATTTAACTCCGATTGATACCGCGGCCTATCGCTATAAGCCACTTATTGATACTGATATTTTTGGTGAAGTAGATAAAAGCACGCTGAGACAAGTGAAACCAACAAGAGGCACACCTCCTTTGGTTGGTAAGCCTAATGAGAATCAATTACGAAAACTTCGAAAACTAAAACCAGAAATAGCATCTCCGGTAGGTAATACGAATGTTATTGACCCTAATCTTGCTGTTGGGGTATTAGTTAATCATACTCGTTTTGGTAGGGGCAAGGTGATTAATATTGAAGGAGTGGGTAATGATAAAAAAGCTGAAATTTTGTTTGATAAAGGTGATATTAAAAAGTTGTTATTACGTTTTGCGAAACTCGAAGTTTTATCATAAGTTAGATTGCTAGCTGTAAATTTCCCTAACTTTATCAAAAAAAAATGAAAAAGTATAATTTTCTTTTCCTCACCTTTTTAATTGTCTTTTTTGGATGTTCCAGCTCAGATGGTCAAGATACTGTTGTTGCGATAGATCCTGATCCTACGCCAGCGCCAGAAACTCCTGTTGCTAAAGATCCAGATGATGCGGACTATTGGGACGCTGCAGAACTTGTATGGAGCGACGAATTTGATGGCACAACAGTTTCTGAAGATAATTGGGTTTTTGAAGATAGAGCAAGTGGTTGGGTAAATGATGAACTTCAAAATTATCAACCAGAAGGTAATACTGAAGTTGCAGATGGTATACTAAAAATTATTGCTAAAAAAAATGTGGATAACACTATTGAAGGTGCTTTCACTTCTGCGAGAATTAATAGTGTAAGGTCTTTCAAATACGGTAGGATGGAAATTCGGGCAAAAATGCCCGATTATAAGGGAAATGGTCTTTGGCCAGCACTTTGGATGTTAGGAAACAATATCGAAACTGTTGGATGGCCTGCCTGCGGAGAAATAGATATAATGGAATATGTTAGTTTTAAATCTGACAAAACACATTCCTCTCTTCATAGTACGGCTAATAATCACACGAACGGTACAGAAATCACTTCCGGTGCTCTAGATTTAGAGACGATAGAAGAAGAGTTTCATAATTTTGGTTTGCTATGGTCTAGTAAGTACATCAAGTTTTATATTGATACTATTGATAACGTCGTGTTCATCTTTCGAAGACCAACAACCTATAATATCGATAGTTGGCCGTTTCAAAATAATTTTTACTTTATAATGAATGTTGCTGTCGGTGGAAGTTGGGGAGGACTTGAAGGTGTTGATTCAGAAAATTTCCCTGCAACTATGGAAGTTGATTATGTACGCGTTTATCAAGTGAAGTAAATCGAATTAATCTATTAAAGGTCTCTTGAGTTTTAACTTGAGAGACCTTTTTTTTATAATCGTTATCTTAAATACATTTAACTTAGCATAGAACAATCAGTTAGTCCCATGGCCGAATTCATCAAAATATATGAAGAAAACCCAAACCCAAAAGCGGTTAAGAAGGTGGTTGATGTACTTCGTAAAGGTGGATTAGTGATTTATCCAACAGATACTGTTTATGGTTTAGGTTGTGACATTACAAATACAAAAGCTTTAGAAAAAATTGCTCGTATTAAAGGCATAAAACTTGAAAAAGCGAATTGGTCTTTTATATGTGCAGATCTTAGTAACCTCTCTGTCTATGTTCGGCAGATCGACACAGCAACTTTTAAGATTCTCAAACGAGCATTACCCGGTCCTTATACTTTCATACTCCCGGGGAATAATAATCTTCCTAAAGTTTTTAAAAAGAAGAAAACGGTTGGAATTCGTGTACCTGATAATTTGATTATAAAAACATTAGTCGAGGAATTAGGGAATCCTATTGTATCTACATCTATTTATGATGAAGATGAACTTTTAGAATATACTACCGACCCAGAGCTCATTTTTGAAAAATGGCAAAATCTAGTTGATATTGTTATTGATGGTGGTTATGGTGATAATGTAGCTTCAACGGTTATTGATTTATCTAATGACGAACCAGAAGTTGTTCGCGAAGGTAAAGGTGATATTGATATATTTTAAAACATAAAAGGTGTGCCAATAGGCACACCTTTTATTAATTTTTGACGCTGTAATTAATTATTCATTAATCGCAGGATCTTTCATTCCTTCTTCAATCATTTCATAGAACTGATCAATTTTTGGAAGAACAACGATTCTAGTTCTTCTGTTTTTAGATTTTTCAGTAGATGAAACCGGCACATATTGAGCTCTTCCGGCTGCAGTCATACGTTTTGGATCTACTCCATAATCGTTTTGTAAAATACGAACTACAGCTGTAGCACGTTTTGTACTTAAATCCCAGTTGTCTAATAAAACACCACCTGCAGTATAAGGCACATCATCGGTATGACCTTCAACCATAAATTCGAAATCTGGCTTATTATTGACTACCTGAGCAACTTTGCCTAGAACTGTTTTAGCTTTGCTCATGATGTTATAGCTACCGCTGCTAAATAATAGTTTGTCAGAGATAGATACGAAAACTACACCTTTCTCTACGCTAATTTCAATATCCTCATCATCTAAATTACCCAAAACACCTTTTAAACTCTGAACTAAAGAAAGGTTTACAGAGTCTCTTCGTGTAATTGCGTCATTTAACTTACGAATAGTTAAATCTTTCTCTTGAAGACTTTCTAATGACTTCTCTAAGTTCTCAGCTCCTTTAGTAGTCAATGTGGTCAAATTCCCCATATTGTTAATCAACTCTTGATTATTTGCCTTTAAAAAAGAGTTTTGGTCTTCTAATGTCTGTAATCTTGAAGTAGCAGTTGCCTTTTCTTCTAAGCAGTCATTAAGTTTAACCGTTGCGGAGTTCAATAAATCCTGTGATTCTTTAGCCTTAGCCTCTAATTCTGCATATTTCTTTTGTGATACACAAGAGGATAACAAAAATGTTGCTCCTAATACACCTAAAATGATTTTTTTCATAATACTGTTACTTATTAATTATTTATTATTTGTTCATTGGTTTTAGTACCCTAAAATTATACAAAAAAGTGCTAGGGTGTTTTTATAATTTGAGTTAATCTTTTACTAATGCAGTAAAATCACTCTCTTGATGTACGAAGTGAGACCAAACAATGGACTTCGTAACATAGTATTTTAATATAAAATTAGCTTTTTCCCGTTTCCTATACATTTTTCTAAAATGCCTATAAAAGCTTAAATGCGCCTTTAAAATAGCGAAAAAATGCTTAAATCTTAATTGAAATACGAAGCGAATTGCCGCTACCGCATCTAAGACCAAACGTATAAATATAATTAAAAAGGCCTTCCTTATCGGTAGGTTTTTGGTAATAGAGAACAAAGAATTTCTAAAATTTAAATACGTTTTCTTAGGATTCATGTTGCTCAATGTTGATCCACCTAAATGAAATACTTCAGAAGTACCTACATAAAATACTTTATGACCAGCATTTTTTGCTCTCCAACATAAATCGACTTCTTCTTGATGTGCGAAATAATCTTCATCAAATCCAGCTACTTCATTAAAAACATCACTTTTAATAAACATGCATGCACCTGTCGCCCAGAAAATTTCCTTTATATCGTTGTATTGACCTTGGTCTTTTTCTAGTGCTTGAAAAATTCGCCCTCTGCAAAAAGGATACCCCAATTGATCAATAAATCCGCCAGCGGCACCAGCGTATTCAAAATGATCTTTCTGTTTTAAATCTAATATTTTGGGCTGTATGATTGAGACTTCTGGTAATTCATTAAAAGCCTTTTCTATAGGGGTAAGCCAGTTTTTTGTTACTTCAACATCTGAGTTTAAAAGACAGAATATATCAGCCTTAACATGCTTTAACGCATCATTATATCCTTTGGCGTAACCACCATTAATTGAATTTTGAATTATTTTTATGGATGGATAATTTGTTTTAATAAATGCGACCGATTCATCAGTAGAAGCATTGTCTGCAACATAGATATCCGCGCCTTCAGAATATTGAATAACCGATGGAAGGTAACTACTTAAAAGTTCCTTTCCATTCCAATTTAATATGACAACAGCTATACGCAAAACGATGACAAATTAACGTTTAAAATCAGGAATATCCTGTAGAAAAGAATACTTTTCTTGAACAAAATCCATTTTGCAATAAAAATGCTCAAGGCCGTTGGTTACCATTAAGTAATTTGCCTTTAGATTCATATTATACTGTGCAATTTGATCAAAAGTGGTTTGACTAATTTTGATTTCAGGTGCTTTGCATTCGAATAAAATTTCTATGGAACCATTTGAATTGAATACAACGACATCATATCTTTTTTTCATGCCATTAATATTCAATTGCTTTTCAACATTAATAAGGCTTTTCGGGTAATTTTTAACAGCAATTAAATAATGTACAAGATGTTGACGCACCCATTCTTCGGGTTGTAAAACCACAAATTTTTTGCGTATGACATCAAAAATATGGACTTTATTTTCGCTATTTTTGAAACGAAAGTTATAGACCGGAAAGTTCAGCGGTAACATGTCACAAATTTGATGATTTTTTTTGGATGGATGAAGTAAAACAAATAGTCAATGATATTGCAAGTGGGAATGTAAAGCCCATTTACCTATTGACGGGGGAGGAGCCTTACTACATAGACCAAATCGCTTCATATATTGAGAAAAACGTCCTTCAGGAAGAAGAAAAAAGTTTTAATCAAATGGTTCTTTATGGTAAAGATGTTACGGTAGAAGACATTGTTTCGAACGCCAAACGATACCCTATGATGGCTGAACGTCAGGTGGTTATTGTAAAAGAAGCACAGCATTTAGCACGTTCAATTGATAAATTGAGTTCGTACGCAGAAAATCCGCAATTGACTACTGTTCTTGTGTTATGTTATAAGTATAGCAAATTTGACAAGCGTAAAAAAACATATAAGCTCATTAAGAAAAACGGTGTTTGTTTTGAAAGTAAGAAGCTGTATGAAAATAAGGTCGCTGATTGGATTCGTAGAGTACTGCAAGGCAAAGGGTATAAAATCACACCGAAGGCAGCCAGCTTACTTGTTGAGTTCTTAGGAACCGATTTGAGTAAAATTAATAACGAACTCGAGAAACTAAAATTAGTGCTTTCGAAAGAAAAAGAAATTACTCCATTAGATATTGAAGAGAATATCGGAATTAGTAAGGACTATAACAATTTTGAACTTAAGAAAGCAATAGGGGAGCGCAATGTGGTGAAAGCCACACGAATTATGAATTATTTTGCCCAAAACCCCAAAGACAATCCTTTTGTGGTTACCGTAACTTTGTTGAATACTTTCTTCACTCAGTTGCTAAAGTATCATGGAATGAATGATCATAACCCCAAAAGTGTTGCAAGTGCATTGGGGATCAATCCTTATTTTGTTGATGAGTTTAGAATAGCAGCTAAAAACTACCCCATGAAAAAAGTGAGTTCTGTGATCTCAAGTCTCCGAGAACTAGATCTTAAAGGAAAAGGTGTAGGTTCTGCGAATATTTCTCAAGCTGATTTATTAAAAGAACTTCTTGTAAAGGTCATTTAAAAACACCTTAGTATTTCTACATATTTTTATTTACGGTCGATACTAAATTTACCAGGACCCAAAAGAATGATGGAAATGAAAAATACCAAATATAGTAGTGCCTTTTCTTTTGTGCCAAATGGGTCTTCACCATGAACTAATACTGCTGCTACTAACATAGTAATAGCTGAAGGAATGGCGACCCAACGGGTTTTAAAACCGATAATTAATAAAATAGGACAAATGAATTCTCCGAGTACGGCAAGAAATAATGACGGTGCAGCACCAATACCAATGGGATCACCAAATTCAAAATTACCATTGATTAACTTTTGAAATTTAGGAAGACCGTGTGTTAGCATCATTAGTGCTGGTAGAATTCTCAACACAGCTAAGCCAATATCTTTAAGTAGGGTATTTTTCATTTGTAGGTATTTGGATTTATACAAAAATATTAATTTTTCTAAAACTATGACAAAATACTTTGAATAGCTTTAACCAAAATATCTGCGTCAGTATTGGTAAATGAAAGTGGTGGCTTTATCTTTATTACATTATCATAAGGGCCGTCGGTGCTCACAAGTATAAATTGCTTTCTTAGTCCATTTTTTATTTTTGATGCTAGTTGTGTTCCTGGTTTCCCATCGTCATTAAGTATTTCTATCCCTAAGAATAAACCACTTCCTCTAATATCAGCAAGCTCAGAATA